>DASQXV010000215.1:0-16902 GCA_035639595.1 Thermoplasmata archaeon | reverse complement strand
GCGCGGATCGAGGCTCCCGACGAGACGGACTCCGTGGCCGCCGCGCTCCGCGACGCGTTCGGCCGCGGGACGAAGCTCCTGGTCGTCGATGGATATGGGGATGCGGAGGAATCCCTCGTCGAGGCCTTGCGCGCCTTCGTGCGGACGGGACGGACCGTCGGCGGGAAGCTCCTCGTCCTCGCGCAGGAGTCAACGCCCGCGTACTGCCGTTTCTACTCGAAGGGGGACGTCGACGCGGGGCTCGTCGTGGAACGCCACCTGAGGGGCCTCGACATGGAAGGGTGCCGGGAGATGCTCGATCGGCCGGACATCGGCGAAGAAGCGCTGCGTCGGATCTACCTGCTCACGAAAGGCTGCCCGCGGTACCTTCGCGCGATCCGGGAACGGGATGAGGCGTCGCTCCGCGCCCACAGCCGATTCACGACGGCCGAGATTCGCCTGCTCCTCTACTCCGGCGGCTCCGCCTCGTGAGGACGCGCGAGATCGTCCATCGAGTCGAGGACCCGATCCCAATAGCTTTTCGTATCGCCCCGTTTCCGCAGGAGGTAGAGGACCTGGACGACGGCTCCCGAGGCGTCGCGGACCGCGATGCCGTGGGCCGAACAGACGACGACTTCGCCATCCCGGGCCCGGAGCGCCAGCTCCTTTGGCCTCGCGGCGGGTCCCGACTTCTCCATGCGCCACGCCACGCTCGCCTCCGCCTCGGAGATGTCGAACACCTCGCGCATCCGTCGGCCCCGGACCTCGGACGTCTGCCATCCGATGAGGGACTCCGCCCCGGGGTCGATCGTCAGGATTCGGGCGTCGCGGTCGACCGCAATCACCCCATCGGACAGGGCGGCGACGAGGGACTCCATGCGTCGGCGCTCCAGGTCCAGGGCGTCGCTGAGGCTCGCGCGGTCCAGCGCGATCGCGACCTGGGCCGCGATCCCTTGGACGATGTTGATCTCCTCCGACGTGAAGTAGTGGGCGCTCCTCGTGTCGTCAAGCCAGAGGAGGCCCAGGAACCGACCTCGGGCCGCGAGGGGCACGACGAGGGCCGATTTCACGGCGAGACGCTGCTGGAGGGCGGACGAGAGCCCGACCTCCCCCGAAGTGGCCTTCAGGAGCGCGGGCAGCCGCAGGGCGATCAGCCGTTGAGAGAGCCACGGGATGTCCGACTCCGAGATCCGAAGGCCGTCGAACGGCGTCCGGGGGGACCCGGGGCCGAACGATCCGAGGGTCCGGAATTCCCGGTCCGTTTCGTCGTAGGCCATGATCGCACAGCGGTCGAAGCGGAGGACGCCCGGGGTGACGCGGGCGATCAGCGCGATGAGCTCGTCCGTGTCGCTGAGGCCGCCGACCATCTCCGCGAGGCCGAGGAGCGCGGCGAGGATCTGCGTCTCCCCAATCTCGCCCACCTCCGGAATCTCTTCGGAATCGGCCACATGCGTCGATGCGGGAAGTCTCGATAAGAACATTTGCGGGCCGTTATCACGGGTGGCGAGGACCTCGAAAGGCCTTTAGGCCGAGGGCTCTTCATCGTGGCCGTGGCGACCCCGCGGACCGTCCTCAGCCTCCTCGGCATCGGGATCTCCCTCATGGGACTGCCGATCGCCTGGTGGGTGGACCGGATTGCGGGAATGGCCCTGCTCGTCGTCGGGGGGTTCCTCATAATCCTGCCTCTGACCGCGTCGACCGACGAGGAATGATTCTGTCACGTCGGCGTTAAGTCCTGACGTGAATCCTCTCCTGCATTGCGCTCCTGGCGACGTCAGGAAATTCTGGAAGAAAGCTACGGAGGGGCGGTCCCATGGACGCATCGATGGAATCGGTGAAAGCGCAGATCCTCCCGCACCATGTTGGACGTTACGGAGCCGAGTGAATGAATGCTTTATTACGGACGCCGCCGTGGGCCGCTCGTGTACCGCGTCCTCCGGTTCACGACCGCGGCCGCAGAGAAGGTGAGCGTCCTCCTCCAAGACGATGTCGTGAGCCGCCAGAGCGTCACGGCTCGCGACGCGAAGAGCCTCGGCTTGTCCGGGAACGATCGCTACGTCCTGGTGGAAGGCAGCGAGGCGGCCCTCGCCCGCGCGGTCGAGCTGACGAAGGGGATCGCGGAGCCCCTCTCCGGGACAGACGCGGACCGCATCTACCGCCGGTTTCGATCCCAGGATGACGAGGCCGCCTCCGGGATGGGGCTGATCTTCGGGCCGTAAGGCTCAGGCGGCGCGGACTGCCCCGTCGGCCGGGGCCTCGACGGCGCGTGGGAGCGGGTCGAGCTCTCGTTCCAACCAGGCGATCATCCGCCGATTGACCTGCCTCGGATCGGCGAAGACGACGAGGTAGGCGTTCCGCATCGCGACCTCTTCGTGGATGTCGTGCACGAACCGGAGGACCCGCTCGACGCCCGCGTAGAGGACGAGGGGAGGGAGGCAGTCGATGACCAGGAGCCCCGGGCCGACTTCGTCGAAGAAGGTCGTGCCCGCGGCCCTCAGGTCTTGGAGCCTCCTCGGATCCGCGGTCCCGGGGCCGCGATGCAAGGTCGTCACGCGGAGGACCTCGACGCCGTCCGGCGGGGCCTCGGGCCGGTTCGAGGTCATCCAGAGGGATCGCGGGCCGGCGTCCGCCAGGGACCGGACGAGCGACGGGACGGTATCCTCGGGGTCGAGCGCGATGTAGCCCAGGCCCCGCTTGAGCGGCGGGCCGATGATGACTCCCCCTTTGTGCAGGTGCAGAAGGGCTGCCACCTATGAACTCCCGGGCGCTTAAACCCCGCGGGTGGACGCCCCGGACACCTCGTCCCGCGATGGCCTCAAAGGGTGCGGATCTTCTCCGCCACGAACGCCCGGACGTCCGGATCGTCCGGGATCGTCAGGGAGCGCTTGAACCGCTCCGTCTTGTCGGGTAGGTAGTACCCTCGGGAGAGGGAGATGAACTCGTTCGTCCCATCTGAGGTCTTCGCCCGCTTCCGGGCAATCTCGAGGAAGTTGTTCCGACCGAAGTTGACCTTCTCCGCCTTCACCGTCTCGAACTCCACCTCCGGGCTCCTCTGGCCCCGCTCCCCGTAGTCCATAGCCTAATCCTCCGACCCCGTTCGGTCCTCCCCGTCTGGGAAGGACGGAGGCTCGCGGAACCGGAGTACGCGATATTAACCTTCCCGGCGGGACGGGCATCGGGCCGGTTTCGCACGGGAGACGGTTGCGGGCGCACCATTTAATATCCTGCCGGCCTCGTGAGACGGGCCCATGCTATGCGCCCGGTGCGGGTCCGTTTTCGAGGGGCGGTTCTGCCCTCAGTGCGGCGCCCCGACCCCCGGGGAGGCCGGACCCTCGAGGACAGCGATCGCCTCGACCGCCCCGGCCGGATCCTGGCCGTGCCCACGGTGTGGCACCCTCTATTACGGCAATTTCTGCCCACGGTGCGGCCTCCCGACCGCCTCCTGGGCCTATCGGCCCGCACCCGCGCGCTCCTCTGGAGGCCGCGCCGTCCTCTCCATCTTGTGGACCCTCGCGATCCTCGCCTTCGTCGTCTTCGCGGCCACGGACTTCGCGGGTCTCGCAATCAGCCCGAGCTGGGTCGTTCCCGGGATCGAGGGAATCCGTTCCGGCCAGACCCCGAACGCGGGCCTCGACGTCGACCAGGGGAATTGGACCGGGAGCGCCTGGAGCGCCTCGTCCCTGTCGTACGAGAGCGCGGGGGGCAACCCGGGCGGGTACCTCCGGATGACCCTGTTCTCGTCCGGTTCCCGAGGCTACTGGATCCAGCCGTTCCAGGTCGACGGCGCGACGCCGTTCGCGACCGCGGTGCGCCTCGACCTCCGGATCATCGGAGGCCTCTCCGACGGCTACCTCTTCGTCTCGATCGACGGCTCCAACTCGAATCCTGACCCGCGGACGGCGATCGCGGCCGTCCCGTTCCACGGTCCCACGGGGTGGACTTCTCTGGGCCCGTTCCGGAACGACACTCAGGTCGTGGAACCCCGGCGTCCCTATTACCTCAAGGTCGCCTTCGTCGCGAACGCGACCTCGGGGCAGGTCGAGGTCGACCTGGACAACGTCCGCCTTTCCTGGAGGACCGACGCCGGGGTCGTCCTTTATGTCCCCGCCCCCTACCCGTACCCCCTGTTCAGGTCCCAGGACAAGGCCCTGTTCCTCACCTACTACGGCCTCGTCGTCGCGGCGATCGCCGTCTTCGGCGGCTACTATGTCATCGCGGAACGGAAGGCGCTCTGGACCGCCTTCCGGGCGCCGATCGGCGCAATCGGGACTCGGTTGAGGGCCCGGAGCGCCTGGATCGCGGTCGCCCAGGTCTGGATGGCCGTCACCTTCGTCCAGGTCG
Organism: Thermoplasmata archaeon; assembly: GCA_035639595.1. GTDB lineage: Archaea > Thermoplasmatota > Thermoplasmata > RBG-16-68-12 > RBG-16-68-12 > RBG-16-68-12. The sequence continues at coordinate 12,582 of DASQXV010000215.1, read as the reverse complement.
CCGTCATCCTGTCCCTCGAAGCCATCGGCATCCAGCCGTCGAACCCGATCCAGATCGACTCGCGGAACACCTGGGTGATCCTGTTCGAGTTGGCCAATGCCGGCGTGTACGAGGAGATCGCGTTCCGGCTGCTCCTCATCGGCGCCCCCATGGCCCTCGGGTCCCTCGCCATTCGCTTGTACGAAGCCGCCCGCGGCCCGGAGGGCCGGCTCCTGGGCGCCGCCGGGCAGCACGTTGTCGGAGGCTGGCGGTACCTGTTCGGAGGCGTCCTTCGGGCGGACTCCCCGAAAGAGACGAAGGTCGCGGCGTGGGGGGTCCTCTTCGCGAGCGCGGCGATCTTCGGCCTGGCGCACCAGCCCGGGTGGGGATGGTGGAAGGTCGGGCCCACCTTCGTCGCCGGCCTCGGGTTCGGCTACCTCTTCCTCCGCCACGGGATCGGGGCCTCCGTCCTGGCCCATTTCGTGAACGACTACTTCCTCGCCCTGTATTTCGAGGGCGTCGGCGGAACGGGGCTAGAGTTGTTCCTCTCCCTCCTGTTCTTCGGCCTCGCGGTCGCAGGAGCGGGATTCCTCGTGTGGTATTCCATCGATGCCGTGCGGCACCTGACGGCCCTCGTCGGGGAGTTCCGCCCCCCGAGGCCCGTCCGCGCCGCCACCGTGCCCCCCGGGCCGCCGCCGCCCCCCAATCCGGGCTCCTCGACCACAGTTCCCCGTGCCCCAGGCCCCCTCATGACGCCGCCTGCCCCGGGCCTGGGCGCCTGGTCTCCCGCGCCTTCCGCCGGCCCGCCCGCGACCGTGTTCCGGGACCCGGGGCGGATCCCGCGGGACTATGCGCCGTCGTTCGTCCCGCCTCCCTACGGGTATCCACCGGTCCGGTTCCAATGCCCGACCTGCGGATGGGTGGAAGCCCGCTACGACGCGGGCCGCTTCACGTGCACCCGGTGCGGCCGGACCGCCTAGGCCGGCCGGTCCACCGTGCTCTCGGCGACCTCGTCGATGACCTTCGACACGTCGTCGGATTCGATCTCGACGAGGACGTCACCGAGAGGAGACCCCGCGGCGAAGTTCACGACGCCCCGAGAGGCGGCCTGCTTGCTCAGGCGGATCGTCGTCCGGTCCGCGGTCCGACCGGCGAGCAACTGCCGCCGGGCCGTGTCCCGGATCCTCTGGTCCCGAATCCGCTCCCGCAGGCGATCGAGCCGCTCCGTCGTGCCGAGGATGAGGCGATCCCTCCGCTCGACCGCAAGATCGGGAAAGAGCGTGCGCAGGGCGCCAATGACCTTTTCCGGATCCTCCGTGGGATGGCACGGGGTCTCCACGCGAACCCGGAGCATCGGCGGCGGATTCGCCGCCCCGCCTTGAATTTTCTCGCGAATCCGGTCCAGCGCGACGAAGGGTATTTGTCCGCCCGCTGGGCTGGGGGCCGGGCGTGCGCGAGGAGCTTCTGGCACTCGTGAGCCGCCACGGGACGCTCCTGGAGCCCGACGCGATCGAGTTCCTGCTTTCCCGGCAGGACCCCCTCGCCGTGGTCGAGGGATTCTTCGAGTCCTGCCCCGAGACCCCCTTCGTGGTCACCCTGCAGGACATCGTGGCTGCCTCCCAGATCGGCCGCTTCGCCGGAGGACGGCTCCCTCCCCCGACGCCGGACCCGCCAAGGGGCGCGGCGGGCATCCCAGCCTCGTTCCGACGCGGGGGGGACCGGGCCGCGGACGACGGCCCCGACGTCCGGATCTTGCGGGACATCACGGGGCGGTCCACCTGCGAAGGCACCCTCGAGGATTTCGCCCGCTACTTCCGCCACCGGTTCGCGGTCCTCGGAGGCATGCTCCGCCGGCGCCGTGAGCTCGCGGGATCCCAGGAGATCGCGAAGGCCCGCCGGTCGACGCGGGAGGTCCGAATCGTCGGGATGGTGGCCGACGTGCGGACGACGAAGAACGGCCATCGGATCCTCGACCTCGAGGACGACTCGGATCGAGTCGCGGTCCTCCTGCCCGCGGACTCCGCCCTGGCCGCGGAGGCCGTCGTGCAGGACGAGGTCGTCGGGGTCATCGGGACCGTGAATCCGAAGGGCCTCGTGATCGCCTCCTCCCTGCTCCGGCCCGAAGTCCCGACCCCCAAGGCCTTCGGCGGGTCCAAGGGGCATGCCCGCGTCGCGTTCCTGTCCGACGTCCACGTGGGCAGCAAGACGTTCCTCGACGACCGGTGGTCGAAGCTCTCCACGTGGCTCGGGGGGACGGACGAGGTCGCCCGGTCCATCCGGTATCTCGTCGTGAGCGGCGACGTCGTCGATGGGATCGGCGTGTACCCGCGGCAGGATGAGGAACTCGCGATCGACGACATCTATGGGCAGTACGAGGCCCTCGCCCGCCTGGTCGCGGCCTTCCCGGACCGGATCCGGGTCATCCTGCTCCCCGGGAACCACGATGCGGTCCGCCCCGCGGAGCCGCAGCCGACCTTCCCCGCCTCGATCCAGAAGCTGTTCGACTCCCACGTCGTCTTCGCCGGGAACCCGTGCCTATTGAGCCTCGAGGGGGTCCGCGTCCTCGCCTACCACGGACGGAGCATGGACGACCTCGTGTCCGCGATCCCGGGGCTGAGCTACCAGCGGCCCCTCGACGCGATGAAGGCGATGCTCCGGATGCGCCACCTCGCCCCGATCTACGGGGGCAAGACGCCGATCGCCCCGGAGGCCGAGGACCACCTGATCATCGACGAGGTGCCGGACATCTTCGTGACGGGCCACGTGCACGCCGCCGGCGTGGACCAGTACCGCGGCGTGGTCCTCGTGAGCGCGTCGACCTGGCAGGCGCAGACCCCGTACCAGAAGATGCGGAACATCGAGCCGTCCCCCGCCCGCCTGCCGATCGTCGACCTGGGCACGGGCCAGGCGATCGTCCGCGCCTTCTGACGCCTCCGGAAAGGTTCATCGACCCGGGGCCGTTCAAAGGCCCATGCGGATCGCCGCGGTCGGGGACGTCCACGGCCGGGAGAACCTGGCGGCCCTCGCCTCGGACCTGGACCGGCTCGGGCCGGTGGACCTGCTCCTCCTCGCGGGCGACATCACGGACCGGAACGACCTCGAGGCCTATGGCGCCGTCCTCCGGGCGATCCGGGACCGCACGGCCGCGCCGATCGCCGCCGTCTTCGGGAACAACGAGTACGCGCAGGACCATCCGACGTACATCGCCCGGTACGCGGACGCGTTCCGCGTGCGGTTCCTCCAGGACGAGGCCGCGACGTGGGGATCCGGGCCGGACGCGGTCCGCGTCGTCGGGAGCCTGGGGAGCCTGGACCGGCCGACTTGGTGGCAGCGCCGGAACGCCCCGCACCTGGCGGACGAATACCGGCGGCGGATCGGTGTCCTCGATGGCCTCCTCGGGGGGGCCGACCGGAGGGTCCTGCTCACCCACTACCCGCCGACGTACGTGACGATGGGGCGCGAGAAGGAGGAGTGGCAGCCAGAGCTCGGGTGCAAGGCCCTCGAGCCCGTCCTCCTGCGTCGGCGGCCGAACCTGGTCATCCACGGCCACATTCACAAGGGGATCCCGGAGGCGGACCTCCGGCCCACCGCGAGCCGCTTGGACGATTTCGTGGACGGCGCCGCGTCGGTCCGCATCCACAACGTCGCTTGGCCGGTCCGCCGCGGGGTCGGGGTGTTCGACCTGGGGTCCGCGGGTTTATAGTCGGCGGTAGCTTCGCTTGCAACCATCATGGCTCGCGGCTCGGGCCTCTTCCGGGACAAGGAGGAAAAGGAAAGTGGCTGGAAAGGGCTCGCCCGCGATGCCGTCATCGCGGCCGTGATCGTCGTCGTCGTCCTCGCGGCCCTCTACGCCTACGCGGGGGTGTGGCCCCCACTCGTCGTCGTGGAAAGCAAGTCGATGCAACACTCCGACCGGGACTCGAGCATCGGCGTGATCGACACCGGGGACATGGTGTTCCAACAGGAGGCGAACACCCGCGACAAGATCAAGACCTACGTGGAAGGGAGGGCCTCCGGTTATTCGACGTACGGGGACTTCGGCGATGTGATCATCTTCCGGCAGCCCCAGAACTCCGTGCCGATCATCCACCGGGCGATCCTGTACGTGACCCTCCACATCTACAACGTGAGCGGATCGCCGCATACGAGCGCGGACGTGCCCGACGTCCAAAAACTCCCGACCACGGAATGGTCGGCCACGAACCGGACCGGGGCGACCGACATCCCCGTGGGCCTGACTTCCCTCACGATCCGGCACATGGGCCTGAGGCACGACACGAACCTCACCTTCACCTTCGACAACTTCCTGAAGGAAGAGGGACGCGCCGGATTTGTGACGATGGGAGACAACAACATGCGCGGCGACTGCATCGCCAATCGGGATTGCAGCCGGGGGTACGACAACCCCTGGGTCCCAAAGCTCGAGGACGTCCACGGGGTCGCTCGACTCGAGATTCCTTGGCTGGGCTTGCTGAAACTCACACTCCAGCCGACGGAATCGTGCTGCCAGCGAGGCTGGGGGGACCCCGAAGCGCCCAAGAACAGCTGGGACTCCCTCCTGGTCACCCTGATCTTCCTGTTCGCGCTCCCGTTCCTCCTCGAGTACGCCGGCCGCGGATGGGTGAAGTACGTCTCCCCCCGTTTGCCGGAAGTCAACTGGCCCTGGAAGAGACGGAAGATCCGCATGACGAGCCCGATGGACCCCGACGAACCCGGAGAACCGGGCGCGGAAGGAAACCCGAGCACCTGGGACGAGCCCCTCGACGACGAGATCCTCTAGAGGAGGGTCGTCTGGACCCTCAGCCGGTAGCCGCGCGCCTCCGCGAGGATCTCGTCCTTCTCGAGCACCCGCTTGACGTCGAGGGTCGGCACGGACCCCTGGATCTCCTTCGTGCGGCCGCCGCGGCCGAACGACCGCACCCGGGCGTGAACGAGGCCGAGCATGTCCAGCTCGGAGATCAGGTCCGTCACGCGCCGCTGGGTCAAGGGCGCGATCCCGGTCTTGCGGCACAGTTCCTGGTAGGTCGTGTACAGCTCCCCGGTCGTCAGCTTGGGGTTCCCGACCTCCTCGTTCAGGAGGATTCCGAGGAGGATGACCTTGGACTGGGTGGGCAGGCTCTTGACCGCCTCGATCACCGTGTCGAGCTCGATCTTGTTCTTCGCCCGCTGGACGTGCTCCTCCGTGATGTGCTCGTCCCCCTGCCGCTCCGCGAGCTCCGCGCTCACCCGGAGCAGGTCGAGGGCCCGGCGCGCGTCCCCGTGCTCCTGGGCCGCCAAGGCGGCGATCAGGTGGAGGACCCCGTCCGCCGCGATCCCGTTCTCGAAGGCGAGCCGCGCCCGCTCGGACAGGATGTCGAACAACTCGTCGGCGTTGTACGGCGGGAAGACCATCTTCTCGTCCGCGAGGCGGGAGCGGACCCGCGGGTCCAGGTATTCCGTGAACTTGAGGTCGTTCGAGATGCCGATGATCGAGACCCGGGCGTTCGACAGGTCGTCGTTGATCTTCAGGAGCTGGTAGAGGATGTCGTCCCCGTTCTTCTGGACGATCTTGTCGATCTCGTCGAGGGCGACGATCACGACCCGCTTCTCCTCGTCCAGTTTCTCCAGGAGCAGGTTGTACACCCGGTCCGTGGACAGGCCGGTGAAGGGGATCCGCTGGTGGAAATGCTCGATCATCTTGTTCCCGATCGACTGCAGGACCCCGTACGGGGTGTCGACGATCTCGCAGTTCAGGTAGAAGTACTGGACCATCCGGGCGCCGTCCGCCTTCCGGAACTCGTTCTCGATGTACTTCACGACGGCCGTCTTGCCGGAGCCCGTCTTGCCGAAGATCAGGACGTTGCTCGGCCGCTCTCCCTTGAGCGCGGTCACGAGGATCTGGGCGAGCTGGTCGATGTGGCTCTCCCGGTGCGGCAGCCTCTCGGGGAGGTACGACGGACGCAGGATTTCCCGGTCCATTTTGAAGATCGTCCGCGTTCCCAAGTACGGTTGGAAGATGCTTTCTTCCATGTGACCTCGCTCCCCCAGAAGTAGAAGGTCGCGTCCTCGCCGTATTCCCGGGAGGGAACCGGAGAGGGAGGGCCGTATTCGAGAGGCCCACAAAAAGGTTTCCGCTCCGGCGGCGCGACTATCGATGGTCGTCGATGGCCAGAATTTTATTCGTCACATTAGATGATAGATTCCTTCGAGACCGGATTGAAAGTTCAACCTTGACGCGACACGACGTGCCCCCTCCCTCCCAAGGTGGAGGGCGGGATCTGCCATCGAACGACCGGGAGGGGATGGGTTGGATTAAAAGGGACCGCGAATGCGTCGCAATCTCGAGCGTCGCGGTCCGACGAAGACCTACGAACCGGATCCATGGACCCGAAGGGACATGGCACCCCACCGGCGCGAGAACTGAGGACCGCACCTTTATTCCAGGGAAGTCATCTCGGCGGGCCCGTGGCCGCGAAGCGCCTCACGTTCGCCTACGGCCGGACGGTCGTCATCGGACGGGTCGGGCTCTTGGTCGGACTCATCGCCCTCGTGGGCGTGTCGATCGCCCTCACCCCCGGTTTCCCGCTCCTGACCGCGGGCGTCCTCGCGGCGATCCTCATCGCCTACGGAGTCCTCTTCGTCCTCTCGCCCCTGCTGACGGACCATTGGCTCACCCGCTCCCGGCTGATCCTCCGCCAGGGCTGGTACTTCCGAGCCGTGATTCCCCTCGCGGACATCGAGTCCGCGTCCCCCGCGGACGACACGTCCCGCACCCGGATCCCCCTCGGAATCCACCGGCCCGTGGGCCAACCCACCTTGTTCGTTACGGGCGGCCGCACGGGGCTCGTGTCCCTCCGGCTGCGGCGTCCCCGGCGTTTCTGGCAATCCTTCGGACTGTACGCGACCGAGATCCTCTTCGACGTGACGGACCGGGAGGCATTCTTGGCCGGCTTCGAGGAGCGTCGAGCTCGCGGATCACTCGCGCCAGTCGAGGCCCACCGTCCGGACCCCGAGCTTCGGGATTAGCGGCATCTTCCGCTTGTGGACGCTCGCCGACACGAGGGCCTGGACGCGTTGGACCTGGTCGAGGGGCACCCGCGCCTTCTCCGAGATCGCCTCGGGATCCATCTGGAGCTCGATGCCGAGGAGCACGCGATCGAGGTCCGCATACGAGATCCCAAGCTCTCCTTCGTCCGTCTGCCCGGGCCACAAGCCCGCCGATGGCGGCTTCTCCATGATCTCGGGGGGCAGGCCCAGGTGCTTGGCCATCTCCCGGACCTGGGTCTTGTACAGGTCGCCGATTGGGAGGAAGTCCGCCGCGGCATCTCCGAATTTTGTGGTGTACCCGGTTAGTATCTCGCTCTTGTTCCCCGTCCCCATGACCACTCGGTCCTCCGCATTCGCCCCGTAATAGAGGACCAGCATCCGGATGCGCGCCCGGAGGTTTCCGCGGGTGATCGCATCCGCCGCGGTGGCGCTCAGCCACTTCTCCACTGACGAGGCGATCGGGCCGATGTTCACGACATGGAATTCGATGCCCAGGTCCTTCGCATACCGCCGGGCGTCGCGGAGATCGGCCCCTCCCTTTCCGTCGGGGAGCCCCAGTGCGAGCACCTTGTCGGGTCCGAGGGCATTCGCGCAGAGGCGCGCGACGAGGGCGGAATCGATGCCTCCGCTCAGCCCGAGGATCACGCCGCGTCGTCCGCTCTCGCGGACGGAATGGACGATGAATCCTTGGATGATGAAGACGTGCTCCTCCTTGAAGCGGGGCACGAGGTCCATGGACCGCGACCCAACCGACCCCTCCATCATAAACCCTCTTCCGCCCCGCCCCAAGCCTTAACCGCGAATGGACCCTTCGCCGCGGCCCGGATGAACGCGAACGAGGCCACCCTCGTCTGGGCCGACGAGTACAGCCGGATGGCGGAGGCCTACGACCGGAACGTCGCCCCGCGGTTCGAGCCGATCGCGGAGGAAGTCGTGGGCCTGGCGGCGCCGAAGCCCGGCGAGCTCTTCCTGGACCTGGGGACCGGGACCGGACTCCTCGCGTGCCTCCTCGCGCCGAAGGTCCTGCCGCAAGGGGTCGTCGCGATCGACCTCGCGGACGGCGCGATCTCCGTCGCCTCCTACCGGGCGGGCAACGCGGGGATCCGGAACATCCGGTTCGAGATGCTCGACTCCCGCAATATCGTGTACCACGGGAAGCTCTTCGACGGCGCTGCGAGCAACCTGGGGATCCCCGCCCTGGGATACGACCGCGTATTCCAAGAGGTCCACCGGGTCCTCAAGCCCGGCGGCCGGTTCGTCTTCAGCGAATGGCCGACGGACCCGAACCCCTCCTTCGCCGCGGTGCGGGAGCTCCTCGCGGCCCGCGGGACGAAGGCGCCGTCGAAGGACCTCGCCCAGGTCCGAGAGGCGGTCCGGATGGTCCGCACGGACCCGGAGGCGAAGGCCTTGGGGGACCCGGCGGCAGTGCTCAAGGCCCTGTCCATCGCGGGGTTCGACCATCGCGAGGCGAGGACGAAGGTGTTCCCGGCCCGGTTTGCGGGGGTGGCCGAATTGCTCGCGTTCGTCGGTTCCTACGGATGGTACGAGAGGGAGCTGACGGAGATGGCAACGTCGGATCGGGCCGCGTTCGAGGCGGACCTCGCGGCGCGCCTGCGTCCGCTCGCGACCGGGAGCGGAATCGAGGACACATGGACCCTCCACTTCTACATCGCACGACGCGAGTGACGGGCCCCGAGACCCAGGTTTCCATCCGCTCAAAACACGTCGGGAAACGCTAAATACGGAGGGGTCGCATCGAACGCCGCGCATGGGCGAGGAGCCGATCATCCGCGGGATTAACGCCCACAAGACGTACAATTCCGGCCCGGTCACGGTCCACGCGCTGCGCGGCGTGAACCTCGCGATCCCGCGCGGGGAGATGGTCGCGATCATGGGCCCCTCCGGGTGCGGGAAGACGACCCTCCTGAACTGCTTCTCCGGGCTCGACGACCTCACCTCGGGCGAGGTGCGGATCGAGGGCGTGTCCCTCCGCGGGATGAGCGACGATGCGAAGAGCCGCTACCGCTCCCGCCGGATGGGGTTCGTGTTCCAGTCGTACAACCTGCTCCCCGTCCTCAGCGCCGCGGAGAACGTCGAGCTCCCGCTCCTCGTGGCCAAGGTGCCCGCGAAGGAGGCCCGCCGCAGGGCCACCGACCTCCTGGCCCAGGTCGAGCTCGACGGCTGGGCCGGGCACAAGCCCGCGCAGCTCAGCGCGGGCCAACAGCAGCGGGTCGCGATCGCCCGCGCCTTGGTGAACGATCCCGCGATCGTGTGGGCGGACGAGCCGACCGGGAACCTGGACTCGGAGACGTCCGCCCAGATCATGGACCTCCTCGTCCGGCTGAACCGGGAATCGAGGCAGACCCTCGTCCTCGTGACCCACGACGCGATTGTAAGCGCCCGCGCCCACCGCATCCTGAAGATGCGGAACGGGCAGATCGTCGAGGAGACGCGGGGGGCCTGACGCCGGATGGGCCTGCCCGAGGATGCCGCGATCGCGGTCGTCGCGGGCATCGGCCTCGCGGCGATCCTCCTCGGGGCGCGGCCCCTCCTCGCACGCCTCGCGGCCCGGAACATCCGCCGCCGCACCTCCCGCGTGATGATCGTCGTCGCGGGCCTCCTCGTCGGCACCGCGGTCATCTCCTCCAGCCTCGTCGTCGGAGACACCCTGCGGTACATCTTCCTCGAGGACGTCTACATCCGGTACGGCGCGGTCGACGAGGTCGTCTCGAACGAGTTCAGTGGCCAGCTCCTCTCCTTTCAGGAATCGAACTTCACGGCGATCGCGGGCGACCTCACCGCCGGGGGCAGCCCGATCGACGGGATCGCGCCCACCCTCCTGAAGGCGATGCCGGTCCGGAACATCGCGGGCAACAAGGGGAACCAGCAGATTTCCGTGATGGGCCTGAACGCCTCCTATGAGACGAACTTCGGCCCCCTCGTTACGCAGGAAGGCCGGAGGGTCGACACGAACGCCCTCAATGCCACCCAGGTCTTCGCGAACGAGCGGGCCGCGGCGGACCTGAACGCGACGCCCGGGCAGGAGCTCACCCTTTTCTACGGCACGACGAACCAGACCCTCGTCCACGTGACGGTCGCGGACATCCTCCAGGGGACGGGGATGGCCTCGTACGAGAGACGGCCCCTCCTCTTCATGGACCTCCGGAGGGCGCAGGCCGCCTTCAACGAGAGCAGCTCGATCAACTTGATCCGCGTCTCGAACCTCGGCGGCGTGGCGGACGGGGTCGCCGCCACGGAGCGGGTGACCCAGGACCTGCGGATCAGCATCGCCACCCGCCACCTCGCGCTCCGCGTGCAGGACGTCAAGGCGGACGGGGTCGCGCAGGCGGTCCAGGTGGGCCGGGACGCGACGGAGCTGTTCCTCGTCATGGGCGCCTTCGGCATCCTCGCGGGCGTCCTCCTGATCGTGAACATCTTCGTCATGCTCGCGGAGGAGCGGAAGCCGGAGCTCGGCGTGGCGCGGGCCGTCGGCTTCCTCCGGCGGGACCTCCTGACCGCGTTCGCCCTAGAAGGGACCTTCTACGCGGTCCTCGCGGCGGCCCTCGGCGCCCTCGCGGGGCTCGGCCTCGGATACGTCATGGTGTACGTCTTCGACCGGCTCGTGCCCCACGGCGACGTCGTGGTGACGTTCCACTTCGACCCCGGGTCCGTGGCCACGGCCTTCGTCGCGGGGACCGCCCTCACGTGGATCACGATCCTCGTCGCCTCCTGGCGGGTGAGCCGCCTCAACATCGTCCGCGCGATCCGGGACCTGCCCGAGCCCGCCTCGCGGGAGCGGTCGCGCACCTGGCTCGCGGCGGGCTTCCTCGTGGCCCTCGCCGGCCTCACGCTGACGGCCTGGGGCTTCCTCCGCGACACGGGGATGGGGAAGATCCCGGGCCCGCCGGTCCTCGGGATCGGCCTGGGCCTCGTCGCGGCCTCCCGCGGATGGGCGCGCGCCGGCCTCACCCTGGCCTCGGCTTTCAACCTCGGCTGGATCCTCATGCCCGTCGGGCTCCTGAACCAGGCGACGGACAATGTGTCGATCGCGTTCGTCATGACGGGCCTCATCCTCGTGGGATCCGCGATCCTGATCGCCGTGTTCAACGTGAGCGAGGTCCTCCGGGTCCTCCTGCGGGGCGCGAGCCGCGGCGCGGGGCGGCCCGTGCTCACGACCGCGGTGTCGTATCCGACGGAGAAGCGCTTCCGGACCGGCATGACGGTCGCGATGTTCGCCCTCATCCTGTTCATGGTCACCCTGATCTCGATGCTCCAGGGACTCCAGGCGTCCAGCATCGGGACCTTCGTGGAGCAGCAGTCCGGCGGCTACGACGTGATCGCCTACACGACGTCGTATGGGGAGATCCCGAACTTCCGCACGGCCCTCCGGGAGAACTTCACGGACGGGGAGAGGATGTTCCTCGGCGGATGGAACGGGGTGTCGAGCGCGAGCGTCCTCCCCGCGAAGGTCCAGGCGATCGGCGGGAACCGCTCCTACGACTACACCCTCTGGGGCGTCGACAACTTCCTCATCCGGAGCAACGGCTACGGCTTCACGAGCTTCCTCACGTCCTTCGTCAATGAGTCGACAGGCCGGAGCGAGTCCTTGACGAATCGGACCCAGGTGTGGCTCTCCCTCCGATACAACCACACCCTCGCGATCGTGGACCGGACCGCGTCGGGGCCGAACCAGTTCACGCCGGACGAGGGCCGGCTGCGGGCCGTCCCGGGAAGCCGGATCCGCGCGTTCGACGCCGCGGGTCGCGGCGTGAACCTGACGATCGTCGGGGTGCTGGAGCAGGCCCTCCAGTTCACCTCCGGCGTCTTCGTGGACCAGGACGTCGTGCGGGCCACATTCCCGGCCCAGGAGCGGTACACCGCGTACTTCTTTCAGATGGCTCCGGGGGTGGACGTCGCGACGTTCCGGGCCGACCTGGAGCGGGTCTTCTTCACCTACGGGCTGCAGACGATCGACATCCGGGAGCAGATTGGCCAGGCGTTCGATGCGTCCCAGCAAGTTCTCACCCTGATGGAAGCGTACCTGGGCATGGGCCTCCTCGTCGGGATCGCCGGGCTTGCGGTCATCACCATGCGGGCCGTCGTGGAGCGACGCACGCAGATTGGGGCCCTCCGCGCAATCGGCTTCACCCGACGGATGATCCTCTCCGTATTCCTCCTCGAGATCGCGCTGATCGCGGTCCTCGGGGTCGGGATCGGCGTCGCCCTCGGAATCGTCTTCGCGTACAAGATCTGGGCCGTGTACTTCGCGGACATCATCACGTTCAGCGTGCCGTGGGACCGCCTCCTCCTGATCATCGGCCTCGCCTCCGTGGCCTCGGTCGCGAGCACGGCCCAACCGGCTATCCAGGCGTCTCGCCTGCCGCCGGCCGAGGCGCTGCGGTACATCGAGTGAAGGCTGTCCGGCGTCCGCTGGCCGACCGGGTTCAGCGACCGTCCGCGGTCGGGGCCGCCGCGGTTCAGAGCGACGTACCTCTAATAGTGGAGGTATGCGCGGCGACGAGGGCCTCGATCCTCGCCCTCCGGCGGGCGAATTCCCCTTCCGCCCTCCCGTGGTAG
>DASQXV010000214.1:0-3942 GCA_035639595.1 Thermoplasmata archaeon | reverse complement strand
CCGAGCCGATCGCCGCGAACGCGGCGCCATCGACGCTCGCCTCATACCGCGCGATGCCGGAGAGGGAATCGGATCCGATCCATACGAGCGAGGCCTCCGGACGGATCACGAGGTTGCCGGGACTCGGGGCCAAGGTCGGGGCCGTCCAGTCCACGACGATCGTGTCCGACTTCGCGGGCCCGTAGTACCCGGAGGCGTCCGAGGCCTGAGAGGCGAGGTAGTGGCGTCCTTCGTCGAGCCGGAGGGGAGTCGAATAAATCGTCCACGGAGCCTTGTCCAGGGCGTAGCTGATCGTCGCGGCGCTGCCGCTCGGGCTCGTCGCGCTCAGCCGGACCGTGACCGGGGACACGTACCATCCGTTCATGCCCGAGGTCCCGGTCGCGGACATCGTCGTGACGGGCGGACTCCAGGCGGCCCCGGTCAGGGCGAAGGTCTCGGTCCGCGTGGCCTCCCGGTTCCCCGCGTTGTCCATCGCGAAGGACTCGAAGACGTGGGTCCCGTTGCCCGCCAACGGCGTAGGTCCCGTGTAGCTCCGCCAGGCGCCCCCGTCGATCCGGTACTGGACCATCGCGACGCCGCTCGTCGCGTCCGAGGCGCTCAAGGTAATCGCGATCGGAGACACGTATCCGCCCCCCGGGGCCGGGGTCCCCGCGACCGAGGTGCCCGACACCGGAGCCACGGTATCAATGGAGAAGGTGCGGGATTGCGTCGGCGCGGTGTTGCCCGCGGCGTCGGTCGCGTAGTATTCGACCGTATGGGCTCCTTCGCCGGAGACGGTGACCGGGCCCGTGTACGGCCCCCAGGCGCCGCCGTCCCTCCGGATCTGGACCGACGCGACGCCGGAGCCCGCATCCGTCGCGGACACCGTCACGCCGACCGGGGAGACGTACCAGGTCCCGCTGCCGGCGGTCCCGGACAGGGTCGAGGAGATCTGGGGCGGGGTCGCGTCCGTCCCGAAGTCCGGAGCCCATGCGACCCTCGGGGTGCCGAGCCCCACGCCGACCGACCCGCCCGAAGCGGACACGGTCTGCCACGTGGACTGGTCCCAGTTGTCGACGACGTACAGGTTCGTGAAGATCTGGTCCAAGTCGCGGGCCCAGCCGTTCGCGCCCACGCCCGTGTTGAGAGGGTAGCCCCAGACCCGCTGGAATTCGTCGTAGACTGCGCCGTCCGGAGAGTGCTCCGTGACGAAGTTGTAGATGCTCCAGCCGGACGTATCGACGATGTAGCCTCCGTAGTCCTGGAAGGCTCGCGCGACGATCTTGCCCGGTTCCGTCTCGAGGTTCGCGATCGCGAAGTCCGGCTTGACGGCGAGGAGGGAGCCCATCCGCACCTCGGGGATGGAGCCGCCGTATCCGGCGCCGCCCGCGTCCGACTTCCACGCCGGCCAGCGGTAGCCGCTGTATCCGCTGTAGTAATTGGCCGAATCGAGGTTCAGCTTCAACGGGTGTCGGATCGTGCCGCCCGGGACGAGCTCCCCGAGGCGCACGGTGCCGCCGAGGGCCGAGAGGCCGGAGCCGCCGTGGGATCCCGTCTCGCCGGTCCCATAGAGGTCCTCGTTTCCGAACATGTAGTGGGACGTCGGCGCGGATCCGGCGCAGCGGGCGAAGGGTTGCGTCTGGATGATCGTGTGCCCGTCCGCCGCCAAGATGGCCGTCGCGGCGTTCGGCGTGTTTCCGTCCGGCGACCCCTGGTGGCTGCCGAGGATCACGAAGTCGGACGGGATGGGAGCGGTGAACAGGGCGGGACCTTGGGACGAGCATCGGTCGCCTCCGCCCCAGTCGTCGTAGTTCGTGTAGACCGTCGTGGCGGGAGCGCCGGGCTTCAGGACGAGGATGTCGGAATCCGTGAAGTAGGCCATCGCGGTCGCGTGTCGAATCCCGGCCCAGACGTACCGCGCGTTCGAGCCGATCGGGAGGTTCCAGATGCTGTCCCGGGAGAAGGGCCAGTGGAGCGGGTCGCGCCCGACCGCCGTCGGCGAGGACCCTTGCCCCGGTGGCGGGGTCGACGCGAAGCCGAACGCATCCCGGTGGCTCGCGACGTACGCGAGGGATCCGGCCAACAAGAGGCCGATGAGCAGGCTGACGACAAACCGCCGATCGCGTCGGGTGGACGTCCCGGGGACGCCCACCCAGGGGTCCATCCGGGCACTCGCGTGTGCGTGCATCCCATGCCCCCCTTCGAGGCGCGCGGGTAACCCAGAGGTTACTATTTCCCAGGTCGGTCACGCCTATCACAGATGGTTACTGGAAGAAAGAATCGAGGTTGGTTACTAAATTATAGAATCACTCGCATAAAATGCATGCGAAGGAACCGCAAGGTGCGTCCTCCGGCGATGGTGTCGCCCTTCCATCCATCGAGACGCCGGGGCGCGTTCACGGCGCGGACGGGGCCGCCCGCGGAAGCTCGGGCGCGCGACGAACCAAGTACAGGCCGACGATCACGGCGCCGATCCCTCCGAGGATCCACGCGGTCGGCAGGAGGTTCTCGTTCACGCGGAACAGGAGGCTCACGACGAATCCGCCGAACGTGAGGATGCCGTAGGTGGCGCCGCACAGGGCCACCGCCATCGGCCGGCGGTCCACGTTGAATTGCGCGGTGAGGATCTGGTAGAAGCTCCTCGGGAGCGTCGCGAGGAGGAACAGCTGGATCGGCAGGGCGTGCGCAGCGAGGCCCGGCCCCCCCACGAGGAACCCGAGGGTCGGAGCCGCGAAAAGGCCCGCCACGACGAGGGGCACCAGGACCAGGTAGACCCGTGTCCGCACGCGGGAAAGGAGGGAACGCGACAGGTAATTCTCCCGCGAACCGTGGGTGAGGAGGGACTTCGCGAACGCGTCGGCCCCGTAGTTGAGGACCTCCGCGAGCTGGAACGCGAGGAAGAAGTAGGCCGCGCTCGGCGCCCCGTAGACCGTGAGGACGAGGGCAGGGCCGGAGAGGTTCGGCAACGAGATCCCGGAGTACGAGATCCAGTTGCCCGCGGAAAAGGTCGCGACCTCCCAGAGGCTGTGGTGCGTCCCCTTCGGGTTCTCCGCGGGCCAGTATCGGGGGATCAGGAGGAAGCTGATCACGACGAGGAGGAGCAGGGGGAGCGTGTACGCGGCGAACAGCCCGACGACTCCCGTGGACACGAGGGCGACGAGGAGGACGATCTTGAGGACGCCGTACACGAGGAGCAGGGAGGACGAGACATGGGCCTTGCTCGCCGCCAAGAAGACCCCGTTCGTCACGAAGCTCCAGACGGTCCATACGGTCAGCGCGAGGCCCAGGCCCACGAGGGGCCCCAGGAGGCCCGAGTCGACGTGGTTGATCGCGAGGACTCCCAGGGGCAGCGCGACGCCGACCGTCGCGGCGCTGAGCCCCGTGACGAGGAGGATCGTCCGAATCAGCCTCCGCGGGTGGAGCTCGCCGGACGCGAACCGCAGGATCCCCAAGTCGAAACCGACGATCGCCAGGGTCGCGCCGAACGTGGAGAGGGACACGAGGGACGCGGCGATTCCCACCGCGTCGTGGGAGAAGAGGCGCGCGGCGAGGGCCCAGAAGCCGAAGCCCAGGACGGAGACGCCGATGAGGCCGACGAGCACCCAAAGGCCCTGGCGTGTCACGGAGGCGGTGTCCGAATCCGCGTGCACGGCGCGCCGGGCCCAGGCGACGCCTCGGGTGAGGGGGGACACGGCAGGGGGAGAGGGTCCGGGGCCGATAAGGCTGCCTAACACCTGTGAAGGGGGGTTCTCCACTGTCGTCACGGAAATGTTCGAAGCCTTTATGTGGCGGGGGACGTCATCTCCAGAGACTTGCCCGAGCGCGCCCGCGCCGCCCTCCTGGACCTGACCTGCCTCGCCGTATGTTTCGTCGGGTTCCTCGGGCTCATCGCGGTCATGTATGCGCTGAAGACGGGCACGCTCGGGGTCCCGAGGATCCTGTACATCCTCTTCCTGATGATGG
>DASQXV010000213.1:0-3762 GCA_035639595.1 Thermoplasmata archaeon | reverse complement strand
GGACTTCGTCCGGAAGTTGGCCCGCAATCCGCGACGGCTCGAGATCCTCGGGTCCGATCCGGGGACCGCGAAGTCCTACGTCCACATCGACGATACGGTCGAAGGGATCGCCGCGGGGGTCCGGGCCGCGAAGTCCCCGGTGACCGTCTACAACCTGGGGAGCGAGGATACGATCACGGTCCGCGCCCTCGCGGACGCGGTCTGCGATGCCCTCGGACGGACCGGCGTGGAGTACCATTGGACCGGAGGGGCGGGCGGCGGCCGCGGATGGGCCGGGGACGTGAGGGTGATGCAGCTCGCAGTCGATCGCCTCCGATCCACGGGCTGGAGGCCTCGCCTCTCGAGCGAGGCCGCGATTCGGAACGCGGCGAAGGATGCGTCCGCGTCCGTTCGGGCGACCAAGGACAAGTCGCGAGCCAAGATTTTTATCGCGTGAGCCGGTTGCGCGCGCGTTGGGGCTGTGGGGTAGCTTGGTCTATCCTTCGGGCTTTGGGACCCCTCCCAAGGGGCAGACGAGCCTGCGACGGCAGTTCAAATCTGCCCAGCCCCATTCGTCGCGGTGACGGAGGCGGGAACCGTGGTGGCATCGAGGGCGGAATCGGAGTGGCACCGCAAGATGGCCGCGCGGCTGTTCAACCGGACGTGGGACCTGATTGTGAAGAAGGGCCGCACGAAGGAGGACGTCGACGCGATGATCCACATGGCCCATGCGTCCCGCTACCATTGGGGCGTCGTCGGGGGCCCGAAGGAGGCCGCGATCGGGGAATGGCAGATCTCTCACGTGTACGCGGTCCTGGGACGCCCGGAGCCCTCCCTCTTCCACGCGCAGCGGGCCCTCGAGATCTGCGAGGCCCGCCACCTCGATGGCCTCCCCCTCGCCTACGCCTACGAGGCCTTGGCGCGGGCGTTCTCGATCGCAGGCAAGGCGCGCCTCCGGGAGGCGTGCCTGAAGCTGGCGAAGGCGGCGGGGGAGAAGATCCCGGAGGCGGACGACCGGACCCAGTTCTTCAAGGACCTCCGGACGGTGCCCCAGGCGCGACGTCGCTGAGGGCCGATGCTTCCTTCGGCACGAGGCGCGCCTCGAGGACCTGCCACACGCCCGCCTGGCCTGACCATCGCGGCTCCGCCCGGCGGACCTCGAGCCTCTGGTGGAACAAGGGCCCATCGAGGACGAGGGTCTCGAACTCGCCGCCCTCCCCGCACGGATGAACCCCTCGGGTCGCTTGCAGCCGGAGGAGATCCTCGATGGTCCGGTCGTCCCAGCGACGGCCCAGCCATGAGGCATCGAGGCCCTCGGCGGCGACGGCGGAAAAGACGATCTCGAAACCCGCGGCGAGATAGTCTCGCACGAGGCGCCTCGGGTCGTGGCGCCACAACGGGGCGAAGACCCGGAGCCCCGATTCCTCCGCGATACGGTTCACCCGCTCGTGCTGGTAGTCCGAGGCGATCGCGCCGACCACGATCCCGTCCACCTCCACGCGGCGGAAGATGCGGCGCAAGGCATCCAGCTCTCCGACCTCGCCCGGCGTCGCGGCCTCGGTCACCAGGGGACGTCCCATTGCCTCCGCGAGAAACGGAGTGAGATGCAGATTCGGCACGTGGAAGAGCATGGACTCGCGGTCGGCGGGGACGATCGAGAGGAGGTGGGTGAGGTCCCACCCCCGCTGGACCGCGACGTAGGCGGCGTAGGTCGAGTCCTTTCCACCGGAGAAGAGGGCCGCGACCCGCATGGGGTTCGGCAAGGCCATCGGGGCGAAAAGGATGTCCGGTCCGGGGCAACCTTGTTTAAGGTTGATTCGGTCGCAGATCCGCGCGAACGGTTTATGGTCCTCCTGCGGATTCCCGCGCGTGAAGCTCTCGGAGATGACCTCGGAGGAGTTCGCGGCCCTGGCCCGGACGGATCCCGTGGTCATCCTCCCGGTCGGCGCCCTCGAGGAGCACGGTCGGCATCTGCCCCTCGGCTCGGACCTCATCCAGCCTCTCCATGCCGTCGAGGAGGTCGCCCGCAGGACCGGCGCATTCCTCGCCCCGCCGATCCCTTACGGCGTCTGCACGACGACGCGGCCCTATCCAGGCACGGTCAGCGTGTCCGTCGATTCCCTCAAGGCCTTCGTCCGGGACGTGCTCGACGACTTCGTCCGGAACGGCGTTCGACGGGTCCTGATCGTCAGCGGCCATGCGGGGCGGGAGCACATGATGGCCCTCCGGGCCGCGGCGCAGGAGGTCGTGGACCGCGGGACCGGGTTGAAGGCGACCGTCCTATCGGACTACGACATCATCTATGCCACGGAAGGCATCCTGCCGGAGGGGGACGGCCATGCGGGCGCGGGGGAGACGTCCCGCATCTTGACCGCGAATCCCGACCTCGTGAAGGGCCGGAGTCCCGCGGGGACGAACGCGATTCCCCGATACGCCGTCATCGACGATCCGAGGAAGTACTGGGGCGGGGTCACGGGGGATCCGTCGAAGGCCTCGAAGGCCCTCGGCCAGAAGCTCGATGACCTCGTCGTCGAAGAGTTGTGCCAACTCGTCGAAGAGCTTCGTCGGAGGGCTTGAACTGACGTCGCCGGACGAGATGAAGCGCGAGGCCGCGGTGGCCGCCCTGGCCTACGTCAAGCCTGGCATGACCCTGGGCCTCGGCACCGGGTCGACCGCGCGGCATTTCCTCGAGGGCGTCGCGCGCCTCGTCGCGGGAGGCATGGACCTGAAAGGCGTCCCGACATCGCTCGCGACCGCGGAAGCCGCGAAGGAGCTCGGGATCCCTCTCACCTCTCTCGAGGACCGTCCCCGACTGGACCTCTGCGTCGACGGCGCGGACGAGGTGGACCCGAAGCTCGACCTGATCAAGGGCCTGGGCGGCGCCCTGTTCCGAGAGAAGATCGTCGCCGCCGCCTCCGACACATTCCTCGTGATCGTGGACGAGTCCAAGCTCGTGCCCCGCCTGGGGACGAAGGCGCCCGTCCCGGTCGAGGTCCATCCGTTCGGCTGGCGGAACGCGGCGGCGGCCATCGAGGGCCTCGGGGCCACGGTGGAGCCGCGGCGAACGGATGGGACGCTGTTCCAGACGGACAACGGCAACCATATCGTGGACGCCCGGTTCGCCACCCTCCGGGCACCCGCGACCCTGGCCGCCCGGCTCATGGCCATCCCCGGCGTCGTGGGCCACGGCCTCTTCCTCGGCATGGCCGACCTCGCGATCGTCGCGTCCGAGAAGGGAGTTCGCACCCTGCGCCGCCCACGTAAGGCCGCACCGAAGCCGTCGGCGTCTAGGCGAAGGTCTTGAGCTTCTTGCGGTTCGCCTCGATCCGGTCGATCTTCGCCTGCTCCTCGCGGTCGATGTGGGCCAGGATCTCGGACCACGGCACGCTGAGCCGGTACGAGTGGACGGGCCGGCCTTTCCCCTCCTTCTTGATGTCCCGCTTGTCGACCCACTTCCGCCGCCGGAGGTCTTGCATCGCGATGCTCACTTCGGGCTGCCGCAAGCCCGTCGCCTTCTCGATCTCCACGGACGTCGTCTCGTCCCGCTTCGACAAGAACACGAGGGTCTTCGCGAGGTTCCGGGACAGGCCCGTCTCGATGAGCAGGTCCACCAGGGTTTCGTCGCGCCGGCTTAGACGCACTTCCCTGCTCATCGGACCCCTCATCATTTATTAATCTAGCAATATATATTTCTTCCCATATGAACCCACAAACCGAGAATGACAGGGGCTCGCACCGGGTCGTCGCGGGCTTAAGACTCACGAGGTCCCGCGATCCGTGCAG
>DASQXV010000212.1:0-2925 GCA_035639595.1 Thermoplasmata archaeon | reverse complement strand
CGGACGGTGTGGAACAGGGCCTCGGAGTCCGCCACCTTCAGCCCCGGGTGCTCGAACCGCCGGTACGCCTCCTTGAAATGCTCCGGCTTGAAGCAGAAGAAGAACGCGAACTTCGAGCCATCCGACTCCAGGGCCCGACGGGCCGTCCTCAAGGCGAGATCGAGGTCGGGCTCGTTCGCCTGCTGGAGGAACCCCGTCCACTGGATGACGATCGACCCCCTGGGGACGCCCAACTCCCGCCGCGCGGCTTCCCTCTCGGCCTCGGACGGGGGCACGAACTTCGTGACGTCGATCCCCCACCGGATGCGTCGGATGCGCGCCTGCGGGAGCCCGAGGTCGAGGAGCCGCCGGCCGTACGCGTCGGAGAAGGGCACGACAAAGTTAAAGCTGGAAAAGCTCGCCCGCAGGAATAGATCATAGAGGGGTCGGTTCGGCTGGTACGTCGGAGCGGAGATCGCCATCGGGGTCGGCCCGATCGCCGCGCGGAGGGTCGCCGCCGCGGGCCCGTAGTTTTCCGCGAAATGGATCACGTCCGGTCGGAACGTCCGCAATCGCGAACGCACCTCATTCATGACCCGCGGGAGCGTCAGCGTTTTGCTCGCGTAGTTGTTCGTCCCTGCGACGTGTCGGAACCTCGGGTTGAAGCGGAGGTCGGGCCGCAGGTACACGGGGATCGGCTCAATGCGGTGGAAGGGCCAGCCGTTGCTCTCGACCCGGTCCAACATCACCGTGATGACTTCGATCTCGTGGCCGAGCCGCTGGACCCCTCGGATGATGTCGAGCCAGAAGTTCTTGTCCCCACTGTGTCGGAACGGGAGAATGCGCGAGCCGACCAAGAGAACTCTCGTCCGACCCACACCCTGCCTTTCTCATGTGGGCGTGGACCTATTTCAATTTCACCTCTAGACCCGAATCGTTTTGGTACCAGGAGTGATAGTAACACGCCAACCGCGCGAGCTTCTTTTCTGACACCCTTGGCCCTGCGCGCGGACCCTTCGGGAGCCTGATCATGGAACGCCTTCGCATCGCCGTCCTCACGGAGACGATGCCCTCGGAGAAGCTCTTCCTCCAACCCTGGAGGTATCTGGGGGAGCTCGCCTCGGCCCTCCAGCAGGAGGGCCACGAGGTGTCCGTCGTGACGGGCGATCATGTTCTCAAAACCTGGAACGATGTGCCCGTGGATTGGCATGCGACTCGCGGCGACTTTGCTTCGGCTCCCGGGGTCCGACAGATCGTGAGGTCGCACGGCTATGACGTTGGCTTATTCCGGTTGACCGCGGGACACTTCCTCTCCCTGCCGCATGGATCCCGGAATCCCTCTTCGACGGGCCGCCTCCTCGGGATTTTCCTTCGCCCGCTTCACCGGGGACTCGAGCTGGCACGACGGTTCCTGGATCCCACGCTGGCGTCGGAGGCATTTCTCGATCGGCACCATGTGGCGATGTACGCATCGCGAATCCTGGACACGTGGTCCGTTGCTCCATCGTGGATTGACGATTTCGTCTTCCTGTGGGAGAGCGATCGAGGATGCGCGATCGACGCGGGCCTTCCCCCCGCCGCATGTTCCGTCCTTCGGCATCCGTTCGACCCGTTCTTTCTCGAGCGAGGCCCGTGGGATCCGGGCCTGCGCCTCTTCGAGGTCCTGAAGGCGGTCCCTCGCCGCATCGTCTTTTCCGGCCCGCCGGAACCGACCCGCGGCTTCGACGACGTGATCAATCTTGCCCGCTCGTTGCCCCGCGGCTCGCCGACCGAAATTCTCGTACTGCTGCGGGACCCGAAATTCCGGGACCCGGCGATCATGCGGATGCCACGGGGGCCTCACTCGGTCGTCGTCGTGCGGGGGATCCTCACGCGGGAGGAGATCCGCGCGGCCTACGGCCGCTCCCATGTCGCGGTGTTTCCCTATCGCTTCGTCCGGACGGGCCTCCCGCTCGTCGCCCTCGAGGCCGTGGCCGCGGGCCTTCCGGTCGTAACGACGCGGGTCCATCCGATCCGCGAACTCGAGGGGAAGAGCGGTCTCGCGTTCGCGAACCCGCGGGACCCTGGAGGGTTGGCCCGCGCGGTCAATTCCGTCTTCGACGACTCGCGGCTCAGGCAGATCCGGGAGAAGAATGAGGCCTGGGTTCGGGCGACGCCGAATTGGCGGGACCTGGCGAGGGCGTTCTCTGCAATCGCCCGTGGCCATCCTGGAGAAGGGAGCGGCCCAAGAGTTCTTGAGCCCACGAAGGCTCCCACGCGGGACGGCAGACCATGATCCCGATGGAGAAGCCCGCGGGGGAACCGCAGGAGTTCCCTTTCCTCGGGCTCGCGGTCATGGTCCTTGCCTTCTACGCGATCCTGGCCGTGACCTTGCCCGCGACCTTGCTGCGGACCGTCGTCGCGCTCACCGCGTTCTTCGCGATGGGCTATGCGACGCTCGCCCTGATCGTGGACGGCCACGTCCGGCTGTCGGCCGCGGAGGTCCTCGCCTTCACGGTCGGGTTGACGATCCTGTTGACGTCCCTCTCGGCCCTCGCCGTCTCGATCGTCGGGATCCCGATCACCGAGTTCGCGGTCGTCATCATCGGCCTCCCCCTCGGAGTGCTCGCGTGGCTCCTGCGACGCCCGAGGACGCGGCCTTGGACCGCGATGCGCGAGTTCGGACGGACCTACTTTGATTTCTCGGACTACTCCACGGCGGAGAAGGGGATCGCGGCGGTCCTCTTGACCGCGATCGCGATCGCCCTCGGAGTCTTCGTGTCCCTCGCGGGGGTGCACTATCCGGATCGACCGACGATGGGCATCGCGCTCACCTGGCCGAACCTTGGGCAGCCGGGTTCCTTCAACGGCACCTTCACCTTCGGACAATCACAGCGCGTCAATGTCACGGTCTTGGCGGACGACGTTGGCGGGAACTTCACTCTGAGGGTGAGGCTCGTCTACAGC
>DASQXV010000211.1:0-3448 GCA_035639595.1 Thermoplasmata archaeon | reverse complement strand
GACTCCATCGTCGTGATGGGATACCTCCTCGCGTGGTCGAACGTCGCCATCCCGCCGTTCGAGAGCATCGTCAGCGGGGTGCCGGGAAATCCGTCGGCCCGGAAGGTGCCCTCGAGCTTGTCCAGGTACCGGGTCAGCTTGGGCATCGTATACGCGTTCAGGACCGCGGTGCTCGTCCGCTCGTACTCCCCCCACTCCCGGGACACTTGACTCCCCACGGTCAGGAAGCAGCCGGGAGCGATCTGTCGTACGCCCTCCGCCACCGCCTCCTCGTGGCTCGGATTTGCATAGGCGTTCATGAGGCTGATCGCGATCGCCTCGACGCCCTCTTTCGTCAAGCCGTCCACCGCCTTCCCGATTTCCTCCGAGGGAAGGGAAGTCAGCACGGTGCCGTCGCTGGCGATCCTCTCGTTGATCTCGAGCCGCAAATACCTAGGGACGAGGGACTCCGGCTTCCGGTACCGGAAGCTGTACATGTCCCTCCGGTTGCTCCGCTGCTGCTCGAGGACATCTCGAAATCCCCGGGTCGCGATCAGTCCGACTTTCGCGCCCGTCCGGGTGACGATCGTGTTGATGACGAGGGTCTGACCGTGGATGATCGTGTCCACGGATTTCATCTGCACCCGGCCCTTATCGAGGCAATTCCGGACCCCTTCGGAAAAGTCGGCGGAGGTGGTCTCGACCTTCACCCAGGCCGTCTTCCCCGTTCCCGAATCATAGGCGACTAAGTCGGTGAACGCCCCACCAATGTCGATGCCGAGTCGCAACCCGGCCGGGGAGACTCTGGCACGTTACTTAACGGTTTTGAGGCAACCTGGCTCGATTGTGGCATGACGTGGGAACATTCCCCCTGCGCGTCCCTCCGGCCGCAATCGGTACCGTAAACGACATCGGCAGTCGACCGACCCGAGGATTACGTATATGCTCCACGGCGCGCTCCCGGGCCCGGAGGGCGGAAATGAAGTATTCGATCACCGGCGACAATTTGCAATTCGTCCACGTCGAGATCGCCCCGGGGGAACTCGTCTGGGGCGAGGCCGGCTCCATGGTCTACTTCACCGGGAACGTCCAAATGGAGGCGAAAGCCCGCGGCGGCCTCATGGGCGGGCTGAAGAGGGTCCTGACCCAAGAGTCGTTCTTCGTCACCGAATTCACCGCGGACGGAGGACCGGGCGTCGTCGCGTTCGCGGGCCGGGTGCCGGGCAAGATTGCGGCGATTGAATTGCAGCCCGGGAAGAACTGGATCTTCCAAAAGGACGCGTTCCTCGCGGCAGGGGCGAACGTCACGTTCGACGTGGCGTTCCAGAAGCGCCTCGGCTCGATTCTGTTCGGAGGGGAGGGGCTCATCCTCCAGCGATTCTACGGCGAAGGCACTCTCTGGGTCCACTCCCCGGGCGACCTCGCGGAATACAACCTGGCCGCGGGCCAGACCATGAAGATCTCGTCCGGCCACGTCGTCGGCTGGGAGGACACCGTGGCCTTTGACATCCAAACCGTGGGAGGACTGAAGACCGCCTTCTTCGGCGGGGAAGGGCTCTTCATCACCACCCTGACCGGGCCCGGGAAGATCCTCATGCAATCGATGACGGTCGCGAAGCTCGCCTCGGCCCTGGTGCCGTACCTCCCGCACCAGTCGAGCGGCGGGCCCTCGATCAACTTCGGCGGGCGATGAGCGTGAAGGCGGCCACCGCCGTCGGGCTCGTCTTCCTCGCGGTCGCGCTGGTCCTGGTCCTGGTCGTCCTCCTGAACCTCCTCCCGTGGATCTTGCTGGCCCTCGGAGTCCTCGTGTTCGCGATCCTCGTCGCGGCCCTGCTCATCGGAGCCCTCGCGCTCATCTTCGCGGCGCCGTACTACCTGGTGGCGAAGCCCGCGCGGGTGTCGCCCGGTTCCTCGATGGGGCTCGAGGGGCTCAAGGAACCGTGAGTTGCGGCCTCTGGCCGTTCCGATCGTGGCCGCCATTTCCTATCGCCCACGATAACAACCCCGGACGTCTCAAGTGCGCGGACGTGGACGGACAATCCGGCCATCTATGCGGGGTCCGCACCACCGCCTCACACGAGGCGTAGCCGTCTTCCTAGTCCTGAGCGCCCTCGCGGTCCCCTTCCTCGCCTCGGTGGCCTCGGCCTTCGGGGAACGCGTGTACGATTCAAACACGGTCGTCCCCATCGGGGACCCCTCCTTCCTCGTCCACTCCGGCCAGAGCGTCGCCCAGTCCTTCACGCCTACCGGGACGTACGTCCTCCTCAACGTCACCCTGCGTCTCCGGAACCTCGGCGGCGCGGGCGACCGGGTGAACATCACGATCCGGCCGGATGCCGCGGGAACCCCGTCCACGTCCATCCTTGCGGGGGCGGACGTCCTCGCCGGCGGGACGGTCGGGCCGGTCAACGTGCCCCTGACGCCCACACTGACCCTCACCCAGGGCGTCGTATATTGGATCGTCGCGACGAAGGGCGGCACGGTGACCAACGCCTACGAGTGGCATCACAGCAACGCGAACACCTACGCGGGCGGCAAGGCGATGACGAACACGGGATCGGGCTGGACGAACCCCTTGACCGCGACGGACATGTGGTTCCTCACCTACGGACGGGAGCTGCAGGCGAACGTAACCGTCGAGATGACCGCCTCGACCCCGCGGGCCCAGCCCAAGGACACCCTCCTCTTCACCCTGTACCTGAACAACACGGGGACCCAGGTCGCGAAGACGGTCTGGCTCAACGACACCCTTCCCTCCGGATTCACCTATATCTCCGACACCGCGGGCTCGATCCCGGCGATCACGGGATACCCGAACTACACCTTCGCGAACCTGGCGAACGGGCCGCACTCCTTCACGATCACGGTCCGGGTGCGGATCGATGTGGCCCCGGGGACCGCCCTGACGAACACAGCGGCCCTCGCCTACACGAACGCGACGGGCGGGCCTAGGCCGCCGAGCGCGGCCCAGGTCACGGTCGTCGTCGGTCTCCAGATGAAGCAACTATACCTCGTCCCGGGGAACCCGGGGCCGCCCCAATCCCTCGTCCCGAAGCCTCCGACGGGGACCCAGGTCGTGTACACAGTCAAACGAGGCGGCGCCGCCCTCGATTTCCAGCTGACTGCGGGCCTGAGCCGTCCCTTCCAGGTCCTGAACATCACCCCGGTCCTCTACCTCGACTCAAGCTCCAACGCCGTTAGGAACCTAGACCTGAACTTCCCCCTCCTCGACGTGAACGGCGCGACCCAGACGGCGATCTGGTACGGGGAGTCGCGCGTCACGACGGACGGTGCCAACGGGTTCCAGCGGTTCTCCTATGCCTACCCCGCCACCGACCTGACCGTGGCCTCAGGCCACCAGATCCTGCTCCAGATCCGGAACCGGCCGACAGCCAGCGACGACGCGCTCCTGGCCACGAATGCGACCGCCACGCAATCAAAGTTGGACCTGCTGACGTCCACGTACGTC
>DASQXV010000210.1:0-15477 GCA_035639595.1 Thermoplasmata archaeon | reverse complement strand
CATGTCGTAGGCCTGGGCCTCCACCTTCGTCCGCCGCTCGTCGCCGTACTTGTCCTTGAGCTCCCGCAGCTCCGCCTTTATGATGTCCAGGACCCGTTCCCGGGACTCGAGGATCCCTTCGAGGTCCTCGATCTTCTTCTTGAGGTCCCTCTGCTCCTGCCGCAGCTTCTCGATCTCCAGCCCTGTGAGCTGGCGCAGGGTCATCGCGAGGATCGCCTTCGCCTGGGCCTCCGACAGCAGGTAGCGGCTCATGAGGCCCGATTCCGCCGCCGCAGCGTCGCGGGCCCTCCGGATCAGGTGGATCACGTCGTCCAGATGGTCGACGGCCGTGATCAGGCCCTCGACGACGTGCAGGCGCTCCCTCGCCTTCTTCAGGTCGAACTCGGTCCGCCGACGGACGATCGTGATCCGGTGGTCGAGGTACGCCTGCAACGCCTGCTTCAAGGGAAGGATTTTCGGCTCCCCGTCGACGAGGGCGAGGTTGATCACGCCGAAGGTCTGCTCCATCTGCGTGTGATGGTAGAGCTGGTTCAGGACGACGTCTTGGACGGCCTCCCGCTTCAGCTCGAGGACGATCCGCATGCCCTCCCGATCGCTCTCGTCGCGCAGGTCCACGACCCCGTCGATTTTCTTCGACTTCACGAGGAGGGCGATCGACTCGATGAGGGCGGACTTGTTCACCATGTACGGGATTTCCGTGATCACGATGCGGGCCTTCTCGTGTCCCGCCTCCTCGAACTGGGCCGTCGCCCTCACCCGGATTAGGCCGCGTCCGCTCTTGTAGGCCTCCGTGACCCCTTCGGCCCCATAGAGGACGCCGCCGGTCGGGAAGTCGGGGCCGCGGATCGGACCCGTGTCCGGATTGTACAGGTCCGTGAGCTCCGCCGCGGGATTGTCGATCAGCTTGATCAGGGCGTCCACGATCTCGCCGAGGTTGTGCGGCGGGATGTTCGTCGCCATCCCCACCGCGATCCCGCTCGAACCGTTGACCAGGAGGTTCGGGAACTTCGAAGGGAGCACGACGGGCTCCCGCATCGTCCCATCGAAGTTGTCCATCCATTCGACGGTCTCCTTCTCGAGGTCCTGGAGGATCTCCTCCGCGACCTTCGAGAGCCGGCACTCCGTGTACCGCATCGCCGCGGGCTCGTCCTCCGTGCTGCCCCAGTTCCCCTGCCCCTGGACGAGCGGGTACCGGAGCGAGAAGTCCTGCACCATCCGCGCGAGCGCGTCGTAGATCGCCGTGTCGCCGTGGGGGTGGTAGCGACCGAGGCAGTCTCCGACGACCCGCGCGGCCTTGCGGAACTGGCTCGTCGAAGACGCGCCGGTCTCGTTCATCGTGTGCAGGATCCGCCGCTGGACCGGTTTCAGCCCGTCCCGGACGTCCGGGAGGGCGCGGCCGACGATGACGGACATCGCGTAGTCGATGTAGGACCGCTGCATCTCCTCCTCAATCGGCCGCGGGCGGATTCGCCGCTGCGGATCCTGGGCCGCCTCTTCGGGCATCGCTCACCCTAGATGTCCAGGTTCGACACTTCCTTCGCGTGGTCCTGGATGTATTGTCGGCGCGGCTCCACGGCCTCGCCCATGAGGATCGAGAACAGGGCGTCCGCGGCCGCGGCGTCGTCGATCGTGACCTGCTTCAGCAACCGCCGGTCGGGGTCCATCGTCGTCTCCCACAGCTCCTCCGCGTTCATCTCCCCGAGGCCCTTGTACCGCTGAATCACGAGGCCTTTGTCCTTGAGCTTCTTCACGAGTTCTTCCCTCTGGCGTTCGCTGTAGGCGTAGTAGGTCTCCTTCCCCTTCCGGATCTTGTAGAGGGGCGGCTGGGCGATGTAAACGTACCCTGCGTCGATGAGGGGACGCATGTACCGGAAGAACAGGGTCAGGAGGAGCGTCGTGATGTGCTGCCCGTCGACATCCGCGTCCGCGGTAAGAATTGCTTTGTGGTAACGGACCTTGCTCAGGTCGAACTCGTCTCCGATCTTCGCCCCGATCGCGGTGATTAGCGTCCGGATCTCGTCGTTCTTCAGCATCTGGTCGAGCCGCGCCTTCTCCACGTTCAGGATTTTCCCTTTCAGGGGCAGGACCGCCTGGAACTCCCGGCGGCGGCCCTGTTTCGCCGAACCGCCGGCGCTAGGGCCCTCCACGATGAAAATTTCGGACTTCGCCGGGTCGCGCTCCTGACAATCCGCAAGCTTCCCGGGGAGGTTGAAGCCGTCCAGCAACCCCTTTCGTCGGGTCAGTTCCCGCGCCTTCCTCGCCGCTTCCCTCGCCTGGGCCGCGAGGACGGCCTTCCCGATGCAAATCTCCGCGACCTTCGGGGTCTCGTTGAAGAATTCCGTGAGCTTCTCGTAGACGATGGACTCGACGATTCCCTTGACGTCGGAGTTCCCGAGCTTCATCTTCGTCTGGCCCTCGAACTGCGGCTCCGGGATCTTGAGGCTCAGGATGGCTGTGAGGCCTTCCCGTACGTCGTCCCCTTCGAGGGCCTCGCCCTGCTTCAGGTACTTGTTGTCCTTCGCATATTTGATGAAGGTCCGGGCCAGGCCCGCCTTGAAACCGACGAGGTGGGTCCCGCCTTCTACCGTGTCGATGTTGTTCACGAACGTGAAGATTGATTCGTTGTACCCGTCGTGGTACTGCATCGCGACCTCGACCTGGGTGCCGTCCGATTCCTTCGAGAAGTGGATCGGATCCGCGTGCAGCGGGGTCTTCGCGCGGTTGATCCATTTCACGTATTCCGAGATTCCACCCTGGAACTGGAAGACATCCCCGCGGTCCCGGATCTTGTCGACGATAATGATGCGGAGGCCCGCGTTCAGGAAGGCGAGCTCCCGCAACCTCGCCGCGAGGGTGTCGTATTCGAACTCGATGGATTCGAACACCTGGGGGTCCGGCCGGAACGCGATGATTGTCCCAGTCCCCTTGGCCTTGCCGACGACCTCGAGGTCGGAGGCCTTCTGACCACGTTTGAACCGCATCCGATATTCCTTGCCATCCCGCCGGACCCGCACCTCGAGCCACTCGCTCAGCCCGTTGACGACGGAAAGTCCGACGCCGTGCAGTCCTCCGGAGACGCGGTACAGCTTCCTTTCGAACTTCCCGCCCGTGTGCATGCGCGAGAGGACGAGCTCGACCCCGGGGACCTTGTACTTCGGGTGCAGATCGACGGGGATCCCGCGGCCGTCATCGGCGATTGTGACGGATCCATCCTTGTTCAGCGTGACCTGGATTTCCTTGCAAAACCCCGCCATCGCCTCGTCGATCGAGTTGTCGACGACCTCGTGGACGAGGTGGTGGAGGCCTCGGCTGTCGACGGACCCGATGTACATCGCGGGCCGTTTGCGGACCGCCTGCAGGCCTTCGAGGACCTGGATTTGTTGGGCGTCGTAAGCGGTCCCTTCTGCCATCTATTTTCGCAACCTTCTGAGCGCCCGTCGGCAGCCTCTCGCAACCCATCCCAGGGGCGTTCCAAGTAAGCGACCGGTCCATATAAACGTTCGGACCCCCATTTCTATGGAGAAAATGACCCGCGGAAGAGGCCGTTTCTCGGGTCCTTTGCTTAAATACTGTAGCACGGCGGTTTCGGGCGTTCCATTTTCGGTTTTGGGAACATCCGCACCTCGTCGAATTTCGGCCCGGTTTGAGGGGGCTTATTTGCGTTTCCAACGGACCCCGTCGCCGGTGTCCTCGAGGGTCACGCCGAGGGCGGCGAGGGCGTCCCGAATCCGGTCCGCGGCGGCGAAGTCCTTCCGCTTCCGAGCGTCCTCCCGCAGGCCGACGAGGAGGTCGAGCACACCTTCCACCAGGGTCGGACTTTGCACCGGCACTTCGAAGAGACCGAGGACCTTTCCGGTGGTCTGGAAGACCTTCGCGGTTTCTTCGAGGGCGCTGCGTCCGGCACCGGCTTCGATCGCCTTGTTCACGACGCGGGCGTAGTCGAAGAGGACCGCGATGGCCTGTCGCGTGTTGAAGTCGTCCGACATCGCGGCGTCGAAATCGGAGAGGGCCTTCGCGCTCGCCGCCCGGAGGTCGCGATCTCCCTTCCCCGATTCGGGGGCTCGCCGACCTTCCGACTCCACGCTCCGGATCGTCTCCCGGAGTCGCTCGTACGAACGCTTCGCCTCCTCGATCAGGTCGGGGGAGAAGTCGATGGGCCCTCGGTATTGGACGTTGATGAGGAAGAACCGGATCACCTCGGGCTCGTACCGTTCGAGGGCGGCCTTGACGGGCCAGAAGTTCCCGAGGGACTTGTGCATCTCCTCGCCGCTCACCATGACCATGCCGCCATGCATCCAGTACCGTACGAACGGCGCGACGCCAGTGTAGGATTCCGCCTGGGCGATCTCCGCCTCGTGGTGGGGGAACAGAAGTTCCGTCGCACCCCCATGCAGATCGTACTGCGGGCCGAAATGCCGGATGGTAATCGCCGTATCCTCGATGTGCCAACCCGGGCGGCCTTTGCCCCACGGACTGTCCCACGCCGGTTCGCCGGGCTTCTGCGCCCTCCAGAGGACGAAGTCCGCGGGGTGTCGTTTTCGCTCTTCGATCTCGACGCGGGCGCCGGGCCGGAGTTGCTCCACCTTCTGGCCGCTCAGGCGGCCCCATCCGGAGAAGGTCGTCGTGTCGAAGTACACGCTCTTGTCCTCCGCGACGTAGGCGTGTCCGCTGCGGATCAGCCCCGCGATCTGCTCGATGATCTCGTCCATGTAGTCCGTCGCGAAGGCGTAGACGTCGACGGAGTTGCAATGCAGCCTCTCCATGACCTCCTGGTATTCCGCGAAATACTGGGACACGATGTCGTTCCACGCTCGACCGGTCGCTTTCATCTTCTGAATGATCCGATCCTCGATATCCGTCACGTTCTGGAGGTAGAAGACGTGATATCCTTTGTGCCGCAGGAAGCGCGCGACGACGTCGAAGGCGACGTACGTCTTCGCGTGGCCCATGTGCGTCTGGTCCTGCGGGGTGAGCCCGCAGACGAACATCGAGACGCGGTTGCCGCGCAACGGGACGAACTCCTCCTTCTTGCGGGAGAGGCTGTTGTACACCCGGAGGCCCATTGGTCGGTCCGCATCAAGCCACGACTATTAAGGTTCGTTCCCGGGAGGACGGTCTCGCGAGGTCGTCCGCCGCTTTGTCAATCCGAGGCAACGCGGTCGGCCAAAGTCTTATCGATGCCCGGACCGCCATCGAGCTCGGTCCATGGCCGGTTTTCTTCCGCGCCCCCACACGTTTCTCCCGCGTTCTCAGGCGGCGCTTCGTCGTGGGCTGTGGCCCCGCGAGCTGCAACGGGCTGCGGTCCTGCTCGGCGCGAGCGCCGCCTTGCTCTGGTCCTCGTTCGCGATCGGCCGCTGGATCGTGGCCGCGCCGGGCTCGGGTCCCATCTACCTCGACCTCCTCATCGCCTGGACCGCGATCGTGGTCCAGATCGCGGCGTGGCCGAACCTGTGGGTGGGCCTCCGGGACCTGCGGGACCGACAGCCCCTCAACGTTGACTCGATCGTCGCGTGGCGGTCGTTCCTCCTCACGCTCGCCCTGATCTTCGCGGCGATCGTCGTGCTCCCTTTGCAATACCGATCAATCGCCTCGAACGACGCCTGGGTGTTCGTCGTGTACCTGACCTCGTTCCCCTATCAGGGTTGGATGTTCATCCCGATCCTCGCCCTACACGGCATCTTGTTCGGCCGCGTCGCGAACTACCTCGACTCGAGATCTCGCCGGATCGCGACCGCGGGAGCGCTCGTCCTCTTCGCGGTGGCGGCCGCGACGACGGCGATCATCCTCCAGAACCCCGGGGCGGCAGCCTTCGCCCGTTCGTGGACCGTGGGCCGAGGCCTCCTGCCCGCCGCGGCATTGGGCGGGTACGCCCTGATCGCCGTCGGGATCACGGCCCGTGCGGCCTCCTTGTTCCCGCGACCCCGACCGTGGGCGAGCAGCCGCCGCCGGGTGAGGTGGTAGCCTCAGGCGAGGGCCCGCCCGAGGTCTTCTTGAAGGTCCTGCACGTCCTCGATGCCGACGGAGAAGCGGACCAGGCCGTCCGTGATCCCCTGCCTCTGCCGTTGGTCCGGCGGCACGCTCGCGTGCGTCATCGACGCGGGATGCTCGATGAGGGATTCGACCCCTCCGAGGCTCTCGGCGAGGAGGATGACCTCGAGCCGACGCAAGCGATCGACGACCTTCGTGGCGTCGCGGAGTTCGAAGCTGAGCATGCCCCCGAACCGTCGCATCTGCTTCTTCGCGATCCCGTGGCCCGGGTCGTCGGATAGGCCGGGATAGTGGACCTTCGAGACGGCCCGATGGTCCTTCAAGAACCGGGCGACCGCCTCGGCGTTGTCGCAATGCCTCTCCATCCGAAGGGGCAGGGTCTTGATGCCTCGGAGCGTGAGCCAGCAGTCGAAAGGACTCGGGACCGCCCCGAGGGCGTTCTGCGCGAACTTCAGTTTTTCATGGAGATCGGCGCGGTTCGTGACGATCGCGCCTCCGAGGAGGTCCGCGTGTCCGTTCAGGTACTTCGTCGTGCTGTGGATCACGAGGTCCACTCCGAGGCCCAGGGGATTCTGCAAGGCGGGCGAGGCGAACGTGTTGTCGCAGACGCTGATCGCCTCGTGGGCCTTCGCGATCACGGAGAGCTCGCCCAGGTCGACGACCTTCATCAAGGGGTTCGTCGGCGATTCCATCCACAGCATCTTCGTCTCAGGACGGAACGCATCCTCCACGTCGACGAGGTCCCGGAGGTCGAGGAACGTGGACTCGATCCCGTAGCCGTTCATGATCCGCGTGAAGATCCGGTAGACCCCGCCGTAGCAGTCGTCCGTCACGATCACGTGGTCCCCCTTGTGGAGGAGGGCGAGGGTCGTCGTGATCGCGCCCATGCCGCTCGAGAAGGAGAGCGCGGCCTTCCCGCCTTCCAGGGCCGCTAAGCTCGCCTGGAGGGAGTCTCGCGTGGGGTTCGCCCCGCGGCCGTAGGCGTACTCGTCCTGGGTCTTCCTCGAGTACGTCGAGGTCATGTAGATCGGGGCGGTGACCGCGCCGGTCCGAGGGTCCGGGTCCTGCCCGACATGGATGGCCTTCGTCGCAAAGCGCATCGGTTCGCCGCAGGCGAAGTCGTGCGGCGCACGGATAACCCTTTGCTAGGCTCGGCCCGCCAAGTATTCGATCACGTCGATCCGCGTGATGATGCCCTCGAGGCGGTTCTCCCGTCCCACGATGACGGCGGGGCTCCCTCGGAGGAGGAGCTTGTAGACCTGCTCCAAGTCCGCCCCCGGCTCGACGATCGGGAACGGCTTCTCCATCACCTTCGCGACGAAGTCGTCGTACATCTTCGGGTTCTGGACGAGCGCCTTCATCAGGATCTCCTCTCGCAAGCTGCCGACCAAGATTCCCGTGTCGAGCACCGGCAGTTGGGACACGTTGTATTGGCGCATCAGGTCTGCGGCCTCCCGCACCCTCGCGGCCACATCGACCGTGATGACACCCGGGATCGTCCGTTCCTTCCCCCGCAAGATCGCCATGAGCGGGGCGACCGGCTCCTCCAGGTAGCCCTGCTCCTTCAGCCATTCCTCGTTGTGCGCCTTCGACAGGTACCGCTCCCCGGTGTCCGGCAGCAGGACCACGAGGACGCTGTCCCGCGGGAGCGTCTCCGCGATCCGGCGGGCGGCGACGACCGCGGCCCCGCTCGAACTCCCCGCGAGGATCCCCTCTTCCCGAGCCAGCCGGCGGGTCATCAGGTACGCCTCCTTGTCGGCGACCTTCACGATCTCGTCGATCGCGTCGAACCAGGTGGATTTGGGGATGAAGTCCTCCCCGATGCCCTCGATTTTATATGTGTGCGATTTAATTATCTCCTTCTTATAGAAATAATCTTTCAGGATCGAACCGAGCGGGTCCACCCCGATGATCCGGACCTTCGGATCCTTCTCCTTGAGATACCGGCCCACGCCGCTGATCGTCCCGCCGGTCCCCATCCCGCAGACGAAGTGGGTCACCTTGCCGTCCGTGTCCCGCCAGATTTCCGGCCCCGTGGTCTCGTAGTGCGCCTGAGGGTTCGCCTGGTTCGCGTACTGGTTCGGGAGGATTGAGTTGGGCGTGTCCCGGTGGATCCGCTCCGCGACCTTGTAGTACGATTCCGGATGGTCCGGCGGCACCGCGGTCGGGGTCGTGACGACCCGTGCGCCGAGGGCTTTCAGGAGGTCGATCTTCTCCCGGCTCATCTTGTCCGGCATCGTGAAGACCGCGCGGTACCCGCGGATCGCCGAGACCATCGCGAGGCCGAGTCCCGTGTTGCCGCTCGTCGGCTCCACGACGGTCCCCCCCGGCCGGAGGAGCCCTGTCTCCTCCGCGTCCCGGATCATGGGCCCGGCGATGCGGTCCTTCACGCTCCCGCCCGGATTCATCATCTCGAGCTTGGCCAGGACGAGGCACTCGAGGCCGTCCGTGATCCTCGGAAGCTTGACCAGCGGGGTGTTGCCAATGATCTCGAGGATGCTCCCGAAGTATCGCATGGAGCGTTCCGCGAAGCACCAACGGGCCGACGTTATAAGAACGTGTGTGGAAGGCTCCGCCGGGGACGGATTCCGGCGGCGCCTGGGACCGGGGCGCACCGGAAGTCCTGACCGGATCCCCCACGAAGTGTGATCTGCCGGGGGAGGGAGTCGAACCCCCAAGAAACCGATCTGCAGTCGGTCACATTAGCCGCTCTGTCACCCCGGCATCTCGGGTCGCGCATCCAGGGAAACGGTATTGAAGCTTTGGAGCCCGACGGCTCATCCAATCGTTTCGTTGCGTCTCATGCCGCACACGTTTTCCCGGCCCGTTGGAAGGGTCTCAACGTTGTCTCAAAACGTTTTAGACGCCCCTTCGCGATGGACATCCCGCAATTCTCTCGCTGGGGGAGACGTCCAGATGGATAATGGCGCGGAGGCCGAAGGCCCGCCTCCCGGACCCTCGGGGGCGGAGACGACCCGGGCGCCACGTCGCTGGTATCGAATCGCGGCCGTCGGCCTCGTCGCTGGGATCCTCGTCGCCGCCATCGCCGTGTCCCTCCGCCCCTCGAACGCCGGACCGACGATCACCTCCGCGACCGTGAGCGCCGACTCGACGTCCGTGGGGACGCTCCTCTCCTTCCAAGGTCGCGCAACGGACCCCGATCAGGATGCGCTCACGTACACCTGGAACTTCGGGGACGATTCCACGGCCACGGGCGCGAACGCGACCCACGCGTATTCCATCCCCGGACGGTTTGTCGCCCTCCTGCGGGTCACAGACCCAAAGGGAGCGGAGGGGACGAACGATGACGCCCTCCTCTTCATCGAAGTCCGGCCCCGGCCGGGGGACGTCGCCCAACCGCCCCCGCCCACCGCGGACGCCTGCCCGCGCGGGTGCACGACGGGTCCCGCCGTGGCGAGCTTGGTCGCGGATCAGACCACGCTTGCCTCGGGGACGCTCGTGCGCTTCTCCGCAAACGCCTCGTGGGCCTACACCTGGAATTGGAACAACGTGTCGAACCACTCGGAGGGCGGCTCGGGCACCCCGGTCTCGGCCGCGGACAGCCCCACCCTCTTCACGACCCTCACCTACGGTTGGGGGGACGGCAGCCCGAGCACCGGGGGCGACTCGACCACCGTGGGCACGACGAGTCATCGGTTCTCCTCGCCGGGGAATTTCTTCGTCCGCGTGACCCTCACCGTGCCGACGGTCTCCGGAAGCCTGTCGGTCTCCGCCGGATACACCGTCCGCGTGACCCCAACCGCCGTCCCGGTTCCCGTGAAGCATCCTCAGCGGTTCACGCAGGTCACGTTCGGCGAACCCGAATCCCTCGATCCCGCGGCGGACGCGGAGACGTCAGGGGGCGAGATTCTCCAGAATGTGTACGAGACCCTTGTCTGGTACGAGCCGGGCACGGACAATGTCACGGTCCTCGTGCCGCGGCTCGCGGCGGAGCTGCCGACGGAAGGGAACGGGGGCATCTCGGCGGACGGCAAGAACTACACGTTCACCCTACGACCGAACGTGAAATTCCACAGCGGGGCGACGATGACCGCCGACGACGTCGCCTACTCGATCCAGCGGGTCCTCGCGGCCCACGATCCGGCGGGCCCCTCGTGGATCCTCGAACAGGTCCTCACAAACTTCGTCGCGAGGTACGTCGACGGATGCGGGCCGTCCGGCGGCCAGCCCTGTACCCTCGCCGACTACGCGGGCCGAGCGTTTCCCGCGGGCGCAGCGATGCCCCCCAACATCCGAGCCGTCCTAGAGGGCGCTGTCCCGGAGGCGCAATGGGCGATGCATCCCATGAACGAGAGCGTGGCCTGGGCCGTGAGCAACTCCACGGTCGAGGCCGTCGGGACGGACCAGGTGAAGGTCCACCTAACCCGCCCCTACCCCGCATTCCTCCAGGCGATGGCCTCCACAGTCGGGTCCGTCGTCCAGAAGTCCTGCGCCCTCCCCCAGGATGGCTGGGGCAGCCGGAACGAGTACCTGGATCGGCAGGGGGACTGCGGGACGGGACCCTACACGGTCCGGACATGGTTGCCGGACGTCGTCCTCCTCCTCGCGCGCTTCGACGACTACTGGGGCGGGCCCATCCCGATCGGCGAGGTCCAGATCGAGAAGGCGAACGACGTGGTCACGCGAGAGTTCATGCTGCTGGCCGGAGACGCAGACTCCGCTTCCATCACCCGCGATCGCCAGCTGGATCTCGGGGCGGCGGACGGGACGCCGAAGTACACGTCGATCCGCATCCTGAAGGACCGACCTACGTTCGACGTCGCGGTCTTTGGCTACAACCAGGCGATCAACGGTTCCATGGCCCCGGACCCGTTAACCGTGCCGTCGACCTTCTTCGCCGACCTCCACGTCCGCAAGGCGTTCAGCTACGCGTTCGACTACGACCGCTTCCTCCGGAATGTGACCCATGGCACCGCGATCCCCCTCCGGGGCCCAATCGCCCAGGGGATCCCCGGGAGCAACGCCAGCACGCCGGTGTTCACCTACAACCTGTCCCGGGCCGCCGCGGAGCTCCAGCGCACCCCCTTCTGGACCTCCGGGTTCAACCTGACCCTGTACTACAACGCCGGCAACACGGAGCGGCGGGAGGGCTGTCTCGTCCTCCGGGAGGGCCTCGAGGCCCTGCACACCCGAGAGGGAGCCGGACCCATTTCGGTGGCCGTCCGCGGGCTCGAATGGCCGGACTACCTCCGCGCCTTCCGGGCCCACGGCCTCGCGCTGTTCCTCCTCGGCTGGAGGCCGGACTACGCAGACCCGGACGACTACGTCGCGCCGTTCCTCCATTCCGGAGGAGTCTTCGCCGCCCGGATCGGGTACGTGAACCGCACCTTGGACGGGCTCATCGACGCGGCCGCGTCGGAGCTGAATCCGACGATCCGGGTGAAGATGTACGAGGACCTGACGAGCCGCGCCGTGATCGACGACGTGGCCTACCTGTGGGTCTACCAGTCGCGCAGCTTCCACGTGGAGCGGACGTGGGTCCGCGGGTACTACTTCCACCCGATGCTCTCGGGCCTCGACTACCACCTCCTGTCCAAAGTGACCGCCTGACACCGGGCCCCGTGTCCTTCGGCGGTCGATACCCGCCCGGATTCGCCTCAAGACATCCGAAACGGTGCGGGCGCATGTATTTGTACGGGGGTCGCGCGTAGGCGCGTCGGATGGTCGACCTGAAGACGATCACGGACACGATCCACGGGACGCTCCGCCTCGAACCGCTCACCCTCGACCT
Source organism: Thermoplasmata archaeon (assembly GCA_035639595.1). GTDB lineage: Archaea > Thermoplasmatota > Thermoplasmata > RBG-16-68-12 > RBG-16-68-12 > RBG-16-68-12. The sequence goes on along the minus strand of DASQXV010000210.1, from coordinate 3,737 downwards.
CCTCGAAAGCCTCGAGTTGCAACGTCTGAACTCGATCCGGCAGCTCGGGCTGACGTACCTCGTCTTTCCGGGGGCGAATCATTCCAGGCTCGAGCACTGCCTGGGCGTCGGACATGTCGCGAGCGAGATGGCGAAGGCCCTCGGCCTCCCGGAGGGAGAGAGGAAGCTCGTGCAGGCCGCGGGGCTCCTCCACGACGTCGGCCATGGGCCTTTCTCCCACACCCTCGAGCACGTCCTGAGCCGAGAACTCGCGATCGACCACATGCACTTGACCCAGCGGATCATCACGGGCGAGGACGACAACGTCTCCCCGGACGACCGACGCGCCTTCCCGGAGGTCCTCCGAGTCCGTGAGGTCCTGCAGAAGCATGGGGTGGACCCGGGGGCGGTCGCCGACTTGATTCGCGGTCCCGCAGAGAGAGGGGAGCCTTGGATCGTCCCGGAAGGTCGGAAGGAGCCCGCCCGGTACCTCGCGCAGATCATCCACAGCCCGATGGACGCCGACCAGATCGACTACCTGATGCGAGACGCCCACTACACGGGGGCGACCCACGGGACGATCGATTTCGACCGCCTCCTCCAGACCCTCCGGACCCACCGGGGGGAGCTCGCGCTCGACCGGAAAGGGCTTCCCGCCCTGGAGGGAATGCTCGTCGCCCGGGGCCTCATGTACTCCTCGGTCTACTTCCACAAGACGGTGCGGATCGCGGAGCAGATGCTCGCCCGGGCCGTCGAGCGCTCGGAGGTCCCGATCGGAGAGATTCAGAAAATGGTGGACCACGAACTGCTGAACTGGCTCGTCCATCAGGGCCCGCTCCAGAGGGAGATCGCCCTTCGGCTGAAGTACCGCAAGCTGTACAAACGGGTCGTGGCCTCGGGCTGGGAGGACCTCTCCGACGGGACCCGCGCGGTGCTCGCCGCCCTCAAGGAACCCAAGGAACGGCGGGGGGTCGAGGATCGGATCGCCCGCCGAGCGGGCCTCCAGCCGGGCCAGGTCATCGTCGACGTGCCCCTTCCGGAACTGCTCCTGAGCGAACCGCGGATCGCGAAGACGGAGGTCCCGATCTTGGAGGACGGGACCGCGAAGCGGTTCTCCAAGGTGAGCCCGCTCGGTCGCGCCCTCCAGGTCCGGCAGGTCGTCGACTGGGCCGTCATGGTGGCGGGCCCCGGCGACTCCGCCGCCGCGGTCCGGAAGGCCGCGGCCGCCGCGCTCTCCGACTGACGCGAAGGCGGAGCCCGTGTCTCGCTTTGTCAATGCGGCGGACGTTCGTCCGACAACTTTTAAATAGCGTCCGCCGGATACGCGGCCACTTTGCGGGATGGGATGACCTCGCAGGATCCGACGGTGGCACCATGAATTCGATGCTAGAGGATGTGCTCGCCCGGGAAGGGAGTGCCCCAGCGTTCGAGGACAGCCGGGTCGACGCCGAGCTCGAAGAGATGCTCAGCAAGATGCGGACGAATATCAAGATCGTCGGACTGGGTGGGGGCGGCTGCAATACAATCGCGCGCGTGTACAACGAGGGGATCGTCGGCGCCGAGCTGTACGCGTGCAACACGGACGCGCAGCATCTGCTCCACATTGCGTCCCCGAAGAAGATCCTGCTCGGGCGACGGATCACGAAGGGCCTGGGGGCCGGAGCTCTGCCCCAGATCGGCGAGGAGGCGGCCCGCGAGGCGGAGGAGGAGCTGCGGGCGATCGTCCAGGGCTCGGACATCGTCTTCGTGACGTGCGGGCTCGGCGGCGGCACGGGGACCGGGAGCTGCGGCTACGTCGCTCGGCTCGCGAAGGAGATGGGGGCGCTCACGATCGCGGTCGTCACGTTGCCGTTCCGCGGCGAAGGCAAGCTCCGGATGGAGAGCGCGGAATGGGGCCTGGACCGGCTCCGAGACGCCGCGGACACCGTGATCACGATCCCCAACGACAAGCTGCTCGACCTCGTCCCGCGGCAATCCCTCAATCTCGCGTTCAAATTCGCCGACGAGGTCCTCATGCGGTCGATCAAGGGCCTGACGGAGATCATCACGAAGCCCGGCTTGGTCAACCTCGATTTCAACGACGTCAAGACGATCATGAAGGGCGGCGGCGTCGCGATGATCGGGCTGGGCGAGAGCCAGGCGGTCGGGGACAACCGCGCCGTCGAGGCGATCGAGGAGGCGGTCAACTCGCCCCTCCTTGAAGTCGATGTCTCGAGCGCCCACGGCGTCCTGATCAACGTGACGGGCGGGAACGACATGACGATCTCGGAGGCGGAACGCGTCGCGGAGGTCGTGCAATCGAAGGTCTCTCCAACCGCGAGGATCATCTGGGGCGCGACCGTGGACCCGGCGTTGGAGCACACCCTGAGGGTCATGCTCGTGGCGACGGGCGTCAAGTCCAAGCAGATCGTCGGCCGCCGCGATCCCTCCGAGGAACGGGTCCGGGTCGGCGTGGACGTGATCCGCTAGCCGACCTTGCGGCGGGTCTCGGAGTCGCCACGGCCGGACGAGGTGGGAGGGCATGTCGGGACCGAGCGACCCCGTTCGTCGTCGGACGGCTAGCAACTCTTATAACCGGCACGCTCTTACGCGGGAACTGAAATTACCTGCGAGCCGGAAGGCTTTCGCGCGGAGAACGGGCCATGGATTCCATTGTGAGGGAAGTCGTCAGCCGAGCCGGCCCTGAGCCCCGGGTCCCCGAGTCTCCGACCCAGCCCCTCGGGCTGGGCGCGGAAGACGCCGAGCTCGAACGGATCCTCGCGAGCCTTCGGACGAACATCCGAATCGTCGGGATCGGCGGCGGGGGCTGCAATACGATCGATCGCCTCGTGGAGTCCGGAATCGTCGGGGCCGAGCTGTATGCGGCGAATACGGATGCGCAGCACCTCCTGATCGTCCGGTCGCCCCACAAACTCCTCCTCGGACGGCGGGTCACACGCGGCCTTGGCGCAGGCGCCCTCCCGCAGGTCGGCGAGGAGTCCGCTCGCGAGGCCGCGGACGAACTTCGATCCGTCGTCCATGGCGCGGACATGGTGTTCATCACCTGCGGCCTGGGAGGTGGCACGGGCACGGGCGGCGCGCCCGTCCTCGCGCAGCTCGCGAAGGAAGCGGGGGCCCTCACGATTGCCATCTGCACCTTTCCCTTCCGGGCCGAGGGCGCGATTCGCGCGGAGAACGCGGAGTATGGCCTGGAGAAACTCCGGAACCTCGCGGATACGGTCGTCGTGATCCCGAATGACAAACTCCTTGAACTCGTGCCGCGTCTTGCCCTGAACGCCGCGTTCAAGGTCGCAGACGACGTGCTGATGCGGGCGATCAAAGGGATCACCGAGGTCATCACGAAGCCGGGCCTCGTGAACCTGGATTTCAACGACATCAAGACGATCATGAAAGGAGGAGGCGTCGCGATGATCGGCCTCGGGGAATCGGACACGGACAACCGGGCGGAGGAGTCGATCGAGGAAGCGATCAACTCTCCCCTCATCGACGTCGACATCAGCGGCGCGACGGGGGCCCTGGTGAACGTGACGGGTGGGAATGACATGAGCGTGTCCGAAGCGGAGAAGGTCGCGGAGATCGTCCAGAACCGAATCGCCCCGAACGCGCGGATCATCTGGGGCGCGGCGGTTGATCCGAGCCTCGAGCACCGGCTCCGCGTCATGTTGATCCTGACGGGGGTCCGGTCCAAGCAGATCCTCGGGCCCGGCGAGCACGTGCGGCCGCGCGCGTCCGGGACCGTGGACATTGTTCGGTGAGGG
>DASQXV010000209.1:0-5767 GCA_035639595.1 Thermoplasmata archaeon | reverse complement strand
GTACCGGAACATCGCCGTCTCGCCCGCGGGCACCCGATACCACACGAGGCTCCGGCGTCCCTCGCTCGTGACTTTCACCGCGGCGTCGATTGCCTGGAGCGCGGCCGGCACGACGTCGGGTCCGACCCCGTCTCCCTCGATGAGCGGGATGATCGGATCGTCCGGGACCTTCAGGCCTCCCTGGGCGATGAGGATCTTGTGCCCCGCATCCGGGGGCCGTAGGACGAGGGGCTCGGACGGCATCGATCCTCAGGTCCGCTCGTCGAGCGGGACGTATTCGAGGTCCTTCGGCCCGACGTACCAGTCGAGGGGCCGGAGGAGGCGGTTGTCTTCCCAGTACTCCATGACCTGCGCCGTCCATCCGGAGACGCGGGCGAGGGCGAAGACTGGGGTGAAGAGGTCCGTGGGGATCCCAAGCCCGTGGAAGACGAGCCCGGAGTAGAAGTCGACGTTCGGATAGATGCGCTTCGAGGCGAGTTCCCGCACGACCGTGTCCTCGATTGCGGCCGCGATCCGGAAGTAGGTGTCGTCCCCGCGCAGCTCCGCGAGGCGCTGCGCATATTCCTTCAGGATCAGGGCCCGCGGGTCGTACGTCTTGTAGACGCGGTGGCCGAAGCCGAAGATCTTCCTCTTATTCCGCAGGGCCTGCATCACGTAGTCTTCGGCGGCCTCCGGCCTCCCAATCTCCTCGACCGCGTTCAGCGCCGCCTCGATCGCCCCGCCGTGCAACGGGCCTTTCAGGGCCGCGATCGCGCTGACGACCGTGCTGTGGAGGTCCGCGAGGGTCGATGCCGCGACGATCGCGGCGAATGTGGAGGCGTTGATCGCGTGGTCCGCGTACAGGATGAGCGCGACGTCCATCATCCGCGCGGCCTGGGGCGTCGGCCTCTCGCCCGTGATCATGCGAAGGAAGTCCTCCGCGTGGCCCAGCCTCGGGTCCGGCCGGAGGACCCGCTGTCCCTTTCGGGACCGCTCGTAGGTCGCGACGATCGTCGCGAGTTGCGCGACGAGTCGGGTCGCCTTCCGCAGGTTCGCCGCGCGGGTCGAATCGTCCCGCTCCGGGTCGAAGCCGCTGAGGTAGGAGACCGCGGTCCGCAGGACGTCCATCGGCGGCGCGTGCTCCGGCATGGACCGGAAGAGCTTCAGGACGGACGGAGGGAGGGTCCTCGCCGCGGCGAGTTCGGCCTTCGTCCGCTCCAGCTCCGCCCGGTTCGGCAGCCGGCCCTGGTGGAGGAGGAAGACCGTCTCCTCGAACGTGGATTGTTCCGCGAGGTCGCGGATGTCGTAGCCGCGGTACAGGAGGCGGCCCCGTTCTCCGTCGATGAAACAGATCGTCGTCTTCTTGACGTAGACATCGTCGAGTCCCTGGTCGATTTTCGGGGCGGCCAAGTCCGCTTTCATCAGAGGGACCGTCCACCCCTGCGGCCGAGATCCACCGTCGCCACCGGGACATCACCTCGACAACGGGCCCTGACCCGCGAGACCGCGGCTCAACGCATCAAACCGCTTCTGCTAAGCTGCGCCCATATTAAAAGGTACGACAGATGCCGAAAGCTCGGCCCGGGGTCAGACGGGGATTCGCAAGATGGCATCCGCCATCATCGCGACCAGGAGCAGGGCGAGGTAGATTCCCGAGAAGCGATAGCCAACCCACGCGGTCTCCGGGCTCGGGTGCGCCAGGAACCGGCCCGTAATCCCGAGGAGGATGACGCCGGAGGCCACCGCGACGACCAGGTAGAGCGCCTGGAAGGCGGAGGTCAGGGCGAAGACGATGGCGGCCACCGCGACGATCCCGCTGGAGAGGGCGATCGCCCACATCGCCGTCCGGTCGTCCGAGATGGCCGTGAGCATCGGCAGGCGCGCCCGGCGGTAGTCCTCGCGGCTGCGGTAGGCGAGGGCCCAGAAGTGGCCGGGGGTCCAGAGGAAGACCAGGAGGGCGATCAGGAGGGCCGGGACGCTGATCGCGTTCGCCGCGGCCGCGGATCCCGCGAGGGCCGGGCACGACCCCGCGAACCCGCCGATCACGATGTTGCTCGCATGGGTCCTCTTGAGGCCCAGGGTGTAGACGCCGATGTAGACGGCGAAGCCGAGGCCGATCATCGCCGCCGTCAGGACGTTGATCCCCAACCCCGCGATCGCGAGGCCCAGGGCGGCGAGGCCGATCCCGAACTCAAGGGCATGCGCGGGCGGCTCGATCCGCCGCCGGGGCAGGGGCCTCGCCTGCGTCCGCAGCATCATGGAATCGAGGTCCCGATCCAGGTAATGGTTCGTCGCGCTCGCCCCCGCCGCCGCGAGGAAACCCGCGACCAGGAGGAGGGACAAGCGAAGGACATCGATTTGGGTCCCACTCGTGACCACGTAGCCCGCCACGGCGACCAAGAGGAGCAGCGCGTCGATGCGCAGCTTCATCAGCTGGAGGTAGTCAGAGAGGGCCACGGAGAACGCTCTTCTCGCGCCTATTGTCCCTACGCGCTTAACCCTTTGTTCCGTCTCTTCGCTCCCGGCCTCTTAGGACGTCCTCGATCCTGAGAACGTCGATACCAATCGCAGTCTCGGCGAACGGGGCAGTCGGGGCACCGCGGGTTCCGGGCCTTGCACAGGACCCGGCCGTGGGCGATGATCGCGAGATGCCAAGCCTTCCGCTTCTCGGGCGGCGTCCATGCCTCCAAGGCGGCGCGGATCGACTCGTAATCTTTCCGGCGGCTGAGGTTCCAGCGTCGGGCGATGCGGGCGATGTGGGTGTCGACCGGGAACGTCGGATGGCCGCCGGACATCGCGAGCACGACGTCCGCCGTCTTCGGGCCCACGCCGGGCAGGGCCATCAGCTCGGCCCGCGCCTCGCCCGTCGGCAGGGCGAGGATGCGATCAACCTGGCCGTCCCAACGGTCGCGGATCGCGTCGGCGATGGCCCGGATGCGGGGGGCTTTCTGGCGTGCCAAGCCGGCGTGGTAGATGGCCCCCGCAATTTCTTCGACCGGGGTTTCGGCGAGGCGCTCGGGCGTAATCGCGTGGACTCGTTGACGAAGGCCTTCTAGTCCCCGGCGCTCGTTCGCCACGGTCGTGCTCTGGGACAGCACCGTGGAGATGAGGACCTCGAAGGCGGTCATCCCCTTCGACCAGTCCGGCACGGGATATCGAGTCTCAAGGATGCGCATCGTGCGGCGGAACGTCCGTCGGTCCACGGAGGTCGGAACCGCCGCGGCACGGAAAAAGTTGCGTCAGCCGCTCACGAGGGAGCGGACCATCGTGACGATGTTCCTCGGGCGTTCCCGGAGCCGACGGCTGAAGTATGGCAACCACGTCGGTCCGTAGGGGATGTACTCCGAGACCCGGTGGCCCGACTCGACGAGTTCCCGCTTGAGCGGATCCCGGACCCCCTGGAGCATCGCGAACTCGAACGGCGTCGGATGCTCCCGCGCGAGTTCGAGGGCCCGGGCGATCATGCGCCCATCATGGCTCCCGACCGCGAAGTCCCGCGTCCGCTGGAACAACGTCTCGAGTTCCGCGCGATAAGCACGGTCAATTTCGGCCCGCGTGCCGTACGCGATCTCCGGAGCCTCCTTGTACGCCCCCTTGACGAGCCGGATCCGAGCCTCCGCCCGGATGAGCCGGTCGATGTCCCCCGGGGTCCGCTTCAGGTTCGCCTGGACGCAAATCCCCACGCGATTGTAGCGTTCGAGGAGGCGCTCTCCGATCCACAGCGCGTCGTCCGTCGTATGGGCGTTCTCCATGTCCAGCCACAAGACGCGGCCGTCCGCCTTCGCCGCATCGAGGACGGGGAGCATCTGGGACAGCGCATACGCGCGATTGATGAGGACCCCGAACTGCGTGGGCTTCAGGCTCACCGTCCCGCGAATGCCGCCGGCCTTCATCGCCGCGAGGAGCCGGAGGTACTCCCGGGTCGTCGCTTCGACCGGACCCTTCTCGCGGTAATGTTCTCCGAGGTGGTTGACGAGGGCATCGAGGCCGCGCGCGTTGGCCTCGCGGGCGACGCGGAGCGCATCCTCCATTCTCTCTCCCGCGACCCACTGTCGGGCGAACCGCAGGAGGACGGCCATCGGTCGGCTCGAACCCCGCGTTGGGCAGAAATAGGTTCCGGACCCGGTGCGGCAGGATGCACGCTCACACGGGCTTGCCACAGGCCATGCAGAACTTAACGAACTCGGGATTCAGGCGGCCGCAGCCCTGGCAGCGGACGCGGACCTCCGCAGGGCGTGCCGCGTCGCGACCCTGAGCCGTGTTCGCGGTCGTGCCCGCCACGACGCCGACGAGGAGGAAGATCCACCAAAGCCGGACGAGCCATCCGCCGATCCCCGCGAGGACGCCTCCGACGACGAACAGGGCGATTGCGCCCGCCATTGTGTTGAAGATGCTGAGGACGCCGCCGCCTCCGAGGGCGGCTCCGACCGTCCCGGAGATGAAGCCGAAGAACGCGTAGACGATCATCACGATGCCGACGATCGTGAACACGGCTCCAATCAGGAGGACCGTGACCGCGCCCCAGCCGAACGGGAGGGACGGCGGGGAACGACGAACCGCGGGTGAGGCATAGGATGGAAGGGACAGGGGAATCCACGCACGGACCGGGCGCGTGCCGCGATGAACGACGAGAATCCGCGGGATAAACCTTTCAACGAAGTTCCCACGGATGGTATTCAGAACCGTCGCCGATTTCGCCGGGCAATGCCTTAAGAGCGACCGAGGCGCTCCTATGATCGATGGATTTCGCGGCGAAATTGAACCAGGCCCAGAACCTGTCCGACCTCTTCGAGCTGGTCAAGCGGGCCGTCGAGGCCGTCCTCGGACGGACCCGGGCGGGCCTCATGCTCGCCCTCGCGGACTTGGGGAACCACCCGCAGGGTTTCCTCGGGGCCTTCTATCCGGTCGCGAGCAATGTCATCGTGATGAATAAGGTCCCTCTCCTCCGAATCCAGGAGACGAACCCGGGCCTGTACAAACCCTACGCGTTCTACGTGCTCCTGCACGAGTACCTCCACTCACTAGGCTTCATCGACGAGCGCGCCTGCCGCGAGCAGTCCCACCGGATCCTCGAGACCCTGTTCGGCGCGGATCACATCGTCGCCCAGATCTCCGGCGACACGGCGCGGTTCTTCCCGAACCTCGTCTTCCCGGACGCCGCGTGGCAGCCCTCGGAACTCCACCTGGAGTTCGTCCGCGGGTTCGATCGCGGGAGCGCGTCGTACATCGCCTGAGCCGCCCGCCCTCGGCCGCGGAGAAACTTCTAATAGACCCCCTCGATTCGCCGCGCGGGGAGGCGGGAGTTGCCGATCACCGCGGCGCGGAAGGCCATCGCGGAGGGAGTCGGCGCCTTCACGCTGATCTTCATCGGCGCGGGGGCCATCATTTCCGGAGGCGACCTCGTGGCCGTCGCCCTTGCCCACGGCCTCGCGATCGGGGTGATGGTCTCCGCCCTGGCCCGCATCTCGGGCGGGCACTTCAACCCGGCCGTGACCCTCGGGGCCCTCGTCGGTCGACAGATCACCCCCCGCCTCGCGGCCGTCTACTGGGCCGCCCAGCTGACCGGGGCCCTGATCGCGGCCCTCGCGTTGTTCGCGATCTTCCCCGGGGCCGTGTGGCAGCCGTCGCATCTGGGCACGCCGGCCTTGGGAGCCCCACCGGCCCTTTCGTGGATCGTCCCGCCCTTGACCGGCATCTTGGTCGAAGCCATCCTCACGTTCCTGCTCGTGTTCGTCATATTCGGGACCGGGATCGATCCGAAGGGCACCTTCAACGCCGTCGGCGGGTT
>DASQXV010000208.1:0-13371 GCA_035639595.1 Thermoplasmata archaeon | reverse complement strand
CGGCGGCGGAAAGGTGACCGAGAAGCGCCGCGGCGAGCACGGCGAGGGCGGAGAACGAGGCGGACGGGACCGGGGCGGACGCGGTGGCGGTCGAGACCGGTTCCGGGACCGCGGCGGTCGCGGGCGCGACGGGCGTGGAGGGCGGGGCCGGGACGGACGGGACCGAGACCGCGGCCGCCGTCGTTGATCACGCCTCGAAATCCTGACGGTGGAGTTCCGAGAATTAGCCCCGAGAATTAGCCTCAAGAATCGAAGGCAAAGGGATATGAACCTACCCTGTGATAGCACGACGCAGAGGTCGCGGATTGCCTCCGTCCAACGACGACGTGATGCGGGAACTCGCACGACTTCGCACGGAAATCCAGCAGCTTCGCGAGGTCGTGAGCGCCCTGTTCAACGCGGTTTTCGAGGAAGGGGACGAGGACTGGGAATCCGTCCCGGAGAAGGACGAGTTCAACCTCTACAACTGAAGGCGGACGCGATTCCGTCGGTGTTTATAGTCGCCGGGGCTATCTCCGCGCGTGGCCGACCTCCATGACCTCGTCTCGATGCACGAGGCCTGGCGCTCGCGCGAAGCGATCAACCTCCAAGCCTCCGAAAACGTGATGAGCGATCAGGCGAGGGCCCTCCTCGCCACGGACTTCGTCCATCGATACACCCTTCCGGAGGACTTGGTCGCGAGCCTCGCGGGCCTGAAAAATGCGTACCGCGGCACGAAGCACATGGACGCGATGGAAAGCCTCGCAGAGGGCCTCGCGAGGGACGTGTTCCACTCGTCCTACGCGTCTCTCAAACCTCTCTCCGGCCATCTCGCGGGATTCCTGCTGCTCCAGGCGTCCTGCGCCCGAGGGGACCGGATCATGGTGATCTCCGCGGCCCATGGCGGCTACGACGGCTACATGCCCGGCTATCTCGTGGACTACCTCGGCCTCCAGGTGGAATTCCTGCCCTTCGACGAGAGGACGTGGAACGTGGATCCGAAGGCCGCGGCGGACGCGATCCTCTCCCGCAAACCCCGGCTGGTGCTCGTGGGCGGGAGCTTCATCCTGTTCCCGTACAACCTGCGGTGGCTCCGCGGGGCCTGCGACGATGTCGGCGCGATCCTCGGGTACGACGCCTCCCACGTTCTCGGCCTCATCGCGGGCGGTGAATTCCAGGATCCCATGGCCGAGGGCGTGGACGTCCTGAGCGCGAGCACGCACAAGTCGTTCCCCGGGCCGCAGGGAGGCCTGTTCCTCGCGAATCGGAGGGACCTGTTCGATCGAGCGATGCACACGTTCCTGTGGCGAACCCAGGACAACGCCCACTGGAACCGGATCGCCGCGACGGCGCAAGTCCTCCTGGAGATGAAGGCGTTCGGTGCCGAGTACGCGCGCCAGGTGATTGCGAACTCGAAGGCCCTCGGGAAGCAGCTCGACCTTTGGGGCCTCCCCGTGAGGTTCGCGGCGCAAGATTATTCCGCGAGCCATCAGGTCCACGTCGACCTCGCTTCGATGAAGGAGTCGATGGGCCTGACCGCCGCGGAGTTCGCCGACCGGTTGGAAGCGAACAACCTCATCGTCGACGCGGTCGGTCGGATCGGCACGGCGGAGGTGACTCGGATGGGCGCGACCGAGGAGGACATGCAGACGATCGCGGGCTTGATGGTCCGAGCGGCCCGCGGGGAGGAGGTCCGAGGCGAGGTGTCCGAACTGCGGTCTCGCCTCGGCATCGGGTTCGTTTTTCCCCCGGAGGCCGCAAAAGGCCATAAACGGACGGGCCGTTAGGCCGACCGTGATCCACGGGAGTGGGCGACGCAGGCAAAGGGTCCGCCCGCCACCCGTAGGAACCGGGAGGCGGGACCACGCAGCGTAAAGGCGTGTTGCTGCTGAGCGGCGGCTTCGACAGTCCCGTGGCGGGATATCTGATGTCCCGGCAAGGCCTCCCCCTCGTCGCCGCCCACTTCTCGTTGGAGCCCCTCACGGACGACGCCGCCGCGGGGAAGGCGAGGACCTTGTGCGGGATCCTGGGCCTTGACCGCCTGCACGTCCTCCGGGTCGGAGAGGCCTTCGCCGAGGTCGCACACCTCGCGAACCGGCGTTTCTACTTCGTCCTCACGAAGCGGCTTATGGTTCGACTCGCGGATGCGATCGCGGATCGGGAGGGCGCGGAGGTCCTCGTGACGGGGGAGAACCTCGGTCAAGTCTCCAGCCAAACGCTGGCGAGTTTGCGGGCGATCGATGCGGTCGCCCGTCGGCCGATCCTCCGGCCCCTCATCGGATTCGACAAACAGGAGATCGTCGACCGGGCGAAGGCGATCGGCACGTATGAGGTGTCCAAGGGCCCGGAGATTTGCGACCTTCTCGGGCCGCCCCGCCCCTCCACGCATGCCCGTCTCGACCAAATCCTCTTGGAAGAATCGAAACTGCGGCTGGATCGTCTCGTGGCCTCGTGCCTCGCGGGCCTCGAACCGGAAACCTTGAAGGGGGACGGGTCCCCTGGACGGAGTTCCCAGGACCCGCGGGCGACCGTATGACGTACTACCTCCTGAAACCCTGTCGGACGGCCACGGCCTACATATCTACGTTGAAAAAGGCCCAGCGAATCGACCTTTCCGCCGCGGCGGGCCGGCTCCGAGCCGCGGGTTGGGCCGTGAACGATCTCAAGGTCATGGTCATCCTCGAGGGCGATCCCGAGCTGACCCTGTACGAGAGCGGGAAGATCCTCGCGAAGACGGACGACCCCGACCGGGCCCGCGGGGCGATCGACCGCGTGTACGATGCGATCGGGATCGCATCCCCCGTGGCCGTCGCTTGATCCTCCGTCCCCCCTCCGCCGCGGCTCATCGTTTGCCGAACGCGATCAGGAGGAGGTCCACGACGAACAAGAGGATGACGAGGACCTCGAGGACGATCAGGCGGCGCGTCTCGAGCTCCGAATGGGCCACTTCGTAGATATCGCTCAGGTCCTTCATCTTCTCCTCGACGTTGCGCCGCCACGCGTCCAGTTCGAACTTTCGGGCGCACGCCCCGTAGACCTTCCCGAGGAACCAGTCCCCCCACAGTTTCGAGATGTTGTCCACCTGGAACGTCCCCTCCGAGAGGTCCATCCGTGCCTCCGCGAGGGCCTTCACCGTATCGTGCCCGGAACGGAGCAGGGAATTGCGGCCGAGCAGGTCCTCCAAATCGTCGTAGGATCGGTCGATGACCTTGTCCACGAACGCGTCGTACACGCGCAACTCGAGGAGCTGCAGGTTCGCGAGTTCGAAGACCGTCAGCGTGTCCTCGTACGTCGCGCTCGGCTCGATGACGAGCGCGGCGTCCCACTCCAACACGATGAGGTCATCCTGGTAGTAGGAGAACCAGTTCCGCCAGGTGTCCTCGACCTCCTCGTCGCTGATCGCGTCGGGTCGCGGGTCGTTTTCGAGGAGCGCCGCGACCTCCCTCCGCTGGGCGTCCCGGAACACGCGGACCGGCGTCTCCGTGACGGAGACGCAGTAGACCGTGTACGGCTCCGGCTCGACCTTGACGTCGTACGCGTCGTGGAGGAACGGCACGAGGTCCTCCGTGATCCGTTGGACGAGTCGGGTGCAGTAGACGTCGAGGCTCTCGTCCTCCGGGCCGTCCCCTCGGATCCGGAGGTTCGCGAAGCCCCGCAGCTCCCGCAACGTGGACGTCTCGAAGGGCGTCCGCAGGACGACCGCCAGGGCGCCGACCCCGTACAACTTGACGGCGATGGAGACCGTGAGGCGCCCCAAGGTCGTCTCCAGAGCGCGCTCGTCGACGTAGACGAGGAGGGGCTGGACGAACCGGGCATACCGGGGGGCGGACCGCTCGGAGAGGAGGCGTCCGGAGAGGAAGGGCATGTTAATCGTCCGGCGGATCTCGTCCAGGTCGACCGAGGCCCCGATGTCGAAGAGCCGGTAGAAGACGACCTCGCCCTTCATGCCGGCCGCGCAAGCTGGGCACGGGACTTAAGGGCTGCGATGGCCCCTCATTCCCCGTACCTTCGCTGGCGCATCTGGAACGACCGGATGGCCCGGAGGAAGTCGATCTTCCGGAACCCGGGCCAGAAGACGTCGACGAAGTACAGCTCCGCGTAGGCGAGCTGCCAGAGGAGGAAGTTCGAGATCCGCTCCTCGCCGCTCGTCCGGAGCACGAGGTCCGGATCCGGGAGGTCCGCGGTGTACAGCCGCTTCGAGAAGAACTTCTCGTCGATGTCGCCAGGGTCCACCTTGCCCTCTCGTGCGTCCTCGACGACCCTCCGGATGGCACGCAGGATTTCTTCTCGACCCCCGTAGGCGACGGCCAGATTGAACCGGTACTGGTCGTACTCCTGGGTCCGGGCCTCCGCGTACTCGATCGCCTCGATGACCTCGGGCGGCAGGAGGTCGCGGTTCCCGAAGACGTTCACCCGGATCCGGTTGCGATGGACGCGCTCGTCGTCGCCGACCTTCCGGAAGTTCTCGGCGAACAGGTGCATGAGGTGCCGCACTTCCTCGTTCTCGCGCCGCAGGTTCTCCGTCGAGAACGCGTAGACCGTCAGGATTCGGATGCCCACCTCGAGGCACCATTCGAGGACCTCTTCGAGCTTGTCGCGGCCTTTCACATGGCCGTCCAGCACGTTTCCGAGGCCGATTTCCCGCGCGAACCGACGGTTCCCATCCATGATGATGGCGACGTGGTTCGGCACGGGGCCCTGTTTTACCTGATGGAGGAGCCGACGTTCGTACGCCTGATATGCGGCGTCGCTGATGATTTTCGAGATGTCCGCCGGCACGTACGAGCGCGCACGAGCCCCGACCTATTTAGCCATTCGCGGGACATCCGTCTGCCCGGACCGGGGAGCGAGGTCCATTGGTAGAGCCGAACCCGGGCGACGCTCTCCGCCTCGCGGGTCACCCGCAAACATTTAAGTACGGTGCGCCCCAATTGGTCCAATTGCAAATTCCTTTCCTCCCTCCCGCGTGGTTTAGTGACATTGTCAATGAAGTACGATGAGTATCAAGACCTATTTCGTAAGCTCGGCACAGCCCAGGATATCGACTTCCTGGCCGAGAACTTCGGGTACGACAAGGAACTCCTCCTCGTGATCTACACCCAGCGGATCGTGCGAGAGACGACGAAGAAGTTCTACCGGGTGAAGGCTCAGGCCCGGCGCCTCGCGTTCATGTGGCAGCAGGGGACGAGCCTCCTGGACATCGCGAACAGGTTCGACTTCCCGCCGATCCTCACGGCCCTGATGGTCCTCGAGCAGAGGAAGATCTCCCGTAAGAACTTCTGGAAGATGATCAACGACCTCGACTCCGTCAAGGACCGCCGGTTGAGGAAGGAGCTCGAGGAGGTGACCCGCGCGGACATCGTGTACTCGCCCGAAGGGTCCGCCCGCCAATACGCCCGGGGCCGGTGGGGCGAGGCGAAGCTCCAGACGTGGCTCGACGCCCGGGGACTCGAGTATGAGACGGAGAAGGATCTCCGGGCGAAGTACGACAAGACGCCGGACATCTTGGTCCACAAGCCGATCGAGATGAACGGCTCGAGGAAGTATTGGATCGAGTCGAAAGCGACCTTCGGCGACCCGCACGAGATTCGCCGGCATATCAAGAAACAGCTCCAACCGTACAGCGACTTGTTCGGCGACGGGGCCGTCGTCTACTGGTTCGGATACGTCGATGATCAACGGTACGACCTCCCGGAGGGAGTTGACATTGTCTCGCCCGCGTTCTTCGAGAACCCGCCGGTCCCCTTCCCGTATGTGCCGGTCGGGGAGACGCGCCTCGAGGAACGGCCCCTCGTCTCGAACCCGATCGACCTCCCGGAATGAGGGGCCACAAACGTTTTAGCCCCTCCCCTCCATGGATGCGGAAGTGGTCGAGGAAGAGGTCGTCCGCGTCCGCATGCCACGGGCCAAGGAGAAGGAGATCCTCGGGATCGCGGACCAGCTCCTCGGGGCCTCGCGGGTCCGGGTCATGTGCCAGGACGGGAAGAGCCGCCTCGGCCGGATCCCGGGCAAGTTGAAAAAGAGGATGTGGATCCGCGAGGGCGACCTGTTGATCGTCAAAGTCTGGGAGTTCCAGGACGAGAAGTGCGACATCCGCCATCGGTACACGAAGACGGAAGCGAGTTACCTCAGCCGGCGGGGTCTAATCCCGAAGTCGATCAACGTCTTCTGACTTGCCCATAAAGCTCTTAGTCGAGCGGCCCGTTCGTTTCGGAACGGATGATGGACGACCGTCGCCTTCGGCGCCTCGAGGCACAGGTCGACGAGCTCCGGACAAAGGCGAAGGACTCCTCGGCCCGCAAGACCTACGATCAGGTCTTCGACCACGCCGCTCTGTTGACGATCGCGTCGCTCATCGGCGACGGCGTGTTCTCGACCTTGGACTACCCGGTGAGCACGGGGAAGGAGGCGAACGTCTTCCATGCGACCGATGCCGCGGGGCGGGGGAAGGCCGTGAAAATCTACCGGATCGCGACCGCCACCTTCCGGAACATCGCGGTGTACATCGAGGGCGACCCGCGGTTCAAGCGGGTGAAGCGGGCGACGAAGCCCACGATTTTCGCCTGGGCCCAGAAGGAGTACAAGAACCTCGTCCGAATGGACGATGCGGGCGTCCGCGTGCCCCGTCCCGAACGCGTCTTGGACAACGTCGTGGTCATGGAGTACATCGGGGACGAGACACAACCTGCGCCCACCCTCCGCGATGTGGTCCCCGAGGACCTCCACGCCCTTCGGGATGACGTCGTGGAGAACCTCCGGCGGATCCGCAAGGCGGAGCTCGTCCATGCCGATTTCAGCGAATACAATGTCCTGTGGTGGCAGGATCGGGCCGTCGTGATCGACGTCGGACAGTCCGTCCCCCTGGACCACCCGCGGGCCGAGGAGTGGTTCCGGCGGGACCTCGACAACACCGCGCGATACTTCCGGCGTCTCGGGATCGAAGGGACGGCTGCGGCCCTCGAACAGGCGATCGTCGGAGGCTGACATGTTGTACGCTCGGATCTCGGCGGAACGGCTCGGCGTCTTGATCGGGCCGGAGGGCGCGACGAAACGCCGGCTCCAGGAGTCCACCGGGACGAAGATTGCTGTCGACTCCGCGACGGGCGAGGTGACGATCGACGAGGCGGGAGCCGCGGACCCCGTCCTCGCCCTGAAGGCACGGGATATCGTCCAGGCGGTGGGCCGCGGGTTTTCCGAGGAACGGGCCTTCCGTCTCCTCGACGACGACGTGTACCTTGAAATCCTCGACATCAAGGACTTCGCCCGGTCGAAGGGCCGCGTCGAGCAGGTGCGGGCGAGGCTCATCGGGACCCGCGGGAAGACCCGCCGAATCATCGAGGAGCTGACGGGCGTGGAGGTCAGCGTGTGGGGCCACACCGTCGCGATGATCGGCGGCTCCTTCGAGATGGCGATCGCGCGGGAGGCCGTGATCATGCTCCTTCGCGGCAGCGAGCACAAGACCGTGTACCGTTTCCTGGAACGGAAACGGGCGGACTTGAAGGCCTATCAGATGGGATTCTAGGGCCTCCGCGAAACTTGTAGCGGTCCACCATTCCTGGCTATCACGATGCCACCGTGGATGCGTGGTCGCAGGCAAGTCGTCGAAGTCGACGGATGAGGGCCGTCCCGTCGCCCGTTCCGCGGGCGAATGGAAACCGGACAATCGTTATATAACGCTCAAAGCTACTGCGATGGGGGTCGTCCGCTGCCGAAGCATGTCTATCGTTTCGAGGAGGGCAACGCCTCCATGCGCGACCTGCTTGGCGGCAAGGGCGCGGGCCTCGCGGAGATGACGCGCCTCGGGCTTCCGGTGCCGCCCGGCTTCACGATCACGACCAAGGCCTGCAACGCGTACGCGCGGACGGGCCGGTTCCCACCGGGCCTTTGGAAACAGGTCGAAGAAGGGCTCGCCACCGTCGAGGGGAAGATGGGTCGGCGGCTCGGGGACCCCACGAATCCCCTCCTCGTGTCGGTCCGTTCCGGCGCGAAATTCTCGATGCCCGGGATGATGGACACCGTCCTGAACCTCGGACTGAATGATGCGACCGTCGAGACTCTGGCCCGGTCCTCGGACGAGCGCTTCGCGTGGGATGCGTACCGTCGTCTCGTCTCCATGTACGGCCGCATCGTGAAGGAGATCGATGGCCGAAAGTTCGAAGCGATCCTGGACCAGCGGAAGGAGGCCGCCCGAGCGAAGAAGGACACGGACCTCACCGCCGAGGACCTGAAAACGGTGACCCAGGCGTTCAAGGATCTCTACCGCGCGGAGACGGGCGGCGATTTCCCGCAGGACGCGAGGGAGCAGCTGCGCGAGGCCATCGCGGCGGTCTTCCGTTCGTGGAACGGGAAGAGGGCCGTCGACTATCGGAACTTCAACAAGATCCCCCACGATTTGGGCACAGCCGCGAACGTCCAGGCGATGGTCTTCGGGAACATGGGACCGGACTCCGGGACGGGGGTCGCCTTCACCCGCAATCCCTCGACCGGGGAGAAGCAGCTGTTCGGCGAGTTCCTGTCCAACGCCCAAGGCGAGGACGTCGTCGCGGGCATCCGGACGCCGATGACGATCGGCCAGCTCCGCGAGGCCTTCCCCGCGGTCTACGAGCAGTTCGCGGAGGTCGCGGATCAACTCGAGAAGCACTACCGGGATGTCCAGGACATCGAATTCACGGTCGAGCGAGGCAAGCTCTGGATGCTCCAGACACGCACCGCGAAACGGTCCGCACGCGCCGCCGTGAAGATCGCGGTAGACATGGCCCGCGAAAGCCTCGTGACGAAGCAGGAGGCGATCCTGCGCGTGGAGCCGATGCACGTCACGCAACTCCTGCTCCCCCAGTTCGACGAGAACGCGAAGTCCGCGGCCCGGCGGGAAGGCCGGTCGCTCGCGAAGGGGTTGAACGCGTCTCCCGGGGCGGCCGCGGGGTTCGCGACCTTCGACCCGGACGAGGCGGAACGGATGGGGCGGGACGAGAAGAAGCCGGTCATCCTCGTCCGCGTGGAGACCTCCCCGGACGACGTCCACGGCATCCTCCACGCGAAGGGCGTCCTGACGGCCCGCGGGGGGGCGACGAGCCATGCCGCCGTCGTCACGCGGGGCCTCGGCATTCCCTGCGTTGCGGGCTGCGAATCGATCGTCGTCGACTACGCCCAAGGACTCTTCCGCGCTGCAGGCAAGGTCGTCCAGCGCGGCGACTTCGTCTCCATCGACGGGAGCACGGGCGAGGTCTTCGAGGGACGGATCCCGACGATCGAGCCGGACTTCCGGAAGGAGGCGGACCTGCAGACCCTGCTGCGCTGGGCGGACGAGGAACGCCGGCTCCAAGTCTGGGCCAACGCGGACTATCCCCGAGACGCGGAGCGGGCGCGGGAGTTCGGCGCGCAGGGGATCGGGCTCGATCGCACGGAACACATGTTCATGGAGACAGATCGGCTCGACATCGTCCACGAGATGATCCTCGCGGCCCCCGAGTATCGACGCGTGGCCGTGGAGGTCCGCGTGGCCAAGGCCGAGCTGGAGACCGCGAAGGGGGAGAAGAGCGACATGGCGCGGAAGCGCCTCGAAGGCCTTGAGCCCCGGTTCGCCGACTTGTCCCGCCGGTACCTCGATTCCCTCGAGAAGCTCGGGCAGCTCCAGGAGCGCGACTTCCTCGGGATCCTGCGGGCCATGCAGGGGCTTCCCGTGATCATCCGCCTCATCGATCCCCCCCTCCACGAGTTCCTTCCGAAGTACGAAGCCCTCTTAGTCCAGGTCACGAAACTCACCATGGCCCAGGAGGACCCGGACCTCCTGGCCCGTTCCGCGCGTTCCGAGGAAGATCGGGTCTTCCTCGAAGAGGTCCGGGAGGCCGGAGGCGGATCGCTCGCCCGCGGGATCGAGGCGCTCCTCCCGAAGGTGCAGCGCCTCCTCGAGGCGGTCGCGATGCTGCGGGAGGCGAACCCGATGTTGGGCCTCCGAGGTTGCCGTCTCGGGATCACCTTCCCCGAGATCACGGAGATGCAGGTCCGCGCGATCTTCGGTGCCGCGTCCGCCCTCGCGAAGGAGGGCGTCGTCGTGAAGCCGGAAATCATGATCCCGCTCGCGGGCCACGTGAACGAGCTCAAGGTCGAGCGGGAGGCCCTCGAGAGGGTGGCCAAGGAGGTCATGGAACGGGAGGGGGTCCAGGTCGTCTACAAGTTCGGGACCATGATCGAGCTTCCGCGGGCCGCCCTCACGGCGGACGAACTCGCTCGCTACGCGGAGTTCTTCTCCTTCGGGACGAACGACTTGACGCAGACGACGTTCGGCTACAGCCGGGACGACGCGGAAGGCAAGTTCCTCCTCGACTTCGTCGATCGCGGCATCCTTCCCGTGAATCCGTTCCAGACGCTCGATCGGGACGGGGTCGGTCGGCTCATGGAGATATGCGTGAAGAAGGGCCGGCAAGTCCGCACCGACCTAGAGGTCGGAATCTGCGGGGAGCATGGGGGAGATCCCGCGAGCATCGAGCTGTGCCACGCCCTCGGCCTCAACTACGTGTCCTGTTCCCCGTTCCGCGTCCCCGTCGCCCGCCTCGCTGCAGCGCATGCAAAGCTTCGAGAAGAGGTCCGCGAATTCGGGGATCGCTGACCTGGTGGCATCGTGGCCAGTTTCCTCGATTCACCGTATTTCCTGTTCGCCCTGTTGCTCGTCTCCGCCTTCACGATGCCGCTCATTTTCATGGTGTGGATCCGCAACACGGCCCGGCACGACCGGGAGCCCTGGAAGTTCGTCGTGAGGGCGTTCCTCTGGGGCGCCGTGTTCAGCGTGATCATCGCGATTATCTTCAGCCTGGTCCTCGCGGCGACCCTGGGGCAGGTCCGGCCCCTGACGGAGTGGCTCGCCCGTCGGATCGACGATCCGGCGATGATCCCCCTCGTCATCGGGGCCGTCATCGTGGCGCCCCTGGTCGAGGAGGCGGCGAAGGGCCTCGGAGTCCGCGCAGGGAGGCCGGAAATCCAACGCCTCCTGGACGGCCTCGTCTACGGGGCCGCGGCCGGGCTCGGTTTCTCGGCGACGGAGAACCTCTTCTACGGGATCAACGCGCTGCTCGACCCGAACGGCGGGGCGACGGCGTCTTTCATCGTCATCGCGATTCGTTCCTTCTCCTCGTCGTTCCTCCATGCGAGCTCGACCGCGGTCGTCGGATATGGACTGGCGAAGAGCTGGCTCATGCATCGGCCCTGGGCCGTCCTCCCGTTCTACCTGATCGCGGTGACCATGCATGCGAGCTTCAATTTGATCTCGGTCCTCGGCGAGCTGTACAGCGCTCGGTTCGGGGTCGCCGCCGAGGCATTCACGTTCGGCGCTGCCGTCGTGTTCGCCCTCGTGGCCATTACGGTCGTGCGGATGAAACTGGCCTCTCCGTCTCGCGCCGTCTCGCCGTGAGGCTCTCAATCCCTTCAGGAGCGCGTCTTGACCGCGGCGATTGAACCCGCCTCCATGGCGCCCCGGTCCTCCGCGAAATCGTTAACTATTCGGCACGGCCTCCAAGGGAGACATGCGTTTTCGTTTCGAGATGGATGGGGAGACCTACTCGAAACACAAGGACTCCTTCAAGCGCCTCCTCGCGAAGCACGGACTCCGGTGGCGCGGCTCCTTGGATCGCCCCTTTTGGGCGAGTGGGACGGAACGGGTCAGCGCCCTCTTCGACCGGGAGGCCGAGAAAGACGTGCTCCGTTCCGCCTCGTTGATCTGGGAAAGCGCGAGCAAATCGCGGCTCCTCGAGGATCTGAAGGCGTGGGCGTGGGAAATTGGCGCGAAGGCGTCCGAGGATCGTTCGCCCTCCGCGGAAGAGGTGACGGACGAGGTCGAACAAGCCTTGCGGACCTGGGACATCGTGTGGAAGCCCAACGTGGACTGGCTCCGATCGCAGGGTCGTCCGAAGGCCTGGATTGAGGCCGACTTGAAGCGCTGGAGGCAGCGGCGTCAGGAACGTCGGCGAGAGCTCATCGGAAAGGCGACGGACTAGAACGAAGGTTTGGTGCGGACCTCAAGGGAGTCGAAACAGTCGAAGCAGTATCCTTGCCGTCGATCGTCCGGGAGCATCACGAGGCGCCGGTGGCATTTCCGACAGCGGCCCTCACGATCGGAGTTCGCAGACCTCCGGAGATCCGGACGAAGCTTCCATGCTATCCTACGCGCCCCCTGCCCCAGCCCGCTCCCTGGGAGCCGGTGGAATCTATAAAAGGGTTGTGCGGTCGGGCCGCAGCGGGAGGGACGGCGGGTTAATGACGGTCGCTTCGGATGCCGCTGCCCGTGCTCGCTGGTTTCGTCACGTTCGAAGGCATCGACGGGTCCGGGAAGACGACGGTGAGCAAGCTCGCGGCGGACCGCCTTCGGTCGCGCGGCCATGCTGTCCACTGGACGAGCGAGCCCACCGCAGGATGGGTCGGCGACGCCGTCCGACGTGGAATCGCGGAGGATCGGGGGCCGCTGGCCGAGGCGTTCTTGTTCCTCGCCGACCGGGCGACGCACCTCCCGGAGATCCGGTCCCACCTCGCGAAAGGCGAGTTGGTCCTTTGCGACCGCTACGCGCACTCGACGTACGCGTACCAAGGGGCGCGCCTCCAAGGGATCATCCGCGACCCGATCCGGTTCCTGGAGCGGGCGAGCGAGCCCTGGGTCCTCCCTCCGGATCTCGTCCTCTTCCTCAAGGTGCCCGTGGAGGTCGCGATGGCCCGGATCAAGGATCGACCCGACCGCATTCGTTTCGAGGACGCGGGCCTGCTCACGAAGGTTGCGGCAAACTACGATCGCTTGGCGAAAACCCGGAGGTTCGTGGTCCTCGATGCCAGCCGCCCCGCGGATGACGCGGCCGACGACGCGGTCTCGGCGATCGAAGCGCGGCTCTCGTCGCGGCGGGGACGGTGAATCCTCCCGGCGCCTCGGGCCAGTTCGTCCGGAGCAGGAAGGCCCGCGCGAACACCCTTGCGCCTTCTACATCCCCGCGCTGGAGCTGGACTAGGAACGCTTTCCCGAAGAGGACTTGCAACGAGGAATCGGGCCTCTCGCTTGCCATATTACCGTAGCGTGGGGGTCTCGAAAGGCATCAAGGCAAGGGTCGAAAATATCACACACGATTCTCATTTTCCTCCATAGGACAGGTCTATCACTCGTGGACAAAGCTATTTGTGGCTCGGAATCGGACGGATAAACTCCCGACGAAGCGCCTTCCGTCTCCGCCGCCTGTCCCCCACATCCGTGGCTCAATCCGGCCCCGGACTTTCCCCTTTTATCGGTGATCAGGGCTGTCTCCATGCAATCCACCTCGGAAGGGTCCCCCGAATGAAGACATGTTCCACGACCCGCTTCATCGTCGAGAAGTCGAGGCACCGGTCCTTCGGGACTGGCGTGGGCGTCGCCCCCATGTGGAA
>DASQXV010000207.1:0-5845 GCA_035639595.1 Thermoplasmata archaeon | reverse complement strand
AGCAGGAGGACGGCGGACCGCCACTCGATCGGAACCCGAGACAACGGATAGAAGACGGGAGGCAGGACGCCGAACAGGTTCGTGAGGAGGGCCGAGTAAGGCCAGATCGCCTTCATGTCCTTGAACAGGGTCGACACGACGTAGCCGATCGCCGAGGACACGGCCCACACGGCGAGGAGACATCCGGCGAGGGCGAAGCCCCCCGCCACGCCGAGGGGATGCAGGAACTCCAAGATGGCCAGCACGACCAAGGTGGGCGGCAGGTAGGCGAGCAGCATCCCGCCCGCGATGCCGACGAAGTACCCCTCCGGGGAGAGGGGGCTCGCATGGTAGAGTTCGTTCAGCTTGTGGTCGATCCGGATGTACGCCGCCTCGTTCAGGACCCGCTGCCCGATCAAGAACATCGAGTAGACGAGGGCGCCAATCAACGTGACCGGGAGCAGGTCGGGGGCGAGGATCGCGACGAATATCAGGAGGGCGCCCGGGGTGAGGGTGCCCGTCACAATCGCGAGCCATTCGTGCAGCTGCACGCGGACCTCCGTCACGAGGAAGGCGCCGGATCCGGACCACCGCCATCCGAAGACCATGCCCTCACTCCGCGTCGATCGATCGGCCGACGATCGTCAGGAACGCCTCCTCGAGGGTCACGGGGCCCACGGTTGCGGAGAGCCCGGTCCGGAGGGCGAGGTCCATGATCTCATGGATCTTCTCGGGCCCCATGATCACATGGAGGATGCGACCCTCCTCGACCGTCCGGCCGAACGATTCGAACAGGTCCCGATGACGGCCTCCGTCCTCGACGGAGACCCGCAAGGTCCCGCCGATCCTCCGTTTCGCCTCCTCCGACGTCCCTTCGAACAGGACGCGGCCCTCCTCGACGATGTACAGCCGCTCCGAGAGGGCCTCCGCCTCGTCCAGGTAGTGGGTCGTGAGGAGGACCGTCGATCCTTTCCGCGTGAGTTCCCGCAGGACGTCCCAGACGGCGCGGCGTGCGAACGGATCGAGCCCGATCGTCGGCTCGTCCAGGAATAGGAGGGGGGCCTCCGTCGCCATGACGGTCGCGACCATCGCGCGCTGCTTCTGCCCGCCGCTCAGGGTGACGCTCAGGCGGTCCGCGACGTCGCGGAGCCCCATCTTGCGCAAGGCCTCTTCCGTCCGCGCCTTCGAGAGGTCCCGGGGATTCCCGCGGGCGCGCAGGTAGCAATAGACCTGTTCTCGCGGGGTGAGATGGAAGAACGGCTTGCCTTCCTGCGGGACGACCGCGATCAGGGGTCGCACCTTCTCCGGCTCCTCGACGACGTCGAATCCGAAGACGTCCACCCCGCCCGACGTTGGGACGAGGAGGGTCGACGCGATCCGGAGGAAGGTCGTCTTCCCGGCCCCGTTCCGGCCTAGCAACGCGATGCGGCCGCCCCGGCGGAGGGAGAGGGACACCCCGCGGAGCGCCTCGACCTCCGGTCCGGTCCGGCCGCGGTACACCTTCCGGACGTCCTGCGCCCGGAGCGCCTCCTCGGCCACGCGGCCGGCAGGGACGGGCTCCGTATAAACTCGACTTGGTCCCGATCAGGCCTGCGATGAGTCGAAGCCCGGCCGCTCGCTCTTCTCGAACATCGCGAAGGCCTCCTGGCGCTTCCTTTCCTTCTCTTCCTCGCTCATCTTGACCGCCATCGACATGGACCAGACGTGCCCGAACGGATCCTGGAGCTTGCCGTACCGCTCCCCCCAGAACTGGTTGTCGAGGGGCAACGTCGGTTGCGCGCCCGCGTTGACGGCCTGGTTCCAAAGCTTGTCGACGTCCTTGGAGTAGAGGTGGATGTTCATCGTCGTCGCGGCGGCGGAGGTCGGCGCCTTCGTGTCGCCGCCGGGGAACTCGTCGCACATCATGATGAAGGAGTCCCCGATCCGGATCGTGGCGTTCATGATGGATCCGTCGGGCCCGGCCGCCCGGTTGATTTCCTTGGCCCCGAACGCCTTCTTGTAGAATTCGATGGCCCTCGCGGCACCGTCGATCACAAGGTACGGCGTCACGGTTCGCCATCCTGGCGGGATGGGACTCGTGCGGGCCGTCTTCGGCTTCCGTGTTCCGGTCGACTTCCTCTTCGTCGTCGCTCGTTTTGCTCGTCGAGCCATGTAGGTCTCCCCGCGGTCCGAAAAACCGTCCCCCACTTAAGGATGTCTCACGCCACCGCGGACGTCTCCTCAGGCATCAGACAGAGGCCCATCAGGACGTCGTCGACGAACTCGCCCCGGATTCTAAGGTGCCGACGGCGGACGC
The DNA here is from genome assembly GCA_035639595.1 of Thermoplasmata archaeon. GTDB lineage: Archaea > Thermoplasmatota > Thermoplasmata > RBG-16-68-12 > RBG-16-68-12 > RBG-16-68-12. The sequence goes on along the minus strand of DASQXV010000207.1, from coordinate 3,570 downwards.
CCTCCTCGACGAAGCCAAGGGACTTGTATAGACGCCGGGCGCGCTCATTCGTGGCGAACACGGTGAGCTCGGCCTTCGCGAAACCGCGGTCCCGCATCCATTCCAGGAGGCGTTCCATCATCCGGCGTCCGAGGCCCACCTCGCGCCAGCCTTCCTGGATTGCGATGCCGATCGTGCCCACATGGCGGTCTTTCGGGAAAGTTCCGCCATGGCAGTCGGCCGCGCCGATCACCTCGCCGTCGGCCACCGCGACGAACAGGACATTCCGGACGCCGTCGAAGCTCAAAAGCCATCGACGCTCCTCCTCCAGGCTCTCGACCTTCTCCACCATGATGTAGACTTCCTCGCGTCCGATTTCGTTGACGTTCCGCAGGGTCGACGTTTCGTCCTCCATCGTGGCGGGACGCACCAGGACCGTCCGTCCGTCGCGAAGGCTGACCGATTCGGCTCGCATCGGGTCGGACATGTCACAGAGGGAACTTGTCGAGGACTTCGGGGCGACGACGCTCCCCGGAGGCGAGATACGCCTCCATCTGTTCCCGGATTTGGGGGGTCATCTCCGCGTAGACGTCCTCGAACAGGGTCTCGATCGGCGGGGGCGGGTGCCGCTCGACCTCCTTGATCGTGGCCTGCACCAGGTCGTCGAGCTCCGCGCGGAGGGCGTCGTCTCGATCCTTCGTCCAAAGCCCCTTCAGCTCGAGGTACTTCCGCATCCGGTCGATTGGATCCCGTCGGGCCCACGCGTCCACTTCCTCCTTCGCTCGGTATCGCGTCGGGTCGTCGCTCGACGAATGCGGCCCCATCCGATAGGTGACGGCCTCGATCATGGTCGGTCCGCCGCCGGCGCGGGCCTTGTCGACCGCCGCCTTCGTCGCGGCATACACGGCGAGGACGTCGTTCCCGTCGACCCGGACCCCGTCCATCCCGTACGCCTGGGCCTTCGCGGCCAGGCTCTTCGAGGCCGTCTGGCGGGAGACTGGGACGGAGATCGCCCATTGGTTGTTCTTGCAGAAGAAGATCGTCGGCGCCTTGAACACGCCCGCGAAATTCATCCCCGCATGGAAGTCCCCCTCGCTCGTCGCGCCGTCCCCGAAGAACGTCAGCGTGACGATGTCCTCCTTGCGAATCTTCGCCGCCCACGCGGCTCCGACGGCCTGGGTGATCTGAGTGCCCACCGGACTGGACGTCGTCACGTAGTGGGCGGTGGCGGCGCCGAAATGGTTGGGCATTTGGCGCCCGCGCTGGGGATCCTTCGCGTTTCCATAGGCTTGGGCGATCAGGATCTCGATCGGGACCCCTCGCCACAATGCGGCGCCGAGTTCGCGGTACGCGGGGAAGACCCAGTCCCGGGGCTCGAGGGCCATCGGGCTCCCGATCTGGCAGGCCTCCTCGCCCGAGCTGGGAACGTAGAAGCCGATCCGGCCCTGCCGCTGGAGGGAGAGCATCCGCGTATCCAGGGTACGGACGAGGACGAGGTGCCGGTACGCGGTCTTCAGCAAGTCCGGCGAAAGCCGCGGTTCGAGCTTCGAGTCGTAGGTCCCGTCCGTATCGAGGATCTGGAGAAGCCCTTCTTCCGTCGTGGGGGTCACGCCCCCTGGCCGCGCCGTCGGTTGCGGATCACGTTCTCAAGGAAGAACTCGCCGGCCCGATACGAGGATCGGACCAGGGGGCCCGCGGCGACGTACGCGAAGCCCATCGACTCTCCCGCCTCCCGGAAACCGTCGAAGGCCTCCGGCGGGACGAACCCTTGGACGGGGAGATGCCACTCGCTCGGACGCAGGTACTGGCCCAGCGTGACGATGTCCACGTCCGCGGCGCGGAGGTCCCGCATCGTCTCTAGGACTTCCTCCCGGGTCTCTCCCAGGCCGAGCATGATCGAGGATTTCGTGAACAAGCCGTCTCGCATCCCCTTCGCCGCGCGCAGGACGTCCAGGCTCTGGCGATAGGAAGCGCGCGGGTCCCGCACACGGCCCTGGAGCCGTTCGACGGTCTCGACGTTGTGGTCGAGGACGTCGACGCCCGCGTCGACGACGGCGCGGACCGCGCCAAGGTCTCCCTGGAAGTCCGGGATCAAGGCCTCCACGAGCACGTCGGGTCGTCGGGCCTTGATTTCCCGGACCGTCCGGGCGAAGTGGCCAGCTCCGCCGTCGGGGAGGTCGTCGCGGTCCACGGAGGTCAGGACGACATAGGACAGCGCCAAGTTCGACAAGGCCATCGCGACCTTCCGCGGTTCCTCGAGGTCGAGGGCGCCCCGCGGGTTCCCCGACTTGACCGCGCAAAACCGGCAGCCCCGCGTACACGTGTCTCCCATGAGCATGATCGTCGCGGTGCCCCCGCCCCAGCACTCCCAGACGTTGGGACAGTGGGCCTCCTCGCACACGGTATGGAGATTCAGGGATCGGAACAAGGACTTGAGCTGGACGTAGTTCTCCCCCGAGGGAGGACGGACGCGGAGCCATTCGGGCCTCCGTTCCGCGAGCATACGGTGGACAAGCGAGCCTGGCTTATTAGATTCCCGTTCAGGACTAGGTCGCTGGAGGAGGCGGGGGAGGCGAAGGCGGAAGCTCCGCGGACGGCGCCTTCGGATTCGTGCGCCGGCCCCGCAAAACCCAGAGGCTGGGAGGCAGGACCGCGATCGTCAGGACGATGAGGAGGCCGGCGGTCGCCCTCGAAAGGACCGGCGTCAGGATGTGGACCTCGAGAGAATAGTTGACGTCTCCGGGTGAGGTCGTCTCGATGAGGACCGTGAAGTCCGTCCCGTCTGCCGCGTCGACCGGGAACGTGTTCGAATACCGCGGGACACAGTTTCGCTCGGAGTACGTCGCGAAGTACTGGCCGGTCGGACCCAGGTCGTGCCCCTTCACGAACAGGAGGATGGCGCAGGCGTCGGCCGTGGTCACAGCCATCGAGTAGGCGACCTTCTCCTCGGTCCTCGCGGTCAGCGCGTACGCGTGCCAACCGGCGTCCGCGGCGAGGTTCTGGTGGACCTGGAAGGGGGTCGATGTAATCTCAAAAGTCTGAGCAGCCGCCCCGAGCGCTGTCGCGAGGAGGATCGTGACGATCAAGCTCCCGCTCATGAATCTAAGGATTGAGCGACCCGTCGCTCCCCCAACCGAACGCGGATATCTCCCGAACGTTACTTAAGGGGTCGGATTCGGACCGATTCGACCGTCGGATCCCAACCCAGGCGGGACGCCGCGAGCGCGGTCATCCGAAGCGGAATTCGACGCCATGGGAGCCTCGAGGGTAGCTCCATCGGATCGCGCCCTTTCCGATGTGCGCGCAGACGATCGCGCAGGCGCCGAGTTCGATGCACCCATCCGTGTTGTACACGAGTTCGCCCTTCTCCAGGCGGTACACCTTTGAGGGGCAGACGTAGAGGCAAGGCTTCGCATCGCACGTCCGGCAAACGTCCGTGTCCACCGTGATGAACGGCTCCTCGTCGAATTCGATCCGGTCGAGCGCGACGCGCTCGTCGACGGTGAGGGGCTTCGTGGCGTCCGGCTTCACGGACTCCGGCATTTACGTCATCAAGCAGGTGTGCGCATATGAAGCCGTTGGTCCGCGAGA
>DASQXV010000206.1:0-2388 GCA_035639595.1 Thermoplasmata archaeon | reverse complement strand
GGGTTCAGGGGCGTCGTGATGAAGGACCGCGTCCAGTCCACGGCGGCCCCGAGGCCCTTCAGGTCCTCCCTCGTCGCCGCGGGGAAGACCTCGATCCAATGCATCGGGTCCGCGAACTTCGGGATCTCGCGGTCCGGAATGCCCATCTCCCGCAAGATCTTCCATTGCTTCGGCTCCTTCTCCGCGACGCGTTTCGCGGCTCCGAGGATCGGGAGGCCCGTGCAATGGAATCCCTGCGGATGGAGGACGTTGTCGCCGAGCATCCGGCGGTACCGGGACTGGAACTCCGCCCGCAGGAAGGACGTCCCGAAGCCGAGGTGCTGGTATCCGTTCATGTACGGATAGGGGACGGTCGTGAACCACTTCCGCTTCCCGGGCTCGGCCCGCGCGACGTACACGCGGTCCTTCTCCCAGGCGGCCTGCCATCGCGCCTGGATCCGTCGCAGGTCGATCTCGGGGCGGCCGACGCCGTGTCTCCCCTTCCCGCGGGGCGAAGGCACGCGACGTCGATGGGTCGGCGGACGTCGCTTCGTCTGCGATTGGGCGGGAGGACGCGCCGGTTTGGATGGACCCTTTGAACGCCGACCTCGAGCGGGGCTTCGCGCGACGCGTCGCGTGGATTTTCTCCGGGCCACGCGCGCGCCATACGGGGCCGCTCTCGTTAATCTTTTCGAGGGAACGGGAAGTCCGCTCCGCGGATTTTTCGCGCCGAAGTGAGGGGTATTCCATTTGGCAGACGCGATAAAAATCGGAGGGGGTCCCGCGACGCGATTTTTGCCGCGATGGAGGGGCCTGTCCTACGTCGTATGACAATTGACAAAACGTATATATCCCGCGGCCCAGGTTCGGGCGCCAAGACACGCCAGAAACAGCGGACAGCGGTATGACCCTGTCATACCATCCCGCGTTCGAGGCGAGGGATCTGGGATGGACGAAAACGAGCGGATCACGCTGCGGCTCGAGAAAGAGAACCTCGAGCTGATCGACGCGTTCTTGAAAGAGAGCACGTCGCACGCGAACCGCTCCCAGCTGGTTCGGGACGCGGTCCAGGCGTACATCCAGACGATCCGTACCGGCGGCGACACGGTCACGATCCGCATCCCGCGGTACTACCTCGAACTCGTCGACCGCCTCGTCGCGGACGGCTACTTCCTGAGCCGGGAGCACGCGATCGTCCGCAGCATCGAGGAGTGGTTCACGCGGGAGCGGGTGAAGGAGATCCAGGACCACAAGCAGGAGGTCGATAAGATGACCGGCAAGGTGGTCCCGGTCTCGAACGGCGACAAGGAAGGGGTCATCCCGCCATGATGCCGAAAGGCGTGGCGGACGCCGGAAGGGAGTTGTCCTCCAACGAGAAAAAAGGAAGAAGGGATGGGAACCCTGTCAGGAAGGGATGGGATGCACTCCATGAGAGGACCGAACTGCCTTCTGGCCTCCCTCGACCCGTCGAGGAATGACGTCGGAGGCCAGAGCGATGGTACCTAAGGACTACGTGGACGAGGTCATCAGCAGCCTGTTCGAGGACGCCGTGGACCCGAAGATCTCGGTCGTCGGCGTCGGCGGCGCGGGCGGCAAGATGGTGAGCGCGCTCTACGACACGGACGTGAAGGGCGTCGAGACCGTAGCGGTGAACACAGACCCGGCGGGCCTCTCGAAGGCCGAATGCGACGTCAAGATCCTCCTGCCCTACCGGGAGGCCGAGGACCGGATCGCCGCGGCGCGGTCGTCCGCGGAGGACCAGGAAGGGTCCCTCCGCGCTTCCCTTTCCTCGGACATCGTCTTCATCGTCGCGGGACTTGGAGGCGCGGCCGGCACGGGCGCCGCTCCGATCGTCGCCCGATCGGCTCGAGCGAACGGCGCCGTGACGGTCGGCATCGCGATCCTCCCCTTCGAGGCGGAGGGCCGCACCGAAGTCGCGCAGCGAGGCCTCGAAGCCCTCCGGGCGGAGGCGGACAGCGTGATCGTCCTGGACAACAACTCCCTCGACCGCTTCGCGGACCAGATCTCCTTCAACGAGGCCATGCAATTGATCGGCTACATGGTCGTCACAATCGTCCGAGGCGTCGTGGAGCACCTGAGCCGCTCCTACCTGTCGACGCTGACCGAGGAGATCGAGAACGCGGCCCGGGAGATCGAGGAACAGAACAACCACGCGGTCCACGTGGACGTCCAACCGCCGGAGACCGTGCAAGCGTCCTGGGACCTCGGCCCCGTCGCGTTCGATGAGCAGGGCTTCATCGGCCTCCGTTGAATCTGGATCAACAATTCCTCCCCCCCAACGAACGCCCACCCGCGAGGGCATCGGGCGGCCCCGCCGAGAGGCGGGGACGGGCCCTCGCGACCTCTTTCTTTACCCTTGGGGTTGCTTGGACCGGCGCTGCAACGTTC
>DASQXV010000205.1:0-28058 GCA_035639595.1 Thermoplasmata archaeon | reverse complement strand
GCTCCTCCGGGAGCTTGATCAAGGCGATATCGCCGACGACGTCAAAGGAACTCGGCAGGTGCTGACGGACCTCGCCCGGGACATCGACGACGTCCTTGTAGCTCCGAACGGCGACGAACCCCTCGTGGAACTCCCGCTCCGCCGTCGGGAAGCCGAGGTCGACGCGGTCCGAAATCGGCAGGAGGACTCGGTCCCGGTCCTGAATGATCCTCAGATGCCTCAGGAGCAGGCCTCTGCCCAGGAGGTCGCGGCGGACCTCCTCCGCCCGGTCCCGTGGCACGCTGACGGCCCATGCCCGCACAGACCGCGCATCGCGTCGATGGTTAAGCGATTTTTCGAGATCGGCAAACCTAGATGAGGGCCGCGCCGTTGCGAGAGGCCCATGGTCCGCCGGTCCCTCATCTGCTTCGTGTCCGGCGTCCTCTTCTGGCTCACGGCACTGGTCGGCGCCCTGAGCGATGTCGATTTTTTCAGCCTCGAGGATTTTCGGGATCGGACCCAGCTCCACCACGAGCACCTCGTGTTCCTCGCCGGGCTCGCGGGCCTCATCATGTTCATCGCCGCGGCGGTCTACTTCGTCCGCGAACTCCGGGTCTACACCCCGCCCCCGTACGAGCCGGAGGCGAGGGAAAGGGTCTAGGATAGGCCCTCACCTTTCCAAAGGGCCATGGGCGAGCTCATCTTCATCGGACTCGGGCTCCACGGGGAAGGGGGCATCACGATCCGTGGCCTCCAAGAGGCCCGGTCTGCGGACGTCGTCTTCGTGGAAACCTACACGTCCGGTCTCGCCGGGGCGTCGCTCGGTTCCGTGGAAGGTCTCGTCGGGAAAAAGGCCCGAAAGCTGTCGCGCGCCGAATTGGAGGACGGCCAGGTCATCCTCGACGCCGCCCGCCGCGAGAAGGTCGCGCTCCTGGTGGTCGGCGACCCGATGGCCGCGACAACCCATGTGGACCTCCGTCTCAGGGCGGCGGCCGCCGGCATCCCTACGAGGATCGAGCACGGGGTCTCGATCCTCACCGCGGCCGCGGGCACCCTTGGCCTGCAGGTCTACAAGTTCGGTCGGACGACGACGGTCCCGTTCCCGGCCCCGGGGTTCGATCCGACGAGCCCCCTGGAAGCGATCGTCGGAAACCGGCGGGCCGGGCTCCACACCCTCGTCTTGCTCGACGTGCGGGAGGATGGCACCTCGTTGCCGCCGCGGGACGCGATCGCCTCCCTCCTCCGCATGGCCGAGGCGCTTAAGACGGGGGACTTCGGACCCCACACCGTCGCCTGCGTGCTGAGCCGGGTGGGCTCTCCTGAGGTCCGAGCCATGGCGGACCGGATCAGCCTCCTAGGCGGCCGCGACGTCGGGCCGCCGCCCCACTGCCTCGTGGTCCCGGGGCCGCTCCATTTCATGGAGAAGGAAGCGCTGATCGCCTTCGCGGGAGCGCCTCACGACCTCTGAGAGACCTCACCGAGTTCGGCGAGCCGGTCCACATTCCAGAAGGCGACCTCGAGGGTCGTCGTGCGCCTCAGGTCTTTGCCGGCCCAGCGTTCCCGGAGCCGCGCGATCGCAGCCTCATGGATCGCCTCCGGGACGGCCCACTGGTTCGAGAACGCGCGCATCTTGAGGTCCTGGATCATGAGGTCTGCGGGGACCGTCTCGTGGAACGGCCCCGCCGGGATAATCAGGTCCGGCTTCAGGAGGTTCGGAAGGTCCCGCTCGTGGACGCCCGGATGACGCCATTCGAACCCTCCCTCGCGCACGAGCCGATCGTATTCGAAGTTCAGGGTGGGCCGGTCGGATCGCTCGATGACGGTGAAGTACAGCTCCTGGGTGACTCGCCGGATCTCTTGGAGGACCTCGCGCCAGTTGTCGATCAGGTGCAGGACGTGGTTCGTCGTCGCGGCGTCGAAGGATTTTGCGACGAAAGGCAGCCTGCTCCCGTCCGCGAAAACGACGTCCCGCAATCCTTTCGCGAGGCCGAACGCGACCATCGGCCGGGAGATGTCGACCCCGACCACGTGGATGCCGCTCTTCTGGAGGGGCACGGCGTAGCGCCCCGTCCCGACGCCCACCTCGAGGATCCGCTTGCCGGCGAGCTCGTCGACCAGGACCGCGAGGACCCTCGCCAAGGCGCGCGGCCGCAGGCTGCGTGTCTCATCGTACACGGTCGCGACCCGGTCGAAGGAAAGGCGCTCCGTCATTCATAGGAGGAATCACGGGAGAATGGAAAAACGTGTCCCGGGGCCTGGCGATGACCGCCCCCCTCCGCCAAACCCTAAGAACGCTCCCCAGGAATATATCCCTCATTCGCGGGGGAGGGCGATAGTTTCACACACCCCCCTGCCTTACCGCCTTAAGTATGGTCCGCGATGAGAAGAAAGGTGATAAGGTGGCGGTAGCAGCCAAGGCCATCAAAGCAATCGAGGACCTCGAGGGGGTCGGTCCCGCGACCGCAGAGAAGCTGCGGGAGGCCGGGTTCACGGATCTGATGGGCCTCGCCGTGGCCTCGCCCACGATGGTGGCGGATGCCGCAGAGATCGGCGCGAACGTGGCGCAGAAAATCATCATCGCGGCCCGCGACGCGGTGGACATCGGCGGGTTCGAGACGGGCGACGTGGTCCTCGAACGCCGGAAGTCCGTCTCGAAACTCACAACCTGCTCGAAGGCGCTCGACGAGCTCCTGGGCGGCGGCCTCGAGACCCAGGCGATCACAGAAATGTATGGTGAATTTTCAGCGGGCAAGTCACAGCTCGCGCATCAGCTGGCCGTGAATGTCACGCGGGCCGAGGATGAGAGCGGGCTGGATGGAGACACGGTGTGGATCGACACGGAGCAGACGTTCCGGCCGGAGCGGGTCCGGCAGATGGCCGAAGCCCTCGAGCTCGATCCCGATTCCGTGCTCAAGCGGATCCACATCGCGCGGGCTTTCAACAGCCACCATCAGATGCTCTTGGTCGAGAAGGCCCAGGAGCTGACCCAGGACTTCCCGATCCGCCTCATCGTCATCGACTCCCTCACGGCGCACTTCCGAGCGGAGTACATCGGTCGAGGGGTCCTCGCAGAGCGGCAGCAGCTCCTGAATAAGCACATTCACGAGCTGATGCGGTTCGGGGACATCCACAACGCTGTGATCTACGTCACCAATCAAGTCCACGCAAAACCCGACGCGTTCTTTGGGGATCCGACGCGACCCGTCGGAGGGCACATCGTGGGACACAGCGCGACGTTCCGGGTGTACCTCCGCAAGTCGAAGGGCGGCAAGCGGATCGCTCGCCTGATTGATTCCCCGAACCTCCCCGAGGCGGAGGCGGTCTTCAGCGTCTCGGAGGACGGGATCCGCGACTAGGGACCGCGTGTCACACCGTGTCGGGACAGCTTGAAGTAGCGTCGGTCCCATTGTTGTCAAGGTCTCATGGGCTCGGGTTCTGGACTCCTCCTCATTCCAGGACCCACGCCGCTCCCTCCGGAAGTCCAAGAGGAGCTCGCGAAGCCCGCCCTGCCCCACTACGGCGATGCCTGGGTGAAAGCTCAGACGGAGGCCCGCGACCTCCTGCGGTACCTCTGGTCGGCGCCCGAGGCCCACATGTTCCCCATCGCGGGGCCGGGCCACGCGGCGTTGGAGTCGATCGCCTATACGTTCCTACGGCCTGGCGACCGGGTCCTGGTCCTCTCGAGCGGGTTCTTCGGGGAGAGGACCCACGAGGTCCTCCTCAGCCACCGCCTGAAGGCGGAATTGATCAGCTCGCCGTGGGGCTCCGGGGTGGACCTCGCGGCCTTGCGGGAGGAGTTGCGGAAGCCGACGAAGGCGGTCGCCGTGGTCCACAACGAGACCTCGACCGGCATCACGAACGCCCTCGAGCCTATCGTGGAGGCGGCCCATGCGGCCGGGGCGTTCGTCCTCGTCGACGCGGTGTCGTCCCTCGGCGGGATCTCCTTGCCCTTCGGGCGGCTCGGCGTCGATGCCGCCTTCAGCGCCTCCCAGAAATGCCTGTCCGCTCCCGCGGGGATCGCCCCCGTCGCGATATCCAAGTCCCTCTGGGAGTCCGGAGATCCGAAGTCCGTCGACGGATGGTACCTGAACCTGTTCACGTGGGACCGGTACGAGAAGGAATGGGGGGACTGGCACCCGACCCCCACGACGGTCTCCTCGAACGTCTTCTACGCGTTCCATCGCGCCCTCGCTCTCCTGCGGGAGGAAGGTCTCGACGCCCGGATCGCGCGCCACGCGAGGGTCGCGGCGAAGCTGCGGACCGCCCTCGGCGAGGTTGGATTTCGCCCTCTGGGATCGGCGTCCCTCCTGTCGAACACGGTCGCCTGCCTGACCCCTCCCGCCGGCGTCGACGCGACTCGTTTCGTCCGTCGCCTCCGAGAGGAACACAACGTCTACGTCTCAGGGGGGTTAGGTCCCCTTCGGGGCAAGACGATCCGGATCGGGACGATGGGGACCCAGGCCGACCCGGAGATCGTCGACTGGCTCGTCAAGGCGGCCAGGGCCAGCCTCTGATCAGCCGACGTCGGGCAGGTACCTCGTGAGCCACTCCACGGTCCGCCCATGCAGGCGGATCTGGTTCGACACCTTGCGGGGCGAGTGGCCCTCGTCGGGAAACTCGAGGTACTCGACGACCTTGCCTATCTTCCGCATCTCCGCGACCATCGCCCGCGCTTCCGTGACGGGACATCTCGGATCGTGGGCCCCTCCGGTGAGGAAGAGGGGCGCCTGGATCCGGTCCAGGTAGTAGATCGGCGAGAGCTTCCGGAAGAGGTCGGAATCCGTCTCGGGGCTTCCCATCTTCTGGCGGTCGTACCTCTGGAGGTAGCCGCGTTCGTTCGTCGTCGCCGTCATCCAGTTGAAGTATCCGACGATGCTCACGCCGACGGCCCACAGGTCGGGCGCCTGCTCGAGCATGTGGGCGACCGAGTAGCCGCCGTACGAGACGCCTATGGCGCCGAGTCGGCCCGCCTTGGCGTGGCCTTTCTCCAGCAGCCAACGGCCCCCGGCGATCATGTCGCGGACGTCCCCGCCGCCGAGGTCGCGGTCGCTGATGCGCCTCCACGCACGGCCGTAGCCGGTCCCGCCGCGGTAGTTCGGCGCAAGGATCGTGAAGCCTTGTGCGACGAGGAACTGGTACCCGATTCGCCACTCGTTGAGGGTCTGCGACTCGGGGCCTCCGTGAGGATACACGAGGGCCGCACGCCGCGAGCGTCCCTTCGGAGGGACGAGCAACCACGCCGGGATGACGCGGCCATCGGAGCTCGGGTATCGGACCAGCTTCCCCTCCGCCAATTCCTCGGCGGGGAGCTTCTTGCGGAGGCCGTCCACGAGGAATCGGGCCCGCCCGCTCCGGCTCAGGACAATCCGGTCCGGCTGCGTGAACGTCGAATGGCGGTAGAACAAGGCTTTCCCGTCCGGATGCCACACCGCGCGGTCCGCAGACCCCTTCGTCGGGGAGACGAGGTGGGCCCCCTTTCCCGTCGGCGCGACGGTCTTGAGCTGCACGTCGCCGTCGTGGTTCTCGAGGAAGGCGATTCGTTTCCCATCCGGCGACCAGAGGGGCCGACCCTTGTCCCAACGGTTGCGGACGGCCCATCGGACCCGGCGGGTCTCGAGGTCGAGGATTCCGAGGTCCACATGGTCGTGGACGTTGGACACAAAGGCCAGCTCCCGTCCGTCCGGCGACCAGGGCTCCGGGCGGCCAACGTCTCCGTTGATTGAGCTCTCGGAGTTCGGGAACGAGACGACCCTCTCCATGTTCCCGTCGAGGTCCACGAGCCCGACATAGTCGTCCAAGCCGACGCCCGCGGAGAACGCGATACTTCCTCCGTCGGGGCGCCACGCGAAGTCCACGACGATGTCTTCGACGTCCGTCAGCTGCTCCGCGGTGCCCCCGACCGCATCGACGACGAAGAGGTTGTCGCGGTCCCCCTCGCGGTTCGAGATGAACCCGATCCGATGGCCATCGGGAGACCAGCGCGGAAAGCCGCTGTCCCAGGTTGTGTCCGTGATCTTCCGGGCCATGCCCCCTGCGGCCGGGACGACGTAGATGTTGAAGTTCTCGTCGCCTTCGAAGTCGGAGGCGACCGCGAGCCACGTTCCGTCCGGGGAGAACTCGGGCTGCAGCACGGCTTGGTCCGATCGCGTGAGGGGACGTTCCCGCCCCGTGCGGAGGTCCTGGACGTAGACGGACCACTGCTCCCCTTTGTTCGCGGCATAGGCGATCCTCCGACCGTCCTGCGACACGTCGAAGGTCCCGAGCTGCCAGAGGTGTCGGAGGAACCGCTCGGGCGTGAAGGTGACCCGTCTCGGCATCCGCCTCAGGTCGGGAACCGGGGGGAAGGACAAAAAGCATCTCGTTCGGGTTCCTGCGGGTCTCCATGTTGCCGAACGTCGCGACCCTCCCGATCACGGTCGGGGTCGGCGCATTCCTCGTCCGCGACGGGAGCCTCCTCGTCGTCCGGAAGACATACGGGCCGTCGAAAGGCCAGTGGACGATCCCTTCGGGATACGTGGAGCGGCACGAGTCGGTGGTCGAGACGGTCGAGCGCGAGGTGAAGGAGGAGACCGCAATCGTCGGCCGCGCGGGTCCGATTCTCGCCGTTCGCAACCGGGTCACGGACCAGGTGAACGATACGTTCCTCATCTTCCGGGTGGCCTATGTGTCGGGTGAGCCCACGCCGGACCGAACCGAGGTGAGCGAGGCGGCGTTCGTCCCGCTCGCGGAGCTGCAGTCGTCGCGGGAGTCCGCCCCCTTCACCCGCGCAATCGTCCCGAAGCTCGTCCCGGCGGAGGGCCTCCATGCGGATCCGTATCAGCCGCCCCGCGAGCCCAAGGGTCCAATCGCCTATCGTCTGTTCATCTGACCCTCAAAGCCTTTAACCGCACTGGGTTTCTCTCGCGTCGTGGCGACGGTGATCGAGGCCCAGTCTCTCGGGACGAAGTACGTCCTCGATGCGGCGGCCCTCGACCAGATCCGCCGCGTGTTGCGCGCCGGCGGGCTCCTCGTCTACCCGACGGACACCGCCTATGGGCTGGGCGCGGACCCGTTCCGGGACGCCGCGGTCGAGCGCCTGTACGAGGTCAAGGCGAGGCCCCGCGACTCGCCCGTGTCGATTGCCGTCGCGGACCTCGCGGAACTCTTCCACGTCGGCGAGAGGACCGCCCTCGCGGAGGCCTTCTGCATGAAGAACCTCCCAGGTCCGTACACCGTCGTCCTTCGCGCCACAGGCCACGCCCCGCGGGCGATCGTCTCGAAGGCCGGGGCGATCGCGGTCCGGATTCCCGCGCATCCGATCCCGCGGCTCCTGGCGAAGGCGTACGGTCCTGTCACGGCGACGAGCGCGAACCGGCATGGACAGCCTTCGCCGGAGACGTGTCCTGCGGCCCACGAGCAGCTCGGGGACGGGGTCGATTTGTACCTCGACGGAGGCCCCACCCCGCAGGGCGGCGAGTCGACCGTCGTCGATCTCACGGGTCCGAAGCCGAAGATCCTGCGCCAGGGGACGATCCGCCCGGGGGCCTAGAATGCAAGCGATCGATGGAGAGTCGCTCCTCAAGGCAGGCCGGGTCTCCCGCGAGGCGCGGGAACGGGCCGCCGAGATGGTCCGCGAGGGTGGCCTCCTCCTCGATGTGGCGGAGGAGGTCGAGGGCCTCATGGCCCGCCGGGGGCTCAAGCCCGCGTTCCCGACGTGCATCTCGATCGACGAAGTCGCGGCCCACTATTCGCCCGCCCACGGCGACGGCCTGCGGTTCCGCCGCGGGAATGTCGTCAAGCTGGACCTCGGGGCCCACCTGGACGGCTGGGTCGCGGATACCGCCGTCACGGTCGAGGTGGGCACGCGGAACTGGACCCCCCTCGTCCGGGCCTCGGAGCTCGCCCTCCAGACCGCGATCGAGGCGGTCCACGCGGGGGTCGAGACGCGAGCCCTCGGGGAGGGCATCCAGCGGGCGATCGAATCCCTCGGGTACCGTCCGATCCGGAACCTGACGGGACACACGATCGAACGGTACGTCCTCCATGCGGGGAAGAGCGTGCCCAACATCCCGCACGGCCGCGACGTCTTGCAGGAAGGGGAAGTCGTCGCGATCGAGCCGTTCGCGTCCTCCGGCGCAGGCCAGGTGGACGGCCGTCGGACCGGCAACATCTACCGGGTCGTCCGCGCGAAGCCGTTGAAACAGCCGGACCTGAACGACTTCTTGGGAGCCCTCTCCAAGGAATTCCACACCCTGCCGTTCGCGGAACGCTGGGCGCACCGCATCGACCCGAAGGCCCCGGCCCTCTTGAACGGGCTCCTCCGGGCGGGCGCCGTCATGACCTATCCCGCCCTCCTGGATCTCGACGGCGGCATCGTGTCTCAGACGGAGCACACGATGATCGTCCGTGCGGATGGGGCCGAGGTCACGACCGCGTGAGGGGGCAAACGTTATTATTCAAAAGTCCCCATCGACAGGCTCCCTCGGAGCCGTCCGTGTGAGTGACATCAGGAGAATCGTCCTGGACGTCTTGAAACCCCACAAGCCGTCTCTCGTCGACATGTCGCTCCGGCTCTCCGGATTGAAGGGCGTCGACGGGGTGAACCTAACGCTCCACGAGGTCGATCAGGAGACGGAGAGCGTCAAGATTACGATCGAGGGGACGTCGGTCAACTATCCGAGCGTCGAAGAGACGCTTCGAGAGATGGGGGCCGTGATCCACTCCGTCGACCTCGTCTCGAGCGGGAAACGCCTCGTCGAGGACGTGCCCACCCCGCAGGACCACCGGTGAGGTCGCCGAGCGCGGGCGCGTCTCATCGGGACTCCTTGATGTGCTTCGCCACCTTGTGAAGGATCGACGTCTTGAAGTAGTCCGCGCGGACGAGGACCCGGCCCTCTTTCCGCCACGGCGTCGAGGGAAAGGCCTTGCCCTCCTCGACCTGCGGTTCGAGGCCCAGGGCCTTGGCCGCCGTGGCGACCTCCTGCATCGTCGGAGACTCCACGGCCCAGCGCTTCGCGACGCGACGGCCCTCCGCCCGCGAACGGCCGAGGTCGAAGTAGGCGGGATACAGGACGATCGGGCGGTCCCCCTTCGGCATGAACTCGGCGGGAATCTGCCGGTCGTCATAAGGGTTTGGCGCCGCGGCGCCGGGCATATCTTCATTCGCGATTCGCCCTTACACAAGCTCCGCTTCGGGGGACCGAGCCATGGACGGGGAAATGGATCTCGCGGACTTCGCGGTGGATCATGCACGGTCGAAGGGGGCCACGTACGCGGAGGCGCGGTTCGAGCGACAGGAACCGGAGAACTTCATCCTGAAAAACGGAGTCCTGGACGCCCTGTACGCCGGGCACGACGCAGGCATCGGAGTCCGGGTCCTCGTCGACGGCTCCCTCGGCTTCGCCGCGACGAATTCGACGACGAAGGCCGATGTCCGCGGGATCGTGGACGACGCAATCAAGATCGCGAAGGCCTCCCGCCGGAAATCGAAGATCACCTTCGCGCGGGAGGACTCGATCACGATGAACTGGTCGGTCCCGGAGGAACGCAAGTTCTCCGACGTCCCCGTCGAAGAGAAGATCCAGGAGATCGGGGCCGTCGACCGGGACGTGACCGGACTCGGCTACAAATTCGCGGCTCGATACTTCAACCTCAGCGACAACCGGATCGAGAAGTTCTTCGCGAATTCAGAAGGCTCGCACATCCACTCGATCAGTCCTCGCCTTCGCGTGTTCTACTTCCTCACCCTCGTCGACGGGTCGAAGGTCGAGCAGACGAGCCGGAACTACGGCTGGTCGGGCGGCTGGGAAGGGATCCGGGCCTGGGACCTCGGCCGGCGGGTGCTCGAGGAAGCCCGATCGATGCACCGCTCCCTGAAGGAAGGGAAGAAGTCCCCGGAGGGCAAGATGGACCTCGTCGCGGGCCCGCAGGTCGCGGGGATCGCGTCCCACGAGTCGTGCGGCCATCCTACCGAGGCCGATCGCGTCCTGGGCCGCGAGGCGAGCCAGGCGGGGAAGTCCTTCATTCCCCCGGAGGGCGTCGGCATGAAGGTCGGCTCCGAGATTGTGAACGTCGTGGACGACCCGACCGTCGAGCACGCCATTGCGTACTACCAGACGGACGATGAAGGAGTCAAGGCCCGACGCCGGTACCTGTACAAGGAGGGCCGCGTCACGGAGTTCCTTCACAACCGGGAGACCGCGGCGACCCTCCGGACGCGAAGCAACGGGGCGGCGCGTGCGGTGAACTACAACGTCGAGGCGATCGTCCGAATGGCGAACACGTTCGTCGAGCCCGGAGATCACACCGTCGAGGAAATGATTGAGGACGTGAAGCTCGGCGTGTACATGAAATCCTTCATGGAATGGAACATCGACGACAAGCGGTACAATGCGAAGTACGCGGGGCGCGAGGCCTACCTCATCGAAGGCGGGGAGATCAAGGGTCCGGTCCGCAACACGATCGTCGAGCTGACGACCCCGACCTTCTGGTCGGCGGTCGACGCGGTCGGAAAGGACCTCGACTTCGAAGCCGGCTTCTGCGGCAAGTCCGATCCAGGCCAGGCGCTCGACGCGAGCCTGGGGGGACCGACGATTCGCCTCCGGAACGTCCACCTGAGGTGATCGGATGGAAGATGTCGCCGCTCGGATCGTCGAGAAGGCCGTCGACCTCGGATGCGAGGACGCCGCGGCAGACGTCGTCGTGAACCGGTCCTATCAAATTCGTTTTGCAAGGAACGAAGCGGTAATCAGCAATCGATGGCGCGAGTCGACGGCGTCGGTTTTCGTCGTTCACAAGAAACGGGTGGTCGCCAGCGACATCAAGGACCTCTCGGAGGCGGACGAAGCGGTCGAGCGCCTCGTCAAGATCGCGAAGGCCTCCCAGGAGAACCCCGACTACGCGGGGATCGCCAAGGGACCATTCAAGTACGCGAGGTCCCGCCCCGACCCGAAAGTCCTCTCCCTGGACGAGGGCGGCAAGTACGTTGAGGCTGCCGTGGGCGGTGCGCTGGATGAAGGAGCGAAGGAGTGCGCGGGGTCCTTCTGGAAGTACCAGGACGAGCATTTCCTCGCGACCTCGAACGGGGCTCAAGGACACGACCAGCGCGCGAGCCTCTACCTGTCGATCCGCGCCTTGGTCTCCCTGGAGTCGAGCGGTCATGGGATCGCGTGCGCGACGAAGCTGTCGGAGTTCCACCCGGAGAAGGCCGGGCACAAGGCGGGGCGGATCGCCGCCCTCGCTCGCGATCCGAAGCCCGGGAAGGCGGGACGATACACGATCGTCTTCGATCCCCTGATCTTCGGGTCCATCACGGACCAGGCGGCGGGCCGCTTGAGCGCCTGGGCGGTCCTTGCGGGCCTCTCCCCGTTCGGGAAGAAGCTCGGGAAGCGCGTCGCGTCCTCGAAGCTCACCCTGTACGACGACGGATCGGCGGACTCGATCACGCGGAAGCGGTTCGACGCAGAAGGGGTCCCGACGAAGCGGAACCTGCTGATCAACCAGGGCGTCCTCAAGACGTATCTGCACAACACATCGACCGCGAAGAAGTTCAAGACCAAGACCACGGGGAATGCGGGGCTCGTCTATCCGGACGCCCATGCCGTCTTCGTGAAGCCGGGCGACCGTTCGCGGGACGAACTCTTCTCCGAGGTGAAGGACGGGCTCTGGCTCACGAACACCTGGTACACCCGATACCAGTCGTACGTGACGGGGGATCTGTCGACGATCCCGCGGGACGGCATCTTCCGGATCCGAAAGGGGGATGTCGTTGAGGCATGGAAGGACATCCGGGTCACGGACAATCTGATCCACCTCCTGCAGAACATCGTGGGCCTGGGCGAAGGCCCGGAACAGATGATGTGGTGGGGTGAGGTGAGCGTCCCGAACTTCGTGCCCTACGCGGTCATCAAGGATGTCGGCGTCACGCGATCCGCGGAGTGAGCCCTAGGACGGAGCCTCCGGGACCAGGACCGCGTTCACGACGCCGTGCTGCCCCGGTCGAGAAGTCACCCGAGCCAGCCCGATCTCCGTCAGGATCGTGGCCCCGCGAGTGATGATGTTCCGCGTCACGAAATTCGGGTTCGACGGATTGCCCTTGACCGTGACGATCTTGACCTTCTTCGTCACGGAGGTTTTGGGATCCAATACGTTGGCGAATTCTGCGCTCAGCACGCGGACCTTGCGGTTCGCGCCCTTCGTGCGATACAACTTGAGGCGTTGTTTCCCGATGAAGGCGTACTGCTGTTCGCGGCCAATCTCCCGTCGGCGCTTCTTGCGGAGCGGCCGGTACCGACCTCCGGTCGGCTTTCGTCGGGCGCGACCTTGCCAGAGGGCCATCAGAGATCCTCGCGAGGTGGGTCCCAAGGAGGGCGGTCTATTTGACCGTTGCGCGTCAGGCGATGATTACGGTGCCGTAGACCAGGAGGCTGGCGACGACGAATCCGATCAGGGCGCCGCCGTTGAGGAGGGGCAGTCCCGCCTGCGGGTTGCCCTTGAGGACGAACCGCATGAGGACGAGGAATCCCGCGAGGCTTCCCATGACGGCCCCCAGGGCGACGAGCGAGTTGTTCAGAAACGTGAACGCGGACACGCTCAGGATCCCCGGGATGATCAGGTCCCCCAGCCCGACGAACATCGCCTCGCGTTCCTCCCCGGACGCGACCTGTTCCTTCAGGGACTTCTGCTGGCGGAAGGAGTATCCGGCCTTCTTCGGGATGACGAGGAGGATCGGCAACCGCTGGGTCGTGAGCTCATCGGCCAAGGTGATCATGTGTTTCGTGCGGTACACGGCCCATGCATCGTACACCGCGAGGGCGAGGAGGAGCAGGATCGCGGGGAGGAGTCCGAAGGAGATCCCGAGGATCGCGGTCACGCCCGCGGCGGTCACGAACCCAATCGTGTCGATGACGTACCACTCGGGGAACTTCACGAGGGCGAAGACGAGGAGTCCGGCGACGACGAACGACAGGGCGGTCGATACATAATACAACAGATTGGCGTCCATCGTCTCGCCGCTGGCGTAGAAGAGAGCGTAGGCGAGGGGGAGGAACAGGATGAAGGCCAGCGTGATGAAAATCGAACCCATGATCACGTACTTGGCAATGTTTTGCCGCCGATAGCGCACGAGGCCGAGCACGACCGCCGTGAAGGCGAGGATCATGATCACGTAGACAAGGGTGTTCGTCACGTCGCCGGGGTTCTCGAAGGCCCGGACGCCTTGGGCCGCGAAGAGGCTCGAGAGGGCGATCGCGACCGCCTGGCTCGCGACGAGGATGGCCGCCATGGCCGCTATCGACGCGAACTCGCGGCGCATGCCGGCCTACTCCCGGGTCACGCGTCCGAAGGCCACCGTTCCCGCGATTTTCTCGATGAACACCTTCACGATGGCGCCCTTTGCGGTCCCCGGGACGTAGATCACATACTTGTCGAGCTTCGCGATCCCATCGCCTTTCTTCCCGATGTCCTGGATCATGAGCTCGTAGACCTTCCCTTCGACGAGGGGGGCCTCTTCGACCTTCGCCGCCTTCTTGACCGCCTTCACGGGGCGACGTGCGCCGCACGCGTCGCATTCCAGCATCGCGATCCGACCTTCCTTCACGAGTCGGGTATCCGGCCGGCCGCATTCCTGACACAGGACGTACGCCTCCACGTAGGACTTGACCCGTTCCTCGATCTGCTGGGACGTCACCTTGCTCTTGAACACGACCCGACGGCCTTCGAGGGCGCCCGCGGTCCCGAGTTCCCGCAACAGGTACGTGAGGACCATGTCCGGGTCCCGGCGAATCGCGCCCACGATGTCCTCGAAATTCCGGAGGATCGTCGTCTTCCCTTCGATGACGACGTCGGGAGAGGGGACCTGGAAACGTTCCCCGCTGCTCAACGCGTCGGGGAGGGCCTTCTTGGCCCTGGACAGCAATTCTTCGTAACCGAGCGACACGGACCCCGTCCAAGGGTCGGCCCGGTTTAAAGGTTCCGAGCCTAGCGTGCGGCGGCGCGAACGAGACCCAGGTGGATTGGCGACGGTCGCAACGGCCGGGACCGCAGTTCCGGATGGAACTGCGAGGCGATGAAGTACGGATGCCCATGGAGCTCGAGGACCTCCATGCGGCGGCCATCGTCCGATCGACCGACGTACCGTAGCCCCGCATCCTCGAGCTTCGCGATGTAGGCCGGGTTGATCTCGTATCGGTGCCGGTGCCGCTCGTGGATCGTCGTCGCGTCGTACAGTTTCGCGGTCGTGGAGTTAGGGTCGACCGTGATGGGGTGCGCCCCGAGCCGCATCGTCGCCCCCTTCCCCTTCACCGCATGCTGTTCCGGCAGCAGATCCACCACAGGATGCGGCGTCTTCGGGTCGAACTCCGAGCTGTTGGCCCCTTTCAGGCCCAGGACCTCGCGGGCGAACCCGATCGTCGCGAGTTGGAAGCCGAGGCAGACGCCCTGGAACGGGATGTCGTTCTCCGCCGCGTAGCGGGTCGCCGCGATCTTGCCTTCGATCCCACGGTCCCCGAACCCACCCGGGACCAGGATGCCGTCCGCGCCTTCGAGGAGCTTGGTCCCATGCTTCTCCAGGTCCACGGACTCGACCCACCGGAGGTTGACCTTCACCCGCGCCGCGGCGCTCGCGTGGTGGAACGCCTCGATGTGGCTGATGTACGAATCCTTCAGGTGGGTGTACTTGCCCACGAGGGCGATCGTGACCTCCTTCCTCGGATTCCTCAGGTGATCGAGGAATTGTTTCCACTCCTCCATGTCTTCCGCCTTGGGTTCGAGATGGAGGGTCTTCAACACGTACTCGGTGAGACCCTGTCCGTCGAAGAGGAGGGGGACGTCGTAGATCGTCGACGAGTCGGGCGCGCTGATCACCCCCTCCACGGGGACGTCGGAGAAGAAGGCGATCTTCTTCTTGATCTCGGGTTCCAAGGAGTGGCTGCCGCGCGCGACGATCACCCCGGGCTGGATGCCTGCGGCCCGGAGTTCCCGTACGCTTTGCTGGGTGGGCTTCGTCTTCTGTTCCCCCACCGCGCCCATGACCGGGACGAGGGTGGTGTGGACGAACAGCATGTTCTCCCTCCCGACCTCCTGGCCGAGCTGGCGGACCCCCTCGAGGAACGGCATGCCCTCGATGTCCCCCACGGTCCCACCGATCTCGACGAGCACGACGTCCGCGCGTTCTTTCTCGCCGACCGCCCGGATCGCGGCTTTAATTTCGTCGGTGATATGCGGGATGATCTGGACCGTCTTTCCGAGGTAGTCCCCGCGGCGCTCCTTATCGATGACCGTCCGGTAGACCTTGCCCGTCGTGATGTTGTGGTCCCCGGTCAGGTTCACGTCGAGGAATCGCTCGTAGTTCCCGAGGTCCAAGTCCACCTCGGCGCCATCATCGAGGACGAACACCTCTCCGTGCTGGTACGGATTCATCGTCCCGGCGTCGACGTTGAGGTAGGGGTCGATCTTGATCGGGCAGACCTTCAGACCCTTTGATTTGAGGAGGACGCCGATGGAAGAGGTCGTGATCCCCTTCCCGAGGCCAGACAAGACACCGCCCGTGACAATGACATATTTCACGTCAAATCACGGGATTGCTCCATCCGGCGGGTCCGACATAAACTTTGTGTCGCGCCCATCCCAAATGTGCGATTTGGACCGGTGGAGGGCCTCCCCGCCGATCGTCCCGCGGAAACGCTTTATCAGACGACCGCTTGGTTTCTGGCCGTGACGCCATGGAACTGACCCAGTATCAAGGCCTTCCGCTCGGATCCGGAGCTCCCGAGTTCTCCCTTCCGGGGGTCGATGGCAGGACGTATTCCCTCGCTTCCTTCAAAGACAAGCCGATCCTCGTGGTCGCATTCTGGTGCAACCACTGCCCGTACGTGCAAGCGTGGGAGGACCGAACCGTCGCGGTCCAGAGGGACTATGCCGGGAAGGGCGTCCAGTTCGTCGCAATCAACGCGAACGATGAGGGGAACTATCCCGAGGACGACTTCGATCACATGGTCGAGCGCTCGAAGAGGAAGGGCTACAACTTCCCGTATCTACGGGATGAAAGTCAGAAGGTTGCGGAGGCGTATGGCGCGGTGTGTACGCCCGATTTCTTCGTGTTCGACGCGTCGCGTAAGCTCCGATACCGCGGAAAGCTCGACGATTCGAAGGACCCGAAGGCCGTCCGGAGGCAGCTCATGCGGGAGGTCCTCGACTCCCTCGTCGCACGAAAGGAGCCACCGACGACCTTTGTCCCACCGATGGGCTGCTCCATCAAGTGGAAAGAGAACCACTGGGCCTGAGTCAAACCGACCGGACTAACCCTTTCGCCTCGCGTCGCGTGCCTTCCGCCGCGGGGATCCAGGGGTCGCCGTCCGCCGAAGTCGATCCAATCGCCATTCTAGGAACGAATAGAGGGCCCGCAGATTGCCGACCTTTCGATAGGAGGTCCGCAGACGAGCGCTCTCCGCCGGGTCCGACTTGAGTTCCGTGACGAACTTTTCGACGTTCCGAAGAGCCCGTGTGAGCTCGTCCACGATGGGCACCGTCGCCTGCTGGGAAGTCCGGGAGAGAGGGTTCAGGTCGATGCTGATGACCGTCTTTTTCATGCGCACGAGGGCCTCGGCGCGGTCCCCATCCTCCAGGGGTACCAGGACCACGTCCGCCCCGAAGACGCCTCCTCGGTGGGACATTGCGCGCTTCGACTCGAGGCCTGGAATCCGGGCATTTGGCCGAGGTCCCAGGACCCCGCGGGCTCCGGATCGCTCGAGGAGACGGGCAATCCGCTTCACCCGGTCTTCGGATCGATGGAACAGATTTACCTCGATCACCGCCGGAATGGCCTTGGCGAGCCGCACCACCTCGCGGTGCGCGAGGGCCGCAACATTCCCGTTCACGGAGATCGCGGGGTGTTTCGCGGCGAGGAGGTAGGCCGCGGCGGTCCGCTCGGCCACGAGGGCCGGAGCACAGGTTCCTTCGCCGAACAGGTAATCCCATGCTTCGCCGCGGCCATGGGCGATGAGGCCCTCCGGGGCGACGACGCCGGTCCTCCAAGCCTGCACGAGCTGCTCCCGTCGCATCAGGGACTCGTACCGAGGGTGCGAGCGCGGGATCTTCATATCATCCGCCGAATCGGATCCACGAATTTCTCACAGCCATGCCATAGCGGGTCCGCCGTTGGAAGTCCGTATTGCTGTTCGTACGCCCGCACCGTCTCTTCGACTTCATCACGCGTCATGTTCTCGTGGTTGATGCCGAGTCCGAACACCTTCCCGCCGCCCGCCTTTTTCGCGAAGAACTCCAGCCATTCGATCTCCTCCTGAACTGAAGGCATCGGCCAGGCGACGACGTCGCGGCGAAAGCTCCGCGTCTTTCGAGCCGGCGCGTGCATCATCAGGAGGCCCGAGGGCATCGACGCGTTGATAATCGAGCGCGTCCCGCACACGTACGCCGGGTGGGAGATGCTGCCCTGACCCTCCACGACGATGACCTTCGGTTTCGTCTCTTCGTAGGCCCGAACGACCTCGGACTCCAGCTCGCCTACCATGAAGTCGCCTTTGATCGAGTCGAGCGGCACCCCATATTCGGAGCCTTGGATGAGCCCCGTCTGTCCCGTCGCGACGAAGGTCGCAGGGATTCCGGCGGCGTTCAGCGCGTCCGTCAGCAGGAGGGCCGTCGTCCGCTTCCCGATCGCGCCGTCCGTCCCGAGGACCGGAATCCGGAGACAGGGGAGCTTCCGCGCGAGGTCGCTGAACTGCTTGGAATCCCGGATCGGCTTCGGCTTCCGCGCGTCGACAAGGCGCACGCCGTGATCCTGCGCGAGCTTCGAAAATTCGGGGTCCTCGCTCAGGTATTCGTGCAGGCCTGCCACGAGGTTTAGCCCATTCTGAATCGCGTCACGCAGGATCGGTCGATACTCGTTCGGGATGTATCCTCCGAAGGTCGCCACGCCGACGATGAGGGTCTGGGGTTCGCAGCGTTCGAGTGCCTCTTTCAAGTCCGCGACGATCGGGATGCCCTTCGGGGTCCCGTCCAACACTTCCCCGGCGTCGCGGCCTGCCTTCGTCCGATCGATCACGCCCACGATTGCGTATCGCTTCGAGTATCGGACGAGTCCGTTCGCCGTTTTCCCGGTGCTCTGACCGAAGTATCCGTCGCACAGGATGACCGCCCGCTCCATGCAACGAATCCCTCGTGATAACGGCGGGCGAAAGTCCATGAACCGCTATAAAGCCTAGTCGCGTCGGCGCGCCATGGTCACCGGATTCCGCGCGGGTGAGAGGACCTCCTGCACCCCCCTTCGTCAATCCGGGGAGCGGCAGGAGCCGCACCGATGAGCATCCGCGTCGATTCGCTTTCCGCGTGCGAGGTCTGCGGCGGGAAGCGATATCCGCTCATCCTGTGCGAGGCGTGTGGCGCGGGGTCCGTCCTCCGCGATCTTCCGGAGTTGGACCGCACCGCCGCATGCTCCGAATGCGGGGCCGCCAACCCCTGGCAATTGATCTGCGACACGTGCGAAAACCGGACGCCGGCCCCGGATTTTGTCGAGTCTCCCCCGGTGGCGCAGGGGCCCAAGTCCGAACGTTCGGCGGGCCCTCCTCAACGTCCGCGGCGTCGGGTCAAGGGCGACGTCGATACGCGAGCCCTGATGGATCTCCTGAAGGTCCTCGGACTCGACGCCTCCCGAGCCCATGCCCTAATCGACCGAGGGTACGATGCCGTCTGGAAAATCGCGCGGGCGAACGAGGAGACGCTCGCGCGCATTCCCGAAGTCGGACCGATCGCCGCGAGAAAGATGCTCGCGTCGTTCCACCTCCTGAAGTATTCGCCGCCGAAGCGCACGAAGGAGTCGATTGCCCAGGACGAGTATGTCTGCCCCCTGTGCGGATGCGTCACGTCCGCGTTCGCCGCGGCCTGCGTCGAATGCGGCGCCGTGTTCGACGAGGAGGAGATGGAGGAAGACGTTCGGCATGCCTTCGCCGTCGAAGGGATCTCGGCTCTCCTCGCATTCTATGAGGGACGGCTCGCCGAGAAGCCGGAAGATTGGGAACTCTCCTACGCCCGCGGCCTCCTCCTCGAGTCCCTCGGCCGAATCGACGAGGCGATCGCCTCGCTCGAAGATGCCGGTTCAAAGGCTCCGGACGCGAAGAAGGTACGCGTCGCCCAACTGCGGATGCGGGCGAGAGCCGCCCGGAAACCTGAGGGGGCCGCAAAGCTCCGCTCGACCGCGAAGGACCTGCTCGAGGATGTCGCTTGGGAGGAGGAGGTCGCCCAACTCGATCGGGTGATCTCCAAGGCGGAGAGGGAGTGCCCGAGTTGTGGGACCATCGTCCCGGCGGAGATGGCCCTCTGCCCCTCCTGCGGTGCGCGGCTGACGAAGCCCGTCCCGCCCCCGCCGAAGCCGAAACAGAAGGTGGCCTCGGCCACGCCCGAGCTCGATGCCGTCATGGACGACCTCCTGGTCGGCGAGCTCGAAGAGTCTTTGTCGGAAGAGGAACTCGAGCTGACGAAAGCCGCGGTCCTCGACTGGCTGATCATGGAACTCGAGGAGTCGATGGCCCCCGACGCCCAGGTCCTTCGCCGTCCGGTGAAACGCCCCGTGGAGGCCGCGGAGACAACCCCGCCGGCGCCGCCTACCTCTCCCCTCACCGACTCTATCGGCTTCATCTCCCGTTGGATGCGCGGGAGCCGCGGACTCGTGAGTGGCGTCCGCCCGAAGCGTGGCCCGACGGGAAGCGGCCGTGTGAACGGGCTCGTCAACGGCCAAGGCCGTGTGAACGGCCTGGTGAACGGGGTTGGTCGGACGAACGGCCTCGTGAACGGCTTGGGACGAGTGAACGGCCTTGCGACTCCCGTCGGCCGTGTGAACGGGCTCGTGACGACCCGAGGACGCGTGAACGGCTTGGTCATGGGCCAGGGGCGCATCAACGGCGTCATGACCGGAGCCCCGTTCCAGAGGTCGAGGATTCGTGGCCTCGCCCTGCCCTTCCCCTCGCGACGCGTGCGGTACGTGGCGACGATCTCCGCCGTCGTGGCGGCCTGTTTGATTGCGGCCGTCCTGTTCCTCCCGCCTCCTGTCCCGTCCGCCCCGATTGCGATCGACGGGGCCTTCGACGATTGGGCCTCCGTGCCCAAGTTCGATGTCGCGACGTCGGCCTCCGATCCGAACGTCTCCCTCGCGTCGTATGCGAGCCTTTTGGACCGCGACTCCCTCTATTTGTTCGCCTCGACCGCGGGAGCGATGTTCGGAGACTCCATCGGCTACGACGGCGTCGACTTCCTGATCGACTCCGACGGGAACGCGTCCACCGGCTTTCAATTCGGAGGGACCGGGGCCGACGCCGTGGTCGAGGTGTTCGGCGGGAACGGCACGGTCGCGGGCGCGAGCCTGTACTCCTTTCCCGCGGACTCCGAGCGGAATTGGAGCCGGCGGGTCCCCGGAGGTGTACCCTCCGCCGCGGCCTCGGCGAGCGGCGTCGAGGTGAAGGTCTCCCGGTACGACTTGGATCGCTTCGACCCGCTGCGGTTCCGAGCCTCGGTCTATGCCGACGACTTCCTCGGGTCGTCGAGTCAAAGCCTGGCGTCCCTGTCCTCCTCGAATGGCGCCATCCTCCTGGTCGTGAAACCTCTCACGACGATTGTCGGGAGTGGCCTGACGTCGCTCTTCGAGATCCGCGTGCATGCGGTGGCGATTCCCGCCACGACGACGTGGCCCGTCTCAGGATTTCTGATCAACGCGACTCCTGGCGTGTCCTATTCCCGCTCAGCGGAATCCGTAAACCTGACCCAGGGCCGACCGGACCCGACGGTATCGGTGTCCGTTTCGGCCCCGGGGTTTTTCCCTGGCGACGTGATCGAGGCCTCGGTCCTCGGCGCGGACGCCCCGGTCCCGGTGTTCGTCCAGGGCGGGCCGGTCCGAGCGTACGTCACGGCTCCCCCTTCCCACGTTCAGATTGACGGGTTGTTCGACGACTGGCTGGGTCGGGATGTCCCCGATGGGGATCCGACGCCGGTGGCCGATCCGAACCTCAACATCCTCGAGTCTGGAGCCGCGACATCGAACGCCACCGCGTTTGTTCACGTGCGGGTTGCGGGGACGATGCTTGGCGGAGGCATTCCGGAGCGAGTGCCGAAGCAACCCAGGTCCTCGGGGAATGGCAGCTCGGGGGGCGGATCGGCCATGCTGCCCCGCAAGACCGGCGAGGACCTCCTCCTCGTGTACATCGACTCGAATGCCTCCGACCCCCGCGGGGCATCGATTGGAGGAATTTTCGCGGACTACCTCGTCGAGGTCCGCGGTCAAGGAGGAGAGATGACGACCACGGCCGCCTATCGATGGTCCAACCGATGGGTGCGCGACACGGGGATCCCCGTCCGAGCGGAGAAAGACCGGACCGACATCGAAGCTTCCGTCCCGATCCCGGATCTCAACGGCACCCGGGTATTCTTCCAATCGACGAATTGGGCCTCCGCAGGGGACGCGACGATCCCGGTCACCGCGCCGTCCTTCGTCCCCCCCGGGCCCAGGATGAGTCCTCGTTCGCTTGCCCCTCCCCAGCCCCAGGGTTTTGCGGGGTCGACCTTCTACTTACGCGACGTGAATCCGGGTCTCACCACCCCGGACTGCTCGGTGGTTAAGGGCCTGAACACGACAAAAGGGAGCGGTGCGGCATCCCTCCCCCTCTCGGCGGGCACCCAGGCCTGCTTCTTCACGGACCCCGCCGCCTCGGCCCAAAGCATCAGCGGCGGGTCTTGGTCTGCGTCGCTGGACCTGTCCGCGACCGGCACCACCCTGAACGTGACGTTCGCCCTGACGGACCAAAACGGCTCGTCGCCGAACATCATTTGTTGGTCGAACCGGACGACGACCCTGGGGACCAATGAGTCGTTCGGGTGCACCTCCGCCCCCCTCTCGGTCCAAGCGAATCAGCGGATCCGGCTCCGCATCGAATTCATCGCGGGCCCATCCACGAACCTCGCCTATGACGGAAGCGGGACGTCCCAGGACAGTTCGATCATCGTGCCCGCCCCCGAGTTCGATCCCGCGACCACGTTGTTCGCGTTGGTCGGAACCGCGGGATGGATCCTGGTCTTGCGTCGGAGGCGGCGCCTCGCGTAAGTCGCCGCACGGCCCTCCGCCGCTAAGGTACATCTGGAAGGACCACGTTCGTTGGCCTGATGGAGCTGGGGGTCGTCGGCAAGCCAAACGTGGGGAAGTCGACGTTCTTCGCGGCGGCGACGCTCGCCCCAGTCCACATCGCGAACTATCCCTTCACCACGGTCGAGCCGAACCACGGCGTAGCCTATGTCCGCCGGCGGTGTCCCCACCTCGAACTCGGCCGCCCGTGCAACCCGAAAAACGCGCCCTGCCAAGATGGAACCCGTCTGATCCCGGTCGAGATGATTGACGTGGCGGGGCTCGTACCCAAGGCTCATGAGGGCCGCGGACTGGGGAACAAGTTCCTCGACGATCTTCGCCAGGCGAGCGCCTTCGTCCATGTGGTCGATGCGTCCGGCGGTACCGATTTCGAGGGGAACCCGGTCCCGCCCAGTAGCCATGACCCTCTGGAAGACCTGCGGTTCCTCGAGGACGAACTGGCCCACTGGGTCGCGGGCATCCTCTCCCGGAACTGGGAGAAGGAGGCGCGGCGGGCCGATCTTGCGGAGGAGCCTCCCGAAAAAGTCCTCCTGGGGCGGCTCACTGGCCTCGGCTTGGCGGAGGCGCAGATCCACCTCGCCCTCCGGGAAGAGCCGATGGATCCGAAAATGGCCCGGTGGACGGCGGAGGATCTCCTCCGCCTCGCCCGCGCCCTCCTCCGACGAGGGAAACCGATGATCGTCGCCGCGAACAAGGCCGACGTCGCGTCGCCGGAGGCCCTCGATCGACTGGCGCGCGGGACCGGCAACAAGGTCATCCCGACCGCGGCCGAGTATGAGCTGGCCCTTCGCCGCGCGGCCGCCGCCGGCCTCATTGCGTACGAACCGGGAACCGCGTCGTTTCGAGTCCTCGAACCAACGAAGCTCACCTCCGTCCAGGGCAAGGCGCTCGACACCATCGCCTCGTTCCTGCAGAAAAGAGGCGCGACCGGCGTCCAGGCGTGCATCGAGGAGGCTGTCTTCAAGCTCCTGGATCGGATCGTCGTCTACCCGGTCGAGGACGAGCACCACTGGACCGACAAGCAGGGGAACGTCCTCCCCGACGCGTTCCTCGTGCCCCGCCGGGCCACCGCCCTCGACGTAGCCTTTAAGGTGCACACGGATTTGGGGAATCACTTCATTCGGGCGATCAACGCGCGGACGAAGATGGTCGTGGGCCGCGACCATCCCGTCGAGGATGGGGACGTGATCAAGATCGTGGCGAAAGCATGAGCGAGTCGTTCGACGTTCGGATCATCACGGCCTCGTACCGACGCGAGCCCCGCGAGGGACCCGAGGACGCCCAGCTCCCGGTCATCCAGCTGTTCGGGCGGACCCGCGAAGGGAAGAGCATTGCGATCGAGTACTCCGGTTTCAAGCCTTACTTCTTCGTCACGTCGCCGCCCCAGGCCCTCCGGGGCGCGTTCGGCCGGGACAAGCAGGTCCAGGCGTTCGAGGACGTGCCCCTGGAGGTCGAAGGCCGGCCGACCCCGTGCGCCCGGGTCGAACTCCGGCAGCCGTGGAAGACGCCGGAGTACCGGGAGAAGGCGCGTAAATTCGGGTCCACGCCGCTCGAGGCGGACATCCCGTTCCAGCATCGGTTCATCTACGACAAGGACCTCGGCGCCGCGGTCCGGGTCATCGGGACGCAGCAGGATCCAAAGGGCCGGTACACGACGGACCTGTTCCTGGTCGCGGAGCGCTTCGAGCCGTGCGATCCGTTCCGCCCCAGCCTTCGAATCCTGAGCTTCGATATCGAGAACTCGATCCGGGACGGCCACATCTTCTGCATCGGGGTCGCCTATCGGGAGGCGGGGGAGATCAAAACCCGCATCCTGACCGGGAACGAGCGGGAGATCATCGAGCGGTTCGTGAAGCTGATCGAGGAACTGGATCCGGACATCATCTCCGGCTACAACATCGATGGGTACGACCTGCCCGTCCTGATCGACCGCGCGGCGAAGCACGGGATGCCCCAGCTCCCGCTCGCGCGGGACCGATCCTCCTTCTTCCATCTCGGCGAGAGGTTCTGGCGATTGGACGGTCGCATCCTGACGGATGTCTGGTGGGCCGTC
Source organism: Thermoplasmata archaeon (assembly GCA_035639595.1). Lineage (GTDB taxonomy): Archaea > Thermoplasmatota > Thermoplasmata > RBG-16-68-12 > RBG-16-68-12 > RBG-16-68-12. The sequence goes on along the minus strand of DASQXV010000205.1, from coordinate 3,912 downwards.
CGGGCGGAGATGCGTCCGAAGCAGGAGACCCTCGACTACGTGGCGAAGCAGCTCCTGCACGAGGGGAAGCACGAGCTCCAGCGGCGGAAGATCGACGAGGAATGGGAGGCGGACCGCGACAAGGTGATCCGGTACTGCGTCAACGACGCGGAACTCTCCCTCCGAATCCTGGAGCGCGTGCGCCGCATCGAGAAGACCCTGGACCTGGCCGCCGTGAGCAAGCTCCCGCTCGAGGACGTCCTCCATGGGAGGACGTCGAACCTGATCGACTCGATTCTGATCCGCGCCGCGGACCGCGCGAAAGTCGCGGTGCCGATGATGAAGATGCGCGGGGGCCGCGTCGAACAGATCGAAGGCGGCTACGTGCACAGCCTGCAGCCCGGGCTCTACGAGTGGGTCATCTCCCTCGACTTCCGAGCCATGTATCCCTCCCTGATCATCGAGAACAACATCTGCTTCACGACCGTCTCATCCGCGGGGACGATCGTCAGCCCGTCGGGCGCGAAGTTCCTTTCCGCGGACGTCAAAAAGGGGCTCCTCCCGGTGATCCTTGCGAGCCTGATGAAGGACCGGCAGGACGTGCGGGGGCGGATGAAGGACGAGAAGGACCCGCAGATGAAGGAATTCTACGACGGCCTCCAGGCCGCGATCAAGGTCCTGATGAACGCCTTCTACGGCGTCCTCGCCTCGTCGTTCTACCGGTTCAACGACCCGAAGGTCGGGGCGTCGATCACCGCCTTCGCCCGGGACCGGATCAAGGGGATCATCGGAGAGCTCGAGGCGGATGGAGTGAAGGTCGTCTACGCGGACACGGATTCCGTCTTCTTCCAGTCCCCGGAGCCCGGGCTCGAGGCGTCCCGCGACTTCGCCCGCAAGACGGCGGAGCGCTTTTCCCGCGGCCGCATCTCGATGGAAGTCGACAAGATCTACGAGACCCTGTTCAGCCACGGCCGGAAGAAGCGGTACGCCGGAAAGGTCGCGTGGCCCGAGGAACTCCAGGGGCAGATGATCGTCCGCGGATACGAGATCCGGCGGACGGATGCGTTCGACCTGCAGAGCGAGGCGCAACGCCGGGTGTTCGAAAGGATCCTCGACCGGGATCAGGAAGGGTCGATCGCGCTCGCGAAGCAGATCGTGGCGGAGGTTCGCGCAGGCGCCCCCGCCTTGGAGGACCCGGACCGAGACCCGATCGAGGCCCTGGTCATCTCCCGGACCGTGAAGGAGGAGAACCGGTACGTGAACCCGAACTCGATGAGCAACGTGATTGCGGCGCGGAAGCTCGAGGAGATGGGGGAGGAGTTCATGCCCGGCATGAAGGTCTCCTGGATTGTGACGGACGCGAAGAAGAGCCCCATGGAGGTCGAACCGTACGTCTCCGGCCGCCCCTTCGAGAAGCGCCCGGATTGGGAATACTACGCGCGTCGCGTGGCCCAGACCTTGTCCTACATCACGGAAGCCTACGGATGGGACGAGAAGGCGCTCTTCACGGGGACCCAGCCCGCCCAGCAGAAGTCCCTCTTCAGCGAAGATTTCAACGGAGAGTCGCCGCCTCCGGAGGGAGACCGGAGGACGGAGAAGAAGCTCACCCTGGAAGACTTCTTCTGAGGTGCCCCATGGGAGCCACCGACGCCGTCTGCCGGTTCTGCGGATGGGAGGGACCGGACCCGGTCCGCGACGCGCACGGGAGCCTCTTTTGCCCCGAGTGCGGCCGCCCCGCCGATTACAAGCTCGTCGTCGAAGAGCTGAAGCGCCAAGGCCTCTGGAAGGCGTGAGGGATGGCTCGCCGGGCCCCCCGCGTGGTCGCGGTCGGAGACGCGATCGTCGACCGCATCACCCCTCCGATGGCGTATCTCCCGCGGGGGGACTTTCAAGGCCACGTCGACGGGTTCGAGACGCTCCCTGGCGGGAACGCGACGAACTTCGCCCTCCAGATGGGGACGCTCGGCGCGACGACGTCCTTCGTGGGCGTCCTCGGCCGGGACTCGAACGCGGATCTGCTCCGAGAGGCCTACCGCAAGCATGGCGTGCGCGCGATCGTCCGAACCGATCCGCAGCGGCCGACGGGAGCGACCGTAGCCCTTTCGTGGATTGGAGGAGGACGGGCCCTGATTACCTCCCTCGGGGCGAACGGAGCCTTCCGGCCGGAGCATGTGCCCCCCACCGCCTTCCGCGGAATCGACCACGTGCATCGGGCAGGCTTTTGGTGGACGCCCCGGATGATCGGGCGTCCAACGGCGGACCTCCTTTCGCGGGCCCGGCGGGCCGGTGCCGGGACTTCCTTGGATATGTCGACGGATCCCCAGGGCTGGCCGAGCGACCGCCTCCAAGCGGCCCGCCTCTGCCTGCCCTTCGTCGACACGTTCTTCGGCAACGAGGCCGAGGTGTGCGCCCTCGGAGGGGATGCCTCCCCCTTCGCCGCGGCCCGGCGGATTTGCGACCTCGGCGCGAAAGAAGTCGTCGTGCACCGCGGCGCCAGGGGGTCCGCCTCCATCTCGCCGGACACGGTGGTCAAGGCCGGGGCGTTCGCCGTTCGCGAAGAGAATCCGACGGGATGCGGAGACGTCTTCAATGCCGGCTACGTCTATGCACGTCTCCGGGGCGACCCTATCGCGGCCGCCCTGCGTTTCGCCAACGCGTGTTCCGCCCTGCATATTCAGGATCGACAGAGACCGTACCCTTCGATCGCGGAGGTGCGACGGTTCCTGGCGACCCGATCCACCGAGGCCTAGGGAGATTTTCACTTTCACACATCTCCCCCCAGGACCGCCGTTCATATGCGCCGATTCCCTAGCGGAGGGCATGGCCCTCGCCTCCGCACCTCATCCCTCCCCGGTTTCCCCCGAGGCCTGGGCCATGCTCGGACGGACGGACCTTGAGGCGTACACCTGCTGGGATTTCCCGACGCAGTCCGATCGGGAGATCGAAGCGGGCGACGCGGCATTCAATGGTGTCACCCCGGCTCGCTGTGCCGTGAATCTCGTCCGCCGGTACACGAAGGCCGGGCAGCTCGTGGTGGATCCGATGGCCGGTTCGGGGACGATTGGGTCCGTCGCCCGGGCGCTCGGTCGTCGGGCGGTCATGTTCGACTTGGTCCCTCGACATCCCTCGATCGTGCGAGCGGATGCCCGCGCCTGGCCGGTGCCGGACGAGGTCGCGACCCTCGCGGTGGTCGACTCACCCTATTCGGACAACGTCCGGTATGGCGACGACCCGCGGTGTCTGGGCCGAATCTCGTGCCGCGATCCGCGATTCTACGAGGAGATGGGCCGAGTCGCCGCGGAGGCCCGAAGGGTCCTCCGTCCCGGTGGCGTCCTGGCGTGGATCATCGCCGACGAGTATCGCGCCGGCCGGTACACCCCGGTCGGGTTCCGCCTCCTCGCCCTGCTGACGGAAGGCTTCGAGCCCATCGATACCGTCATCCTGGTCCGGCATCACGATCGGTCCGCGTCCCCCATGTGGGAGCACCGTGCTCGCCGATTCAATTTCTACCTTCGAGGATTCAAGTTCCTCTTCATCCTGCGGAAACCCGTTGGGTCGTCGGGAGGGTGAAACATGGACAGGTCCGTCGAGTGGGCTCCTGGGACATCGAAGGCGATTGTGGCGGCGTTGCGAGACCGAGTCCGGATGGCCGCGGGCCGCCACGGCGACCGGGTCGTGGAGCACGCGGGGCGGAACTGGACTTCGTGGCGAAGCCAAAGACGGAACCGCGTCTTCGCGGAGATCCGATCGCTGCGCGGCCGGATCCAGATATTCATCCTCCCGGGCCCGAAGGAACTCCGGGACGGTGGGGACATGGCCCGGGCGGCTCCGCGGACGCAAGGATGGGGATGGTTCCGCTCCCGTCTCGAAGTCTCCTCTCTGAAGCGGGCCGAACCGGCAGCCCGCCTGATCGTCCAATCCTACGAGCGAGTG
>DASQXV010000204.1:0-5918 GCA_035639595.1 Thermoplasmata archaeon | reverse complement strand
TTCCCTCGCCTCGCCCACGCTGGGCGCGAGGGGCTTCTCGACCAGGATGGGAACCCTCGCCCGGATCGCGGCGAGGGCGACCTTCGCATGGTGCTCCGTGGGCACGCACACGCTGACCGCGTCGAGATCCTCCTTCAGCAGATCCTCCGGATCGGTGTATTGCGACGTGCTGAAGCGATTCGAGACGAGGCCTCCCGCCTTCACGTCCACATCGGCGATGGCGACGAGGTCGGCGATCTCGGAGTAGACCCGGGCGTGGTTCTGCCCCATCGACCCGACGCCGATGACCCCGACCCGCATGGGATCAGCCACGCGCGACGAATCCGCGGGCGGGATATAAACGCGCGGCGCAGATAGTTCTCCGAGGTGCAACTCCTACCCGGAGCGCATCGTCCGTGGCGAAGCCTTCAATACACGCCGTGCTTTCGGCGCCTCGATGGCGGTCGACCCGGTGTGCGAGAAGCCCGTCAACCCGCACAACGCCTACTGGATGCTCTGGTACCGCGGGACGCCGTACTACTTCTGCAGCGAGGACTGCCAGATGAAATTCGACCGGAAGCCGGAGCACTATCGGCAGCTCGTCCTGGAGCGGGTCCGGAAGGAAGCCGTCTACTGAACCTTCCCGGCTACTCGAACGACCGCAAGGCCTCCGCAGGCGGCATCTTCGAGGCGCGGATCGCAGGGCTCGCGGTCGCGAGGACGGAACCCAGGAAGGCGGTCCCGCCGAGGAAGGCGAGTCGGTCCCACGGGATCAGGAAGGACGCCTGGCCCTCGAAGAAGCGAAGGAAGAGGTCGTAGGACAGCGCGATGCCGAGGGCCGTCCCCATCGCGATGCCGGTCAGGGCGATGAACGAGAGCTCGAACAGGAACGAGCGGAGGATCATCGACCGCCGGAAGCCGATCGCCCGCAGGGCGCCCGTCTCCTGTCGCCTCTCGACGACGTTCCGCATCGTGATCACCCCGAGGCCCGCGATCCCGACGATCAGGCCGAGCGCGAGGTACGCCTGGAGGAGGTTGAACACGCCCATCGTCGTCTCGAGGATGTCGTTGATCAAGGACTGGATGTCCAACGTGATGAGCTGGTACGACAGGAAGTGCCGCTCCAGGTCGTGGCCGGCCTTCGTCGTGTCGACCCCTGGTTTGAGCTTGAAGTAGAAGAGGCTGGCCGCATCGACCCCGAAATCCGCCTTGACGGTGGACGCGGAGACCCAGAACCCTTGGGCGAACTGTTCGTACAGGATCCCGATGACCCGCACGGTCCGGGACCCGGCCGTCCGATTCGTGTACCGGAAGGCGTCGCCGAGGGCCGCGGAAAAGCTGCCGAAGTTCGGGCCGAAGTCGTTCGGCACGACGGAGCCGTCGAGGATCGCGACGTCGGGATCCGTTTGGATCGCAGCCCAGGCCGCGGCATCGTCGGAAAGGTTCGCGGCCCTCGCTTGGAGAGGGAGCTGCGGCGTCCAATCCGAAGGCACACCGATGAGGGAACTCGTGACCTCGACGGAGGGATTCCTCTGCGGCGTCGCCCGGATCGGGACCTGGGGGATCCCGTGCTGGTCCGAGATGTTTGCACCTCCCGGCGTCGCGCCGTATCCCGCGAAGGCCGCGTCCCAGTCCGGGATCGGGATCCGAGAGTTCCCGAGGAGCTGGAACCCCGCGCTCTCGCGGTAGCTCGCCGTGGAGATCGAGGAGCTGACCATGGCCTGGATGCAAGACATCGTCGCGATCGTGAACATCACGAGGGCGATGCTCGCGAGGGTCGCCCCGGTCCGGAACTTCTTGTTCATCGGATACGCGATCGCCGTGCGGACGACGGGCCTCCAGGTGCGGCTCCGGAAGAGGCGCGTTGCGACCGCGAGGACGGCCTCGCTGTTGAACAGGACGACGAGGAGGCCCCCGAGGATGAGGAGCAGCCCGACCATGATGAACAGCGTGATGTCGGCGCTCGCGCTGCTGAAGAACTTCACGGGGCTGAGCAGCCACGCGAGGATCAGGAGCCCGGCCGCCGTGAAGGAGCGCCGCGGGCCCGCCACCCGCATCGTCAGGACCGCGAGTCCGATGGCCAGCGCGGCAGGTCCGGCATTCTGCAGGATGAGGTTCCGGGTCGCGAGGGAGACGGCGGTCCCCAGGGCCCCGACGGCGGCGAGGGCCGCTCCGACCGCGAGCTGCCGCCCGGTGGACCGGTGGGGGACCGGCTCGGGGATGTCCCGGATCGCCCGGACGATGTTCAGCTTGGACACGCGGAACGAGGCGATCCCGATCGTCGCCATCGTGATCAGGAACCCGATCGCGAAGCCCGTCAGGAGGTCCGAGAGGGTCCACGTGAGCACGAAGCCGCCGCCGAAGCCTCCGCGGAACACCTGGGAGAAGCCCCACAGGATGAGCCCCGCGACGAGGAGCCCGGCGAGCATCCCGACGAGGGAGGAGAGGAGGGCGTACAGCAACCCTTCCGAGATGAAGCTCTGGACGAGGTTCTTCCGCCGCATGCCGAGGGCCCGCGCGACCCCCATCTCCCCTTTCCGCTCCTCCGCGAGCATGACGAAGATGTTCACGATCAGGAGGATGCCCGCGATGACCGTGAAGAAGGAAAGGAGGACGAACACCTGGGCGAGGCGGTCCGCCCCCTCCGTAGCCCCTTGCACGGAATCTGCCTTCGCCTTCGCGACCGTGAACGTCGGGGAGGTCGGCAAGGACGATTGGAGCTGGGCCACGGCCGCGTCGGAGCGAAGGTATCCCCGCTCCGCCCCTCCCACGTTCGCCACAAGGATGACGTTGATCTGATTCGTCAGGCCTAGGGCCGCCTGGAACGAATCGAGACGGACGAACAGGTTGTTGCCGTCGTTCCATGCTCCGCGGCCGACGTCTTGGACGATCGCGGCCACGGTCACGTTCATCGGTCCCCGCGGGCCGCCGAACGCCAAGGTCAATCCGTCGCCGACGTTCGCCTCGACCGCGGATGCGAGCTTCTCGTTGATTACCGCGTCGGCCGGCGCGAGTCCGGCCCCGTCCCACGTCGAGCCATCGGCCCGCACGAACCTCCCGAGGTCACGCGTCGCATCGAACCCGATCAGGTTCGCGGTGGGCTCGAACAGGCCAGACCGCCGGTCGATTACGGCCCCGTTGAGCTGGATGCGCGGGGCCAGGGCGGACACATCGGGCATCGAAGCGAGGTTCGCCCACAAGGTGTCGTACACGCTCACGTTGAACCAGGTGCGGCTCCCGTCCGTCGTGCGCACGGAGATCGTCTCGTCGACGAGGTCGAGGGCCCGGAAGACGGAGCTCCGGATCGTGTAGTCGAACGTGCGTTGGATGACGAACGACGAGGTCACGATGGCCGTGCCGATCAAGAGGCCCGCGACGACGATCGCGACCTGGGCCTTGCGTCGAAAGAAGTTCCCGAGGCCGATCCGCAGCGGGAACCGCTTCCGACCCGCCCAAACGACGACCGCGAGCGCCGTCCCCAGGACGAGGAGGAGCAAGGCCAGGTCCGTGTCCATGGGGAGGCCTCACGAAGGGGCCGGCCGGATGGACTTCAGGATGAGGCCGTTCCGCATCAGGATCACTCGCTGGGTCTGGTTCCCGACGGACCGGTCGTGGGTCACGATGACGAAGGTGAGGCCCTTCTCCTTATGGAGGCGTTTCATCAGGTCGACGACCTCCTGGGACGTCTCCGAATCGAGGTTGCCCGTCGGCTCGTCCGCGAAGACGATGTCCGGCTCGTTCACGAGGGCGCGGGCGATCGCCACGCGCTGCTGCTGTCCCCCGCTCAGTTCCGCGGGCTTCTTCATCGGCACTTCCGCGAGGCCGACGGCCTCAAGGGCGTCCCTCGCCCGTTCGCGGGCCTCCCTCGGGTCCTCGCCCCGCACGAGGAGGGGCAGCTCCACGTTCTCGACGCTCCGGAGGACCGGGAGCAGGTTGTAGTTCTGGAAGATGAAGCCCATCTTGAGAGCGCGGAAGTCCGTCTTCTCGTTGTCGCTCAGCCGCGAAAGGCGCTGCCCGGAGATCCACACCTCGCCTGCGGTGAAGTCGTCGATTCCGGAGAGGCAGTTCAGGAGGGTCGTCTTGCCGCAGCCCGAGGGGCCCATGATCGCGACCATCTCCCCGCGGCGGATGTCCAGGTCGAGCCCACGGAGGGCGTGGACCTCGACCTCGCCGCTGTCGTACGTCTTCACGAGGCGGCGCGCGATCACGATGCGGTCCTCGACCCGCGGGACTTCGGCCGGGGCGGGCGCCGTTTCCGACGCCGGCGTGGACGCAATCATCGGTTCCGAGGCCGCGGACTCACCTCCCCTGAGCGCGGCTTCGAAGGGCCCGCCGGTTATGAAGGTTTTGACGATTCGCAGAAATCCCTAAAGGCGGAAGGTTGCGGCGAGCCGGGTGACGGCCCACAGCGCGAGGCCGGCGAGTCCCATGAGGAACGCGAGGAGCGCCGCGGCCTGGACGACGGGCGCGAGGGAGCCGGCCGCGCGGATCGCGAAGACGACCGTCTGGGCGGCAAAGCCGCCGAGGAACCCTCCGACGGATACGAGGAAGAAGATGCCGAGGGCCGCGAAGGAGAAGGCCGACGGCCGCAGCTTGATTCGGGTGAGGAGGGCCGTCGCGACGAACGCGGCCGCGATCGGCGAGGCGACGGGCAGGGCGAGGCTCTCGATCGGGAGGAGGACGGACCGCGTGACGGCGACGAGGGCGAGGAAGGCGAGGGTCGTGCCGAGGCCGATCGTCGCGAAGGCGATCAGGAGGCCCCGGAAGTAGGCCCCCGGCGGACGCGCCGCGGTGACGATGAGCCAGAGATTGTCCCGTTCATAGAAGGCCCAGTTCATCGCGAGGATGCCGAGGAGGAAGGTGAGGGTCTGTGTGACCGTGATTGCGGCGCTCCCCGCGGCGGAGGCGCCCAGGCCCGCAGGGAGGATCGCGATGCACGCGAACAGGATGACGAACAGGATGCTGCCGTCCCGCCAGATCCGCACGAGATGGAAGCGCGCCATGAGGCCCGTGTCCCCGCCTCGGTCCGTCCGCAGCCGGACGCGGGTCGTGAACCGCCCCAGGACCGAGGTCATGCGTCGTTGCATCTCCATCCGCGACCCGAGGTCGACCTGGCCGAACCCCGCGGACAGGGTGGGCCGGAGGCCGTGCACGATGTAGAGGCCGGAGAGGGGGGCCCATGCCGCCGCGATCCCTCCGACGTAGGCCAGGGCCAGGCCGAGGTCGAGCGGGCCCGCGGGCCGGATGCCGAGGACCGCGGCTCCCAGGGCCGCGAAGGCCGTCGAGGGGAGGGGGAGGGCCTCGAACCGGATCGGGAACGCGGGCTGCGCGACGCCGATCGCGGGGAGGAGGGACAGGGCGAGAAGGGAGAAGCCTACGAGTCGGATCGGGGCGTTCGGCAGGCGCACCCGGAGGATCACGAGGACCTGGGAGGTCATAAGGACGAAGAAGGCGTAGGCGACGAGGATTGCGAAGAGAGGGAGCGCCGTGGACATCGGGAGCCCGACCGCGCGGACCATGGCGACGGCGGCGATTGCGGCCGCGAAGCCGCCGGCGGCGAGGAGGCTGACGAACTGGAACAGGAGGTCCGCGAACAGGTACTCCCGCGGCCTCACGTCGGCCGTGAAGAAGAAGTCGAACTCCGAGGCGTGGGCCGTGATCCCGGCCCCAAGGGAGTACAGGAGGCCGAAGGACAGGAGGGCGGCGAGGGGCGTGCTCAGCAGGCCGACCGCGGTCCCGGGGTCCGCGATCCGGAGGGCGTTCCCGAGCTGGAGCCCGAACAGGAATCCGGACGGGAGGAAGATCAGGATCAGGGCGGCGTAGGACAGGGGGCCGAAGCGGCCGCGGAGGGACGGCCCGAAGAAGAACCGCAGCTTGTAGGTGAAGAGGGCGAGGGTGCGGCCCATCGGCTAGCCTCGGCGGAACCAGCCGCGGCGCCG
>DASQXV010000203.1:0-6890 GCA_035639595.1 Thermoplasmata archaeon | reverse complement strand
GGCGCCGCCTCCGGGCTCGGGTGAGTCCGGCGGATCGCCCGGGCCTGGGGTCGTGGACGCGGACTTCGAGGACGTCGACAAGAAGTGACCGGGCTCCCGGTCGGGCGAGGTCGATATGGCGGACGCGGACTACTACGAAACCCTCGGTGTCCCTCGCGGGGCGTCGAAGGACGAGATCAAGCGCGCGTACCGCCGCCTCGCCAAGAAATACCATCCCGATTTGAACAAGGACAATCCGAAGGCCGCGGAAGAGAAGTTCAAGAAACTCTCCGAGGCCTACGAGGTCCTCGTGGACGACGAGAAGCGTCGGATTTACGACCAGTACGGGGCGGACGGCCTCAAGCAGCAAGTCTGGGGAGGCGAGGGCTTCGACTGGTCTCGGTTCACCCACGTCGCGGATATCGAGGACATCTTCGGCCAGGACTTCTTCCAGTCGTTCTTCGGTCGAAGCGGAGGCCTCGGCGGCTCCCTGTTCGAGAGCTTCTTCGGAGGCGGAGGGGTCGGACGGCGGCGAGGACCGATGCCTGGTCGCGACGCCCGGGTCGACCTCGAGGTGACGCTGGAAGAGGTCGCTCGAGGCGGCCGGAAGGAAGTCGCCCTCCAACACCCGATGACCTGTCCCGCATGCCGCGGGACGGGCGCAGAAGGGGAGCGGCTCGCCACGTGTCCCGCGTGCGGCGGGCGCGGCCAGGTCTCCAGCTCCCAACGTCGCGGGTACAGCCAGTTCATCACGATCACGACGTGTCCGAGGTGCAACGGCCGGGGCCAATGGCCGGAGCGGCCATGCTCCCGTTGCTCCGGGCAGGGGCGGATCGCCGAGTCGCGCACAATCGCCGTGGAGATCCCCGCGGGGGTCCCCGATGGGGTCCAGCTCCGGGTCCCGGGACGGGGCCTTGCGGGCGATCCGGGCGCGCCGCCGGGAGACCTCTACGTCGGAATCAGCGTGAGGCCCCACGACCGCTTCACCCGCGACGGGGACGACCTGATCCTGGAGCTCCCCATCTCCTTCGCGGATGCCGCCCTCGGGACCGAGGTCGAGGTTCCGACGATGGACGGCTCAAGTCGCCTGCGGGTACCGCCGGGCATCCAGTCGGAGGCGGTCCTGCGGCTCCGCGGAAAGGGATTGCCTCGGTTCCAGGGACACCGCCGGGGAGACCAGCTCGTCCGGATCCGGGTCGTCATCCCGACGGACCTGTCCTCCGAGGAACGGCAACTCCTCGAGCAGCTCCGTCGGATCCGTGGCGAAGGCGGCGTCCGCCGAAGCCCGTTCGACCGGTTCCGCGGGCCTTAGGGCGACGGGACGCCCGCGAGGTAGGAGACCAGTTTGATCATTCCGTAAAAGGCGACCAGGGCCCCGACGACGGTCACGATGGCGAGGGCGTCCCGGAGCAGCAGCCCCTTCGCATCGAGTTCCGCCGATGCTTGGTTCAGGGTCACTTGGTCCTGCAGAATTTGGATCTCCTCTCGATGTCGAGGGACGCGGGGGGTATGAATCCGTTCCGACTCCGAAATCGGGAATGTGAATCACTCTTGGTAACACCCGAATTTGCCAAACATTATGGGACCGGCTCGAATTCCTTCCGTCGGTGCACCGGGTCCTGGGCATTCTGACGGAGGACTTCCGCCTCTATCACGACCTCGTCGCGGCGTTGAAGGCCCGGGATCTGCCCTTCGTGAGCCTGTCCTTCTCCCGTCGGATCCCTGACTCCGTTGGCGCCGTGTTGACATCCCCCGCGGAAGCGAGCCGTCTCCGGCTCCGACGGGTCGTGCCGGTCGATGAGATCGATTCGTCGATCGCTAAGGCGATCCAGGTCCTCAAGGGCAAGTCGACCTGGGCCGAGTTGTCGATCGGGATCGATCCGGGACGGGAACCCGGCGTCGCGATCATCGGGGACGGGGAGGTTATCGATACGCGGTTGGCCGCGAGCCCGGAAGCCGTCGCCTTCCACGTTCGCCAGGCGATCCGAACGTTTCCGGCGAAGGAGGCAAGGATTCGCATCGGGCACGGGGACCCGACGAACCGTAACCGCATTTTGAACGCCCTTGCCCGGGAGGGGCTGCCGGTCGAAATCGTTGACGAGGCGGGCACGACCCGGCGCACGCCACAGCCCGACGTCGACGCGGCCATCGACATCGCCCGGAGCCGCGGCCACCCGGTGAAGCCACCGTTCGAGGTGCGCCCCACGCCGGGCGAGGTGCGCGAGATTCAACGGCGGTCCCGCCTCCACAGTGGCGGCATCGTCACGATCTCCTCGGACCTCGCGGGAGCTGTCGCGCGGGGCGACCTGTCCCTGGAGGATGCGATCGCGCGGGCGCGTCGGAAGGGGCGACGATCAAAGGGCTAGCGCATACCGAGACTCCAGTTCCTTGCGGCGCTTGAAGTACATCTCCTCGGCGATTTCGCCCGCGGCGAGTTTCGCCTCGAGGGCTTCGAGTTCCCGCGCGAAGTCTGCTTTGAACCCGACCGTGTATTCTCGGACCACACGCTCCAGGAGGTCGAGGAGGTCCTTTCCCCGTTGGGTCACCTGGTACACGATTCGAGGGCGACCGTTCGGGGGGAAGACCGCGGCGCGGTCCACGAGGCCCCATTGGAAGAGCTCGGCGAGCTGTTTGTCGACCGACGTGCGGCGGATCTTCAACTTCTTCGCGAGGTCCTCGGGATGGTCGAACCCTTGCTGGAGGAGCCACAGGATTTGGCGGCGCGTTTCGGACGCCGCAATGCGGATCAACTCCAGAGGTTCCGACATCCTTCGCGGCGAGTCGTTTCGGCGTACTTCAACGTTCTTCCCTTTGTCATCGGATGTCATCTCCCTGGAAGGAGACGATGTCGACGCGACGGCGGACGATCTCTGTGGGCTCCGCGAGGCTCGCATAAATAACGCGGGGCTCATCGACTCGTCATGTTCGGAAACAAGTCCGCCGGGCTTCAAGAGATTGTGACGGCCTCTCGCCGATCTCGCCGAGAGAAACAGAAGAAGAACTCGGCCGCGTCGTGGGTCAGGCCGATTGAAAGGGGAGCCGTGGATGCCGTGTTGATCAGGGAAACGTATTTCGCGCTCATGCGACCTATCCGGGGCGTCCAATGAACCGCAAGGACATCCTGCGGCGCCTCGAGGAACGTCTCGCCCGAGGCGAGATCAGCGAGACGACGTACTTGGAAATCAAGGCCCGATACGATTCGGAGCCGGAGGAACCCGAACGACCCATGGAGCCCCCTGCCGATCTCGGTGCAACGATCAGCGGGGCGGTGGCCGACGCGACCGCCGGAGCGAGCGTCGCGGCGGGGGAAGCGGCCCGCGCGGTGGGCGAAGCGATGCGCGCCATCGACTTTTCCGGCACCGGGACGAGGCTCAGCGACGAGGCCATCAAGATCGTGGGAAGCGGGGTCGTGACCGGGAATCCCGTGAAGACGGTCGAGTTCCGGTCCGCGGGCAGCGCGCGGGTCCAGGGCCCGCTGGTCGCCGAGGTCGCCCGCGTCGCGGGCAGCTGCCTCTTCGAGGGCGATGTGCGGGTAGAAGAGTTCCGGGCCGCGGGCTCGGTTCGCATCGTAGGGACCCTGACGGCCGAAGAGGTCGAGACGAGCGGGTCCTTCCAGACGAGCGGGGGAATCCGTGCGGAGGAGCTGTCCTCGAGCGGCTCGTTGCAGGTAGGTGGCGACGTCGAGGTCGAGGAATTCCGTTCGAGCGGTTCCGTTCGCATCGATGGCGGGCTGAAGGCCGAAGAGATCGACATCGATCTCGGAGGGACTTCGAGGATTCGTACGGTTCAGGGCGAGGAGATTCGGGTGAAGGCCACGGGTGGGTTTTTCCGCATCCGCGGAGACCTGACCGCGGAAACCATCGAGGGCGAGGAGATTGAGCTCGAGGCGACTTCGGCCGCCCTCGTGAAGGGGCAAAACGTCACCATTGGGCCCCATTGCAAGATCGGTGCCGTCGAGGCGCACGACCTCCGGGTCCATCAGTCCAGCGAAGTGGGCGAGCGGCGGTCCGCCTCGTGACCATCTCGAACCTTAGTAACATGTTGGCTTCAGAACGACGAACGATTATCGTCCCGGAATCTTGATATAAGCCGGGAGGCTTCGAAGTCCTGTGCCTGATCGGATCGTGTTGAAGGTAGCCGAGGCACCCCAATCCGACGTCGGCCTGGGCCGCGCGCGGGTCGACACGAAGACCCGCGTTTCGCTCGGCGTCGACGTGGGCGAGATCATCCAGATCATCGGGAAGAAGTCCACCGCGGCGAAGCTGTTCCGGGTGATGCAGGAAGACGAGGGCAAGGGCATCATCCGCATCGACGGGCTCGTCCGCCGGAACGTCGGCGTGAGCCTGGGGGATAAGGTCGAGGTTCGGAAGGCGGAGGTCCTGCCGGCCGAGCGCATCACGATCGCGCCGATCATCAGCGAGGGGCACAAGATCTCCTTCGGCCAAGGGATCGAGAACTTCGTCAAGCGCGGGCTGCTCAAGCGCCCGCTGAACAAGGGCGACGTCGTGATCGTCCCGGGGATCGCGCTCATGGGAGGTGCCCTTCCCTTCATGGTCATCAGCACCGCGCCGAAGGGCATCGTCCAGATCCAGGATGACACGATCATCGAGATGAAAGAGGAGCCTGTCCGCGAGGGCGAGGTCCTCACCCCGACGGTCACGTACGAGGACATCGGCGGGCTGAAGGAGGAGCTGATGAAGGTCCGCGAGATGATCGAGCTCCCGCTGAAGCACGCGGAGCTCTTCGAACGCCTCGGCATCGATCCGCCGAAAGGCGTCCTGTTGTACGGTCCCCCGGGCACCGGCAAGACGTTGATCGCAAAGGCGGTCGCGAACGAGGCCGGCGCGAATTTCTACTCGATTCAGGGCCCGGAGATCATGTCCAAGTATTACGGGCAAAGCGAAGAGCGGCTCCGAGAGAAGTTCGAGGAGGCCCAGAAGAACGCTCCCAGCGTCCTGTTCATCGACGAGCTCGACTCGATCGCCCCGAAGCGCGAAGAGGTGACGGGGGAGGTCGAGCGGCGGGTCGTCGCCCAGCTCCTCACCCTCATGGATGGCTTGTCGGGCCGCGGCCAGGTCATCGTCATCGGGGCGACGAACCGGGACGAGGCGATCGATCCCGCCCTGCGACGTCCCGGACGTTTCGATCGCGAGATCGAGATTGGCGTGCCCGATCGGATGGGCCGGAAGGAGGTCCTCCAGATCCACACCCGGGGCATGCCGATCGAAGGGGCCGAGGAGGAGCGCGACTCCCTCCTGTCCGAACTCGCGGACGTCTGCCATGGGTTCGTCGGAGCCGACCTCGCGGCGCTCGCCCGAGAAGCCGCAATGAAGGCGCTCCGCCGGTATCTGCCGGAGATTGACCTGGACAAGCCGATTCCCGCGGAGACGCTCGAGAAGATGCGCGTCACGACGGACGACTTCAAGCAAGCCCTCAAGGAGGTCGAGCCGAGCGCGATGCGCGAGGTCCTCGTCGAGGTGCCGCGGGTCAGCTGGACCGACGTCGGCGGCCTCGAAGACGTGAAGATGAAACTGCGCGAGGCCGTCGAGATGCCCCTGAAGGACCCGGAGGCGTTCAAGCGGATGGGCATCCGGCCGCCCCGCGGCATCCTCCTGTACGGGCCGCCGGGGTCCGGAAAGACGCTCCTCGCGAAGGCCGTCGCCACGGAATCCGAGGCGAACTTCATCTCGATCAAGGGACCCGAGGTCATGTCGAAGTGGGTCGGGGAGTCCGAGAAGGCCGTCCGGATGATCTTCAAGAAGGCGAAGCAGGTCGCCCCATGCATCGTGTTCCTCGATGAATTGGACGCCGTGGCTCACGTGCGCGGCTTCGACACGGACAGCGGCGTGAGCGAGCGGGTCGTGAACCAGCTCCTGACGTCGATGGACGGCCTCGAGTCCCTGGAGGGCGTCGTCGTCATCGGGGCGACGAACCGGCCGGACCGCCTCGATCCGGCGATGCTCCGTACCGGACGGTTCGACCGCATCCTGCTCGTCCCGACGCCGAACAAGGACGCCCGCCTCGCGATCCTCAAGGTCCATACGAAGAGCATGCCCCTCGACGGGGTGGACCTCGAGGAACTCGCCGTGGACTTGGATGGGTATTCCGGCGCAGACATCGAAGGACTCTGCCGCGAGGCCGCGATGATCGCCCTGCGGGAATCGAAGCATGCGAAGAAAGTGTCCATGTCCCACTTCCAGGACGCGATGAAGGTCGTGCGGCCCAGCATCGACGCGGACACGATCAAGTTCTACGAGGAGTTCGACAAGAAGTTCAAGAAGGGCCTCGAGCGCGGCCGTCGGGAAGAGAACATCCTATACCGGTGAACCCGACCGTCGAGACGCTTATTATCCCGATCCTTCCATCGGGTCTGCGGATGCGTCCGTCGACGGACTGGCGAGGGACCTGGAAGGGCCGTCTCCTTCGCGCATGGGCGTTCGGGCCCTCCCGGCTCGCCCTCGTCATAGGCATCCTCTTCGTCCTCCTGTCCCTCGTCCTCCCGTTCTGGACCCTCGCCGAGCGGACCTCCTCGACTCTGGAAATCCACTCTTTCTCCTGGCGCACCTTTGTCACGGAGCGATTCGAGGACGGCACATGGAGTGAGACGACGATCTTTCCGTATACTTCCGGGGGATTTCCGTATCCCACGGTCGCCGGCGTCGCCGGTAACGTGTACATCCTTTCCGTCGTCTACCTCGCAATCCTCGTCATCATGCTGGCCTTGTTCCAGATGGGCTTCTCCCGCACGTTGCCGACCCTGAGCCTCCTGTTCATCAGCTTGATCGTCCTCACGGGAGCCCTCTTCGCCCTCTTCTATCCGCTCGTGGCGATCCCGACCGCCGCGACCACGGATGCACGCTATTTCGCAATCGGCGGGTTCTGGGGGACGGCCCTCGAAGGCGGGACCGCGT
>DASQXV010000202.1:0-6932 GCA_035639595.1 Thermoplasmata archaeon | reverse complement strand
GGAACTTCGCTTCGGACCCCGCCAGGGCCTGCTCCGCCCGCTTGCGGTCGGTGATGTCCTGTCCCACGCCGATGACGCCGATGATGTTCCCCTGGACGTCGCGCCTCGTGGTCGCGTTGAGGAGCACGTCGCGGCGGTCGCCGTTCCTTGTGTAGAGCGGGAATTCGTAGTTCGCCGTTTCGTTCCCCTTGAGGGCTTTATCGAGGACTTCCTTAACCTGCGTCTGGTACTCCCTCGTGATGAATTCCTCGACGAGCCGGTGGCCGAGCGTTTCCTTCTTCTCGTACCCGGTGATGGCGGCGGCGGTCCTGTTCCACTCCGTCACCCGGCCGTCGCGGTCAATGCCGAAGATCGGAGCGTTCGCGGTGTCGATCAAGTTCGTCAGTTCCTGGGCGATACGGGACGACTCGACTTCGGCTTTTTTGCGGTCGGTGATGTCCACAACCGACGCGAGAACGAACCGGCCTTCCGGTGTCTCAATCGGATTGAGACCGATCTCGACGGGAAACTCACTCCCATCTTTGCGCCGGGCGAAAAGGTCCCGGCCTTTGCCCATCGGCCTGGCCTGAGGCGAAGCCCAAAAACCTTCCCGCAGGTCGGGGTGTCCCGCGCGGTAGCGGTCCGGGAGCAGGACCTCGATCGGTTGGCCCATCAGGTCGTCACGGCGATAGCCAAACAGTTGTTCCACTTGGGAATTGATCGTCGTGATGCGACCCTTCCCGTCCACCATTACCAGGCCGTTGGGTGCGCCTTCGATCATGGACCTAAGTTGCGCCTCGCGCGCGCGGAGAGCCTCTGCGGCCCGCTTCTCCTCCGTGATGTCTCTCGTGATCGTCGACGCCCCGACGGTCCTCCCCGTGTCGTCTCGGATCGGGGAGATTCGGATCGAGGCGGCAAACCGCTCGCCGTCCTTCCTGACCCGGAAGGTCTCGATGGGTTCCAGCTCCTCCCCGCGTCGCAGTCGATCCATGATCCCGCGGAATTCCGGCAGCTTGTCCGGCGGGACGAGCATGGAAACGCTCTGGCCGACCACCTCGTCGGCGGTGTACCCGTACATCCGCTCCGCGGCCGTATTCCAGGTGAGGATCGTGCCTTCGAGGTCCTTGCTCAGGATCGCGTCCTCCGAACTCTCAACGATCGCCGCCAGCCGTCGTTCGACCACGCTCCTCGCGATCCGCTCCGAGACGTCCCGCACGATGCCCGTGAAGACCCTCCGGCCCCCCGCCGTGTGCTCGCCGATCGAGATCTCGAGGGGGACCACGTGTCCATCTTTGTGGCGTCCATGAAACGGGATGCTTTCCCAAGGAAGGGATCTCCGACCCGAGGAAAGGTACCGCTGGAAGCCGGCGTGGTGCCTCGGGCGCAGGTCGTCGGGCATGAGCATCGTGAGCTCGTTGCCGAGGAGCTCCTCGCGGGTGTAGCCGAAGATCCGCTCGACCGCCTGGTTAACGAACTGGATCCGGCTGTGATCATCGATCGTGATGATACCGTCCCCTATCGTGGACGCGACGATCCGGAAGCCTTCCTCGCTCGCCCGGACGGCCGCTTCCGCCCGGACCCTCTCGGCCAACGCGCGGCCTAGGACCCGCCCATACCAAAGGAGGGCGACGAGGGCCCCAAAGATCGGGGCGAGGAACGCGGCGATGCCCAACCACTGCATGGGCGTGTAGGTCGCCCGCTGAGGGGAGATCTCGATAAAAACGACAAAGACGCCGAGGAGGATCGCGAGGGACCCGATCAGGATCCATCGGGCGGTGGCGCGCGTCGCGATTCGGCGCACGATCGCTCGGACCGCCCCTTGCCTCTTCGAGGCTCGCCGCTCGGGTGCCTGGTCGCCTGCCTTAGCCATGCCCGCCTCCGCGGAGATTGGCGAGGGTCAGCGGCCGTCGGTTTCGCCATCCCAGTGGGGGGTCGCCTTCGGGAATGGGCACGCGAACCGTTCCCGGAGCTTAATAGATTCCTCAAAAAAGTTCCTCGCTGATTCCGTTTCAGGCGCCGACATGACGGCGGCTACCTGCCCGAACACCGCAGGCGTTCGTTAGACTCGAGCCGAACCGAGGGCAACCCTTCATGAGGCGGAACCGCGTTTGCAAGGTCACATGGAGTCGGGCGGAGCCAAGATCACGCTCGACCAGGAGAGCTTCAAGGCCCTCGCCTCGGACGTCCGCGTGGAGATCCTGAAGCGCCTGGACGTCCGGCGGGAGACCGTGACGGACCTCAGCAACCTCCTGTCCCTGAGCAAGCCCACCCTCCTCGAGCACCTGGAGAAGCTCCAGGCCGCGGGGCTGATCAAGCGGATCGACGAGGGCCGCAAGTGGATCTACTACGAGCTCTCGGACAAGGGCCGCAAGGTCCTCCACCCGGAACGTGTTGCGATCACGCTGGCCCTCGCGTCCGCCGTCGCCCTGGCCTTCATCGGGGCCGCCTTCCTGCTCGTCACGGGAAATGGGCTCGTGGCCGCGCCGGGGACGGGAGCGCCTCGGGAGGGACCGGCGGTTCCGAGCCTGTCGCAATCAGTCCCGGCGCCGAACTCGATTGGGCTCCTCGCCCTCATCCTATCCTTGGTCGCCCTCGGGGTCGCGCTCGGGTTGCGCGCGTACGGCCAACGTCGCCGCGACCGGTTCTTCCAAACGTTCGGGACCGGATAGCGATTTCCTTCGATCGGTCTGTCCGAGAAATCCTGTCCGCACCCATGAGAAAGGATATTTAGCAAGGGACCTTTGGCGCGCGCCACTGCCCCGGTGGTCTAGCGGTCTATGATCCCGGCCTGTCGAGCCGGGTGCTCGGGTTCGAATCCCGACCGGGGCGTTTCCTCGAAGGGAGAGGGGTCGCCGCTCACGACCGAGGTGCCCTTGTCCTCTTCCGAGACGGGGCGGTCTGCTCGACCCGCGCCGCGAGTAACCGGTCGAGCATCGTCTTCAGGCGCACAATCTCTTCCGTCGACCAATTCTGGAATGCGTCGAGGAGACTCTCCACCGCGGCCGCGTGGGCCGCCCGCAGCCTCCGCACGGCCTTCGCCGTGGGCCGCAACTCGACGACTCGGCGGTCGGCCCGCGTCCTCGTCCGGGTGACAAGGCCCGCCCCCTCCAACTTGTTCACCAAACCTGTGACGTTGCCTGGGGTGACCCCGAATTTCGCGGCGAGTTCCTTCGGCGTCGCGGTCCGCCGCTCCGCCAGGTACCGCAGGAGGAACATTTGGGGGAGGGTGATTTGACCCCGGGCGACCCCGGTCCGCATCCGACCGTGCAAGAGCCCCATTAAGCGGCGGAGCGCCGCATAGGTCTCCTCCGCCACCTTCCGCCGCGACGCGGTGCTGGCCATTCGCCTCCTCCCGATGATGATTCGTAGGTCAAGAACCTTTCCATGGCGAGATAGTTAGTTCAGCACAAAGTATTTCAGTACTAAACCATATTCGCCCCTACATGCACGTTGACAGGTCCTCCCGACCGCGGCCATTCCGCGGGTTCGAACGGAGCGCGACAGAAGCCCTTTATGTAACGGATGTTTGGGGGCCAGGAGTCCATGGCCGATAACATCGTCGAGGTGAAGGACCTCGTGAAGGTCTACGATCCGGACGTCCGCGCGGTCGACAAGATCTCGTTCCAAGTGAAGCGGGGCGAGGTGTTCGGGTTCCTCGGGCCCAACGGCGCCGGGAAGACGACCACGATCAAGGTGCTGACGACGCTGATTCGGAAGACCGCGGGTGCCGCGAAGGTCGATGGGATCGATGTCGACTCGGACCCCGCGAGCATTCGAAAGATCATCGGGTACGCCGCGCAGGAAGTCGGAATCGACGACGACCTGACCGGGCGCGAAAACCTGCGCCTCCAGTGCGTCCTCTACCACGTGCCGAAGGAGCGGGCGGAGAAGCAGGTCGCGGTCCTCCTGAAGGCGATCGACCTCGAGGAGGCGGCGGACCGCCGGGCGGGCACGTATTCTGGGGGCATGCGGAAACGGTTGGACCTCGCGATGGCCTTGATCCCGCAGCCGAAACTTCTGTTCTTGGACGAGCCCACAACCGGGCTGGACCCGCAGAACAGGGCCGCGATCTGGGAATACATCCAACGGTTGAACGATGAAGGAACGACGATTTTCCTGACGACCCAATACATGGAGGAGGCCGATCGCCTCGCCGACCGGCTCTGCATCATCGACCGTGGCAAGATTATGGCGGAGGGCACCCCGGCATCCTTGAAAGCCGCGATCGGTGCGGATGTCGTCGCCCTCTCCTTCAAAGAGAACGGGAAGGGGGACGTGCGGCCCCTCGCCATCAACGCCCTTTCATCCGTCCCTGGGATCCAGGAAATCCAACAGGTCGATGGGGGCATCGCGGTCTACGCCAAGGATGCGCCCGCTCTCGTCCCGCAAATCGTGCTCGCCCTGAATGGTGCGACCGTCGACATCGCGGAGCTCACGTTGAGCCATCCCACCTTGGATGACGTCTTCATGAAACACACGGGCCACAAGATGCGCACGGAGGAAGTCACGCCGCCGCGTCGCGGTCCATGGGGCGCCCGCCGCCGGAGGCCGATGTGATGTCCGCCGGCGAGTTCGTATCCGAGGTTGGCGGCATCGCGAGCCGGTGGATCAAGAAGACGCTGCGCAGGCCACCGTTCTTGTTCTTCTCCCTCGTCCAACCGATCGTGTGGTTCGTCCTCTTTACCGCCGCATTTTCGAAGATCTCGGACATACCGGGCTTTGCGACCAGCACCGGGACGAGCTCCTACGTGACGTTCTTCGCGGGTGCCGTCATCATCCAGACCGTCCTAGCGTCCGCGATGCAATCGGGCGTCGGCTTCGTGACGGACATGGAATCCGGATTCTTGGACAAGCTGAAGGTCGCACCGATCCACCGTTCCTCCATCCTGCTCGGAAAGCTGCTGAGCGATGGAGCGCGAATCCTGCTCCAGACGGTCGTCATCCTGTTGCTGGCGTTCGCTCTGGGCGTCGGCATCGCCACCGGAATCCTCGGGCTGGCCCTCCTGTTCGCACTCGCTCTGGCTTTTGGCATCGCATGGTCCGGGATCTCGACCTTCATCGCCTTGACGACGAAGAACTCCGAGTCAACCTTGATGATCTCGATCCTGACGACGTTTCCGCTCCTCTTCCTGTCGACCGCGGTCATGCCCAAGGCTCTGCTCAACGACAACGTCCTCGCCGTGGCGGTGTGGAACCCGATCACCTACATCGCGGACGGGCTGCACAAGTTGATCATCACGCCGGGCCTCGACTGGTCGATCGTCGGGTTCGCGTTCCTGATCATCGCCGCGGTCGGGCTTGTCACGCTCTCCGCGACGACCGTCATGTTCCGACGGACCGTCTCGGTCTAGGAGAATCGCTCAGTTCGCGGCCGGGGAGTACTCGAAACCGCCCATCGCCGACGGGGACGGACCGTCGATCAGGCCCGTCAGGGCCAAGGACGCCTCGCCCGCGAGGGACGTCGCGTCCTCCCAGGTGCCGAGGCGCCCCTCGTTCCGCTCCTCGAACTCCCGGATGAATCGGATCAGATCGCGCCGGATCATCCCGTCGCCGCGGCCGTGGAACACGACGCAGGCGCTGACATATTGCCCGCGCACCCCGACGACCGCTTCGTCGCCGAATCGGGTCGTCTTCTGCAGGACCCGGCCGCTCGCCGCCCCTTCCGCCTCGACGAACTCCCGGACGGCTCCCAGGACGGGCTCCAGGAGGCTGCCGGGGAGAGGCTCGATCACATCGGAGGCCATCGTCGCGATCGGGTCGCCGCTCCGGTGGAACAGGTACATCGCCCGGACATTCGATTCCTCGGATCGGCCTTTCAGGCCGAAGGGCAGTGCCAACAGGGCTGCCGCCGCAGGCACGATCGAGCTCAGGGACTTGAACGTCTCAACCACTCCTTCCGGGCGACGCACGGAGGAAGGGGGTCAATACCGTTCTGTCAAGGGAACTTGAGTAACTCCAGAGGGACCGGGGGTCGCGCAAGGCTCAAGGCGACCCTCGGCCTGTCGGATCCATGGCCTCCCGCCCCCTCCTGTACTCGATGCCGATCAGCCACTACTGCGTCTCCGCGGACCGCATCCTCGCCTTCAAGGGATTCGACTTCGACACCCGGTACGTACCGTACCATGACAAGCAGGAGCTGATCAAGGCGACGGGCCAGGATTACGTTCCGACCCTCGTCTAGAACGGCAAGCCGGTGATGTGGTACGACATCCCGGATTTCCTGGAGAAGGAGAGACCGGAGCCGGCCTTGTACCCGGGAGGCCAGAAGGGCCTGGCCACCACCCTGGAGAACTGGGGCCACCAGGTCCTCGAGGAGCGGGTGTGGCGGTACGTCGTCACGAAGATTCCGCGGGTCCTGAAGACGGAGGAGGAGCGATGGGTGTTCGAGGAGATGCAGACCCGGGCCCGGGGGCCGTGGCATGTCCTCGAGATGCGCCGCGAGGAATTCCGGCAGGACATGGACAAGCACCTCGCAATGGTCGAGGCGATGCTCGACGGCCGCGAGTGGGTCCTCGGGAAGCCGAGCCTCGCGGATTTCGGGATCTTCGGGTCGATGTCCCCCCTCCTCACGGCGGGCGAGAAGGTCCCGAAGGAGTTCCCGCGGCTCGCGGCCTGGGCTGACCGGATTCACGGCCTCGGTCGTTGACCATCGACCAACCGATTGCCCACGTCCTCTTCCGAATGGTCCGTATCATCTGAAGTCCGTTTCTCGGCCCCCGACTTCTCCGCGAATCGCCCCTCCGCGTGCGTGACCGTCAGCCGCCTTCGCCGAGGGGTTCCATCGCGGTACACGGGCGATGCTCAAGGGCTTGGGGGCGGCGGTGGAGTAGCAACCTCCGGTTCCTTCGGAGGCCGTGTCCGTTGTCGGCGGCGCGCCAGGGCAACTAGCGCCAGTGCCGCCACCAGACCGACGACGAAGGTGCCGATCGAATACGCCTCCGCCGAGGTCACGG
>DASQXV010000201.1:0-9298 GCA_035639595.1 Thermoplasmata archaeon | reverse complement strand
GGAGCGAGGACGGTCCTCGCCCTCGGCGGCGATCCGAAGGAGGTCGACCTGTTCAACGTCGATTCGCTCGCGAAGGCCGCCGAAGGCGCCGAAGTCGTGATCCGCGCCGCGACCGCAATCCCGACGAAGCTGCGGCCGTCCTCGCGAGACTGGGCCCTGAACGATCGGGTCCGCCGCGACGGGACGCGTGCCCTCTTGGAGGCCGCGGCACGGGTCGGTGCCCACGCATTCCTGCAGGAGAGCGTCGTGTGGGCCGTCGGGAGCGCCGATGGCGCCCCGTTCGACGAGGACGCGCCGCCCTCGGGCAACCCCGTGCTCGCATCGGCCCTCGATGCGGAACGGATCGGCCGGGAAGAGGGCGAGCGACTCGGGCTCGCCTCGGGCGTCCTCCGATTGGGGGGCTTCTATGCCGCGGACGGATGGCACACGCGGATCATGGGCGAATCCCTCCTGCGAAGGAGGCCCGCGATGATCGGCCCCGGGACGAATGTGTGGTCGATGATCCATGTGGACGACGCCGCGGGCGCGTTCGTGACGGCGGCCGAGACCCCTCGGAGCGGGGTGTGGCACATCGTCGACGATCGGCCGACCGCCCTCGTTGACCTCCTGTCGGCGATGGCCCGACGCCTCGGTGCGGATCCGCCGCGAGGGATGCCGGGAGGCCTCGCGCGTCTCGTCCTCGGCCGCTATGTCTCGGGGCTCCTCTCCGCCTCGTTCCGGACCTCGAATGCTCGCTTCCGCCGGGATTTTGGGTGGCGTCCCCGGTTCCCGACGATTGAGGAGGGACTCGACGAAGTCGTCGCGGCATGGCGCGAGCAAGGATTTCCTCCACGGAGGAGTTGAGGGGCATGGGCTTGAACCGGGTCGCGATGGCCGTGGTCTTCGCGCATCTTGGGGTCCTCCTCGTGCACACCGCCGCGCACGTGGCCCTCGCGATCCTCCCGCAGGCCCTTGACTTGATCTTCATCTTGGCGGTGATGTACCTCCTGCCACTCGCGTCCGTCGCGTTCCTTCGCCAGGGGCGGATGGTCGGGTGGGTCTACCTCTTCGCCTTCGCGGCCTCGTTCGTCTACGGCGCGCTTTCCCACTTCGCGATGGCCGGGCCGGACTACGCCTTCGGACTTCCCGCGGGCGTCTGGGCCCTCGTGTTCCAGGGGACGACCATCGCCTTGGCAGTCTTCGAGGCGCTCGGGATCTCCGTGGGCGTCGCCCTCGTCGCGCGACTCAGAACTCCTTCGGGACCTGCTGAGCCACCTGGGAGATCCGAGCCAAGGGTCCCATGAGGCCCATGATCCTCGGCATGGATCCTCGGAAGCGGATCTTGCCTCCGAGCACGAGGCTCTGCAGATCCTTCTCGCCCTTGCCAAGCGCGCTCCAGGCGTCGTAGGTCCCCTCGAACTTGAATTCCGCGGGCGCGTCCGGGGTCGATTCCTGGGAGGATACAACGCCGTTCTGCGCTTCGATCAAGAAGGAACGGCCTCGATCCACGCACGTCAGGACGATTTTCGTCGCGAGGCTCGACGCCTTCTTCAACCACTCGGGGTCGGCGTTCAGGCGTCGCGCGACCTCGTCGAAGAAGGCCTTGGAGAAGTACGCGACCATCGCGGACCGATTCCGCACCACGTCCCCTGATGCCATAAGGCTTGCGGGGTCCAAGGAGGGGTCCGCCGCCCGCGAGAAAAAGGTTTTTGCGCCGCCGGGCGTCTCGCGGGCCGCGCGTGGGTAGCCAAGCCCGGTCAAAGGCGAGGGACTCAAGATCCCTTCCCGAAGGGGTTCCCAGGTTCGAATCCTGGCCCACGCATCCGGATTCGTCGCCCCAGGCAACCGGGTCCGCCTCCACCTCCCTCCTTCGCACCCGCCGGTTTTCTCGCCCGCCATACTGAGAATTGGCAAACGCGGGCTCGCGATGAAGTTCGGGTCCGAGTTGCGCGGCCTGACCCTGGAGCGCCGGGTCGGACGTGAAAATCAATTCCTGAGAACGACGGCGCAAGAGATAAGAAAGGCTCCCCTACATCGCCCAGCTCTCAGGTGGGAAAATGAGGCAGCAAACGGAAGCCCAAAAAGGTTCTCAGAAACGATCGCCGTTCGCGATGAAGTGCACCGCCAACCGCACGGCCCTGAAGCCGAATACGGGGACGTCCGTGTTCGTGGCCGTGGACCTCACGCCATCGGCCGCCGCCGTGGCGGGCCGAACGCGGAGCATCGCCCTCGCGCTCGACTCGAGCGGTTCCATGGATGGCGCGAAGATCGAACAGGCGAAGTCGGCCGCCCTCGGCCTGATCAAGCAGCTTCGTCCAACGGACCAGCTCTCGATCGTCTCCTTCGCGGATTCCGTGACCGTCCAGTTACCCGCGTCCCGAGTCGGGAACGCCAAAGAGGTCACGTCCGCGGTGAAGGGCCTGACCGTCGGCGGCCTGACCGCCATGTACGATGGCCTGGAGGCCGCCTTCAAGCAGGCCCGCCAGGCGTCCCAGGAAGCCGGGACGGTGACCCGGGTCATCCTCCTCACGGACGGCAATCCCACCGTCGGCCGGACGGACGGCAAGGACTTCGTGGCCATGGCCCAGGCGATGCGGGAGGCCGGCATCACGATTACCGCGATCGGCATCGGGAACGACTACAACGAGTTCCTGCTCCAGAAGGTCGCGGAAGCCGGCGGAGGGCTGTGGCACCACATCGATGAGAAGGGGGGCAGCCTGCCCGAGATCTTCCAGGAACAGGCGGCCCAGATGGCGGGGACTCTGGTCGCGCATCCCGAGCTGAAGGTCTCCATCATGCAGGGGGCCGAACTCGCGGATGCCTACAGCGTCCGGCCCGTGCTCAACCGACTGCCTCGGCCCAAGTTCGACGGTGCCGCCTACACGATCCCGCTGAGGGACCTGATCGCGGGCGAGGAGCAGACCATCGTGTTCCGCCTGGGTGTGCCCTCCCGGCCCGCGGGGAAGGGGACCCTGATCCGCCTCTCCCTGGTCGAAGTGACCCAGGACGTCGAGGTGACCTTCACGGACGACGCGAGGCAGTGGAACGTCGAGGCGAACCCGTACCCGCGCACGCTCCTGAGTTCCGCGGAGGCGACGGTCCTCATCCAGAGGGCGGTGCAGACGAAAGAGGCGTCCGCGCTCCAGAAGGCGGAGACGATCATGAAGACCCTCGCGTCCGACGCGGGGGCCGCGAACGCGATCCGCTCGAACCAGGCCCTGAACGACGTCGTGACGACGATGCGGGACGCCCAGGCGACCGTGATGCGGAGCGGGCTCCAGTTGAGCGAGTCGGCCAAGAAGGAGTTCCTGCAGGCGACGACCGTGATCGGGAAGAAGAAGAAGCGGTGATCACGTGACCAAGTGCTCGGATTGCGGAAGCGAGAACCGGCCGGACGCCAAGTTCTGCGATACGTGCGGCGCGAAACTCGGGCTTGCGATCGCCAAGGGGGGACCGAAAGGTCCTCCGCAGCCCTTTGAAGACGAAGGCCCCTCCGGGTCCTTCGACGAGAGCGGAGACTCCGCGGTCTCCTTCGACGAGGGCGAAGGCGCCGTCGATTCCGGGCCGGGCGAAGAGGACGAGGCCCCCGGTCCGACGACCGAACCCGAGCAGGGGATCGACCTGCTGGAACCCGAAGGCGAGGCCTCGGCCGACGCGGCGGAGGCCGGTGACGAAGTCGAGGAGGCCTCGGAGGACGTCTCAGAGGAGCCGCCGAAGGCCGGCTACCTGGTCTTCCCGGACAACAGCGAACAGCCGATCCCCCCCTCCCAGTGGCTGATCGGCCGGACGGACCTGGCGAAGTTCCTGACCGACCCCAAGCAGGCGAACGAAATCTCCCGAGGGCACCTCACGGTGTTCCAAGAGGGGAATCGGTTCTTCGTCGAAGACGGGACCACGATGGTGCAGCGGAAGCCGAGCGCGAACAAGACGTGGTTGATCCGCAACGGCTCCCGAACCCTCGTCACCGGGACCGGCCGCAACGAACTCCGGGATTCCGATGAGATCGATGTCGCGGAATTGGTGAAGCTCCAGTTTGTGTTGAAATAAGCGTGCGGATGGTATGACGCTTACCCTTCCCTGCACGTTGAAAGGTCGGAAGGGTCGCTACGAGGTCCTGAGCAGGCTGGCCGAAGGCGGCATGTCGACCGTCTACGTCGGCAAGTCCAGCCGGGGACCCACCGTGATCGTGAAAGAGGCGAGCGGGAGCGATCTGGAGGCGGCCGAGGAGAGACTTCGGATCGAGGCCGATATCCTACGGGCCCTCGCCTCCCCCGGACATCCCCACGTCGTGCGGTACCTGGACGAAGGGTCGAATCTGGGGCCCTTCTGCCTGGTCGAAGAGAAGCTCGAGGGAGACACCCTGTCGGAGCGCTATCGGGACAAGGCCGCCGACGCGCCCACGGCGAGCAGGTACATCCTCCAGCTCCTGGACGCCCTCTCCTACCTGCACAAGCGGAACGTGATCCACCGGGACGTCAAGCCGAACAACATCATCGTCGACCCGAGCCGGGAGGTCGTCCTGATCGACTTCGGCGCCGCGAAGAAGGAATTCCACCAGTTCACGGGGGCCGGCACCGTCATCTATACCCCGGGCTGGGGGGCCCCGGAGCAGAACCTGGGGGAGGCGACGCCGGCGAGCGACCTGTACGGCGTCGGGGCGGTGTTCTTCTTCCTCCTCACGGGACAGGACCCTCGGGCCTCCATGAAGCAGCTCGCGGGAGGGAAGACGGAACTGTTTCGGACCCCGCACGATCTGGAGCCGAGCGTGACCCAAACCCTCTCCGACGTCGTGAAGAAGGCGATGTCGTACAACCCGAAGGAACGGTTCTCGACGGCCCAGGACATGGCCGACGCGATCTCCGGTGGCTCCGAGAAGGCCCTCGGCTTCCCCCACCTCATCGTCCTGGGGAAGAAGTGCCGGGTCAAGAAGGAGATGGAGATCGGCCGGGACCACAGGGAGTGCGACGAGAGCTGCGCGAAGAAGGGCTTCGGCCGTCCCCCGGAGATCGGGATCCTCGACACGGAACGGTACCTCTCGAAGCACCACGCCCGGATCGAGAGGGACGGGAAGGGCCGCTGTTGGATCGAGGACCTCGGGAGCCTGAACGGCACCGCGATGTCGCACGACGGCGGGAGGACGTACCGCCAGATCCCGGGGTTCAAGAAGCAAGAGCTTACGGACGGCGATGTCGTTGCGCTGGTGTACAAACCCGGGAGAGGACCCTACATGACGATTGCCTTCAAAGGCGGCACGCGGACAGGGGGAAGCTGATGGTCGCCCGAAAGGGGCCGGAGAAGAAGGTCCCGTCCGGGGACACCGTCCTCCGTTCCAACCGGGGCCGCCTCGGGTTCGCGTCCAACGTCGGGAAGGTCCGGGCCGTCGACGAGGACGCCCTCCTCGCGATGGAGATCCAGACCGCGTACCTGTCCGAACCGCGGACCCGGCTCCTCCTCATGGTGGCGGACGGCATGGGAGGGCACAAGCGCGGGGACGTCGCGAGCCGGACGGCCGTGCGAGCCGTCGCCCGCACGCTCCTGCCTCTCCTGACGGGCGAGGACAACATCCCGCGGGCCACGTACGACCGGGAGCTCCGAGCCGCGGTCAGCAACGCGAACCATGCGATCTTCGAGGAGGCCCGACGGCATCCGGAGTGCGAGGGGATGGGCACGACCCTCAGCCTGGCCGTCGTCGACGGCCGCCACCTGCACGTCGCGAACGTGGGCGACTCCCGGACCTACATCATCAATCTCCGCGAGATCCTCCAGGTCACCCGGGACCACTCCCTCGTGCAAGAGCTGGTCGATCGAGGGGAGCTCATGCCCGAGGAGGCGAGGCACCATCCGAGGAAAAACGTGATCACGATGGCCCTCGGAGTCTACGACGAGGTCACGCCGGACATCGGAACCCTCACGACGGAGCCGGGCGACATGGTCCTCCTGTGCTGCGACGGCCTCGTCAACCACGTGGAGGACGAGGAGATCCAGCGGGTCGTCATGGAGGCGAGGGATCCTCAGTCCGCTTGCGAGACCCTCATCGCCCTGGCGAACAAGGGGGGCGGAACGGACAACATTTCGGTCATCGTGGCACGCGCGCAACCCCTGTCCCCGACGTGAGCGAGATGTCCCGGCCGCAAACGGGACACGGGTCCCTCGGCTGGCCCGCGAGGCCAAGGGATTCATGGGCCCCCGCGAGGGAAACGGGAGTCCGGAGGGACCGTTTCGGCAAGGGCAGAACTCTTAACGGGGGACGGTCTTCAGCGCGAACCGACGGGACCCTCCGGGAGGCGCCCGTGTGAAACGCCTCTACTTCCTCCTCTCCGTGGCGGCGCTGCAGATCCTGCTCGGATCCCTGACGATGCTCCAGGCCGCTCAGCCGATCCGGATATCCCAGCCTGTGTTCGTCGCCGCCGGCACCTACTACAGCCACGACTTCGGCATCCTCGGCGCGGGGCGCGTGAGCGGGAACCTCTCCGAACTCCAAGGCCAGTCCTTCAGCGTGTTCGTGTTCGATGACCCCGGCTTCGCCTCGTTCCGGGATGGCTCCAATTCCGTGCCGGCCCTTTTCCAACAGACCGGAACGCTCGTCGTGTTCGACGTCGCCCTTCCTGGCTCCGGAGAATACTACGTCGTCGTGGTGGACGTTCCGTCAAGACGAGAACTCCACGTCAACCTCGATCTCCTGATGGTCGGGTTGAAACCCGTCGAGACGATCGTGGCCCTCATCATCCTCGCCGGCGGCTTGGCGCTTGTGGGAGCCTCTCTGACCCTCAGCGTGTGGTCCTGGCGCCATGGGCCTCCGGCTCCGAAGGCTTCCGAGGAACCGGCTCCGGACCCCTCCCTCGATCCGCCCGCGGGCTCCGAGCCACCGGTTCAGGACCCCCCCGATGACAAGACTCGCATCTACTGAGCCGAACCCCGATCGTGGTCCCTGACCCCGACCCATCGATCCGGGGTCGCGAATGCCCACGTCAACTTGGACTCGCAGGCTATGTCCGCCTCGGGGCGGTCATCGGCTGAACCGCAGGACAGCCCGCGCGCGGGCTTTCGCCGCCATTTCCGCCCGGTTTCGCGTTGGCGCGTCGGTCCGAAGCGAGGCGAGGAGGCTCCGAGTCGTGGCGGACACGGCGTCCACGGCGGCGAGGAAGACGGCCTCGTTCGCCTTCGACGGTCTGGAGAACCCGCTCACCTTTCTGACGTACTGAAGGGAAGCGGACCGGATCTCCTCGTCGCTCGCGGGAGGATCGAAGTTGAACAACGTCCGAATGTTCCGGCACATGGTGGGCTTCGAAGCAGACGAGCTACTTAACCCTTGAATTCGAGATCGCCCGAACAGGGGATGCGACAAGGAGCCACACGATTCGTTCCCCCGGCGCCTCCCGGCTACGCGAGCGCCTCCCGCAAGACACGCCGGAGTCCGCGTCGAAGGTGTTGGCTCACGGTGTTCCGGCTGAGGCCCGTGAGGTCGGAGAGCTTCTCGAGGCCGACCCGCGCGGGCACATCGAAGTAGCCGAGGCTCCAGGCGAGGCCGAGCACCTCCTTCTGCCGATCCGTCAGGACCTCCTCCGTCGAACTCAGACCGTGGGAGATCGCGCGGCGCCGAAGCGTCCAGGGGATCCCCAGTTGATCGAGCATGCGAAAGACCTGCGTCGCGGTCCCGTCGTCCGCGAGGAAGGAGAGGGTCGCCACGTCACGCCGGATGAGGGTCGGGGTCGTGAGGGTGAGGCCCGCCCCGAGCTCTTCGAGGATCGCCTCGAGCACCCCGGGGTTCGTCTGGCGCAGCAGGGCCACGAACGCAAGGCCCCCCTCCTCGACCCGCAGGATCTCGAAGTCGCGGAGGTGGTATCGACGCCGAAGGCGAGCCCGCGACCGCGCGATCTCGGACAACGTCCGAGGTGGCCCGCGCCGCGACACCCGGACCAGGAGGAGCCGTTCCCGGGGGAGGAACCCGAAGACTCGCAGGATCTCGACGGACTCGTTGTGGGCGAAGAACTCCTGCGGGACGACCCCGGATCGGACGAGCCCTTTCGAGGGGACGTCGATCGTGAACCGTCGGATCGGCATGGTTACAGGTAAGCATCCATTTACTTATAGCTCATCGGCGTAGTCGGCGGCAAAGGGGTGCGGGACATGGGGCCCATCGTGCGAAACCTCCCGGCGGAGCCGTGGGAAAAGGGGATCGGCCCCGGGATTGTCGACAAGAAGATCATGGGACCGAGCGACAGCAATTTCATGCTCATGGGCCTCGCGAAGATGGAGCCCGGGGTGAAGTCGCCCCCGCACCGCCACCGCTACACGCAGATCTTCTATTTCATGGAGGGAACCGGACAGGTCGTCGTCGACGGCCACGCGTACGACGTGGGGCCCGGATGCGTGGCCCGGTTCGTCCACGGGGAGGAGCACACGGTGATCAATTCCGGCCCTGGGCCGCTGAGCCTGATCGAGGTCCGCGTCCTCCCGCGAGGCCAGACGGTCTGGGAGTAGGATGGCCTCCCTGCGGACGTGGTTCAAGGCGACCCAGCCGCACAGCTTCGTCGCCTCGTTGGTCGGGGTCGCCCTGGGGACCGCCATCGCCTGGGACCATGGCCGGACGTTCGATCCCCTCGGTTTCGTGTTGGCGGCCGCGGGCGTCGTGTGCCTCCACGCGGGCACGAACATGAGCAACGATTCGATCGACTTCCGTCGGGGCGTGGACGACCTTCCGCCCAACCTCGTGAGCCCCTTCACGGGAGGGGCCCGCGTGCTCCCCGATCGAGCGATCTCGGTCGAGGCGCACCGCCGCGTCTGGATTGGCCTCTACGCCGTCGGTGGGGTCATCGGCCTCGCCCTCGCGGTCACCCGCCCGGGCGGCTGGATCCTCCTGATCCTCGGCGGCCTGGGGGCCGTCATCGGTCTGTTCTACACCCTCCCGCCGATTGCGCTCCAGTACCACGGGGCTGGGGAAGCGGCCGTCGTCGTCATCTTCGGCCCTCTGGTCGTCCTCGGCGCGTATGCCGTCCAACGGGGGGCTCTCGCGTGGGAGCCGCTGTTCGCATCCCTCCCGCTGGGACTCCTCGTCGCGGCTTTCCTCCTCGTCAACGAGATGCCGGAGCACGAGACGGACCCGAAGGGCGGCAAACGGACGATCCCGGCCCGCATCGGACTCGCGAACTCCGTCCGCCTGTACGAGGCCCTCGTTGCATTGGCCTTCCTCCTCCTCATCGGCTTGGCGGCGTCGAACGGCATCACCTGGGTCGCGTTGATCGGGCTCATCGCCTTCCTGCCGCTGCGGCGGGCCCTCAAGGTCCTGCGCACGCACTACCGGGAATTTCCCGCGCACATT
>DASQXV010000200.1:0-16077 GCA_035639595.1 Thermoplasmata archaeon | reverse complement strand
GCCCCGTCAGCTCGAAGCGATCATACGCCTCTCCGAGGCAGGAGCCCGTCTTCGCTTGAGCGAACAGGTGACGGCGGAAGACGCGGAACGCGCCGTGCGCATCGTCGAGTACTGGATGGGCAAGGTCGCCGGCGAGGAAGGTCGCTTCGACATCGACATCATCCAGACCGGGATCAGCCAATCGCAACGGGAGCAGATCATCTCGATCCGGGACATCATCAGCGAGCTCGCGGGACCCGAGGGGGTCGCGGACTACGAGGACATCGTCCGGATCGCGCAGGAGCGCGGCATCCCGCCGGCGAAAGTGGACGCGTGGCTGAAGCGATGGGCGCAGGAAGGCGAGATCTACAGCCCTGCGAAAAACAAGTATAAGCTGGTCGAGCGGTTGTAGCGCGGTCCCGCGGATGCCGATCCGGATGAAGGTCTACCATCAGGGGAAGGAGACCCTCGTCGCGGCCGCGGACGCGGACCTGATCGGCAAGACCTTCCGAGAGGGCAAGTTCAGGATCGAAGTCGGCCCCTTCTACGAAGGGGACGTCGTCTCGGAAGAGCGATTCCTCTCCGAATTGCGCCTCGCGACGATCGGCAACTTCGTCGGCACGGAGACCGTGAAGGCGGCCACGCGCGGGGGATTCGTCTCCGACAGCGGGATCCTTTGGATCGATGGCGTGCCGCACGCCCAATTCGTCATGATGATGTGATCCGCGACGTCAGTGATCCGTGCGATCGGACCGGCGCGCCCTCCGCCACCGGCCAATGACGCGACGGGCGTGCTTCTTCAGCATGAGCGCGTACCGGCCCATCAGGGTGTGGCTCGCGAGGCCTAGCAAGAGGCCGGCGCCGGTGTACCCGGCCGCAATCAAGAGGAGGGCGTGGAGCGGATCGCCGAAGGGCGTGCCGGTCGTCAGGATGGTCCGCGCGAACCGGCTCAGGAGACCGAGCAAGCTCACCCCCAGGCCAAGCCCCATGAGGAACCGTCCGCGTCCCACGCGCCCCCAGGTGAAGTGGATCCCGCCCAGGAGGACGAAGATGCCGCCGAACACGGTCGTGAAGCCGATGATGAGGAGGGCGATGAGGAGGGCAAGGATCTCTGGAGATTTCAGGTTCGGGACGATATACGTGTTGTAGAGATCGAGGGGGCTGGGCTGGATCTCCCCTCCGAGGGAACCCGCCAACAGGAGGAATCCTGAGACGAACGCGAGGGCCGCGGCGTCGCGGTGGCGGACCTGGCGAAGGCGCCACCACGACCGGTCCTTGGGCATCGGAGGGAGCCGACCGGCCGCGAGCTACTTATGGCCTTCCGTGCGGAAATCGCGGGACGGCGTCGGCACGCCAGCTCTTAAGTAGCGCCGCGCGGATGGAAACCGCCGAGACATGTTCTGCGTCGAATGCGGGGCCGAGGGCCCCGTGTACCAAGGCCTCTGCGCGAAGGACTTCCGGAGGAAGCATCCGGTCGTCGCTCCCGTCGACGTGCTCGACCTCCCACGGTGCACGTCCTGCGGATCGTTCCTCCTCCGGGGCGGATGGTCCAAGCGGGACCTGGAGCTCGCGCTCCCGCAGCTCCTCAAGGAAGCGATGCCGGCCCTGCCCCCGTACGAGCGGGTCGGATTCACGCAGGTCGCCCGCCCCGAGGACGCGAACAACCTCGCGGTGACCGTGAAGGCGCTCGGCCGATTCCAGGACCTCGAGGCCGTACAGGACTTCCACCTCCGAGTGCGGATCAAGCCCTCCCTGTGCGACACGTGCCAGAAGCAACGCGGGCGCTACTTCGAAGGGATCCTCCAGGTCCGCGGGGACGGCCGGCATCTCGCGCCGCGGGAGGTGCGCGCGATCCGGACGTTCGTCGCGGCTCGCATGGACCGCTCCGAGGACCGGGACGCCTTCGTGTCCCGCACGGAGGAGGTCGACGGCGGCCTCGACTTCTACGTGAGCCAGAACGCCCTCGCGAAGGGGCTCGCCCGGGACCTCGCGGACACGTTCGGCGGGACCGTGTCCTCATCCCCCAAGCTCTTCGGACAGAAGCAAGGCCGCGAAGTCTATCGGGTCACGTCCCTCGTGCGGCTCGGCCCGTTCCAGAGGGGCGACGTCGTGCGGCACAAGGGGTCCCTCGCGGAAGTGACCTCGGTCCGTCCGTTCGTCATCCTGCGGGACCTGGAGACGGGAGAATCGAGGCGCTTCAAACCGAAGGACGTCCGCGGCGCGAGGCGGGTGGATGCGGAACGGTTCGAGGCCCGCCTGGAGAGGGAGGAGTCCGGCCAGACCATGGCGGTCCATCCGGAGAGCGCGGAGCGGAAGCCCCTCCGACCGAATCCTCGGACCCCAGGCCCCACGGCGATCGTCGTCTGGACGCCGGAGGGAGCGTACGTGTCGAGTCTGCCCGCGGACCTCTCGAAGGATTAAATGGGCGCCGGAGGTTCCCGAGGCCAATGACGGTGGCCCTGGGCTGCCGCCCGCTGGACGACCTCCTCGGCGGAGGCGTCGAGGAGGGATGCATCACCCTCCTCCATGGAGAGGCGGGGAGCGGCAAGACCAACTTCTGCCTCCAGCTCGCACGGAACGTCGTGCGGGCGGGCCGCAAGGTGATCTACATCGACACGGAGGGCGTGTCCCTGGAGCGACTGAGGCAGATCTGCGGGGACGACTTCGACCTGGTCGTCAAGAACATCTTGTTCTCGGAACCGTACAGCTTCGAGGAGCAGGAGAACCTGATCGACAAGGCGGTCAAGCTCGCGGCCGGGAAGTCCGACGTCGGGCTGATCGTGATCGACAGCGTGACGATGCATTACCGACTGACGATGCGAGACGAGACGCGGCGGGAGGAGCGGTATGGCCTCACTCGCCAGATCGCGAAGCTCCTCCGGGCCTCGAGGGAGCGCGGGATCCCGGTCGTCGTCACGTCCCAGGTGTACACGGACATCGAGACGGGCGCGTACCTCCCGCTCGGGGGCCACATGCTCAGCCACAACGCGAAGACGATCGTCCGGTTCGAGCGGACCGGGACGAACACCCGGACCGCGGTCTTGGAGAAGCACCGGCATCGGGAGGAAGGGACCCGCGCGCCCTTCCGGATCACGGGACGCGGCCTCGAGGGCTAGCGGACCCGGACCCGCTGCGCGTCCAGGAGGGCCTCGAGGAGGGCCTCCGCCTCAGGATCCTTCGCGGGAAGTCGGGAGAGGGCCTGCTTCGCCGCGGAGAGGTTCGTCTCGATCCGCCCCTCCATCTCGGGCAGGACGTGGTGGCGGAACTCCGTCCGGATCAGGGCGAGGTCCGATTTCGTCGTCCGCGGGCCGCGCCCGTACGCCCGGAGGAAGGCCGCTTGATCCCTCCGCGGGATCCGTTTCAGCGCGAGGACGTACAGGCGCGTGCGCTTCCCCTGCCGGATGTCCCCTTCGCTCGAACCTCCGATCTCGGATCGCACGACGCCGGACCCGAGGAGGTCGTCGCGGTCCTGGAACGCGACGGCGAAGTGACGCGTGTAGGCCTCCAGGGCGAATCGATCCTCCGAGGAGGCCCGGGCCGCGATTGCGGCGGTCGCCGCGGCGCCGAGGTACAGGCGCGCGGTCTTCGCCTCGCTCATGCGCACATAGGCCGCCTCCGGGATCCGCGCGACCCGTTCGAGGTCGATGTCGAGGCCCTGTCCGTCGCTCAGGACGAGGTCGACGTCCGTGAGCTCGGACAGCAGGTCGAGGCGCACGGAGGGATGGAGGTCCGCCGCCCCTTCGATCGCCTGCTCGGCGAGGGACCGGATCCGGAGGGCGTCGAGGATCGCCATGGAGACCCCGTACCGATGCCGCCGGGTGCGGAAGACGACGGCGGGACGTTTCGCATCCGGTCCGCGGTACAGTTTCGCATCCGTCGACCAAGCGGCGGGCAGGGTCCGCCGGCGCACGTCCTCGTCCATGATGTCGTCGAGGAAGAGCGTGTACAGGTGGTACCATTCGAGCCACGTCGCGGCCCGTTCCAGCGCCCGCGGCGGCGTCTCCCCCGTCAACAGGCGGTAGCCCGCGACGGCGAGGGCGTACCGGTACCGTTTCCCCGCGAAGAACAGCCGCGCGTTCTGGCGCATCGTCCGGGACGACGGAAAGGGCATCTCGGGGTGGGCCGCCTGGAACTCGTCCCAGATCGCCGCCATCTGCGCGTTGGACGCCTCCCGGTACGGGCGGAGGAGCCCTTCCAGACGCGCCTCGACCGACTCGGCCGCCGACGACGTCATGGGATCACGTCTCGTGCGGCTCGAGCCAGCTCGCGGTCGGCGGGGAAACGATGGCCGGGCGATCCTGGAGGGCCTCGATCGACGTGGAGCCGGTCAGGAACATCGCGGCCTTCAGCTCCTCGACCACGGTGCGGAGTTCCGTCACGACGGCATCCGCGGAGACCTTCGCGGCCTCGAGCATCGGCTTCGCCATCCCCGCCAGGGTGGCGCCGAGCGCGATGCCCTTCGCGGCATCGAGCCCGCTCCGGATCCCACCGGTCGCGACCAACGGCAACCCGACGTCGGCCAGGAGGATCGAGGCGGGGGTCGGGATGCCCCAGTTCCAGAACGTGGCGCCGAGCCTCTCCTTCAACGTGGACGCCTCCTTCCGCGCGCGGTAATGTTCGACCGCGGAGAAGGACGTCCCTCCGAGTCCGCCGACGTCGATCGCCTTCACGCCGGCCTCCTTGAGGCGGCTCGCGGCCTCGCGGGAGATCCCAGCGCCCGTCTCCTTCGCCATGACGGGGAACGCCGCGGCGAGCTTCCGGATCGCGTCGAGGCAGCCCTTCGCCCGCCGGTCCCCCTCCGGCTGCACGACCTCCTGGAGGAAATTGAGGTGGATGATCAGCGCGTCCGCGTCGATCATCTCGATCGCCTTCTTCGCGTCCGCGATCCCGTAGGCGCGCTTGCCCTCCTGGGGCACGAGCTGCGGGGCTCCGAGGTTCGCGAGGACGAGGGGCACGCCATGGTCCTTCACGACCGCGTACGTGGGCACGAGGTCGGGCTTCTCCAAGGCGGCCCGTTGGGATCCGACGCCCATCGCAACGCCGACCTCCGCGGCGGCCTTCGCCAGGTTCGCGTTGATCTGTTTCCCCATCCCGAAGCCGCCCGTCATCGAGGAGATGACCAGGGGCGCCTCGAGCCGTTTCCCGAGGAACTTGACGTGGAGGTCGATGTCGTCCAGGTCGATCTCCGGGAGGGCGTTGTGGACGAGCCGCACGTCGTTCCAGTAGTTGTACTCCGCGGAGACGTTCTCCTGCAAGATGATGTTCACGTGCTCCGCCTTGCGCTGCTCCGTCTTCGACGGCTCCGCCATGTCAGGGACCTCGGACGATTCGGGTGCCGACGACCCGCCGGCCTCGGAGTGCATCCCGGACTCGGTTCTTTACGTTACCGTTGACGATCATGCATTCGCCGACGTGGTCCGCGATCTCGAACATCCGGCGGACCTTGCCCTCGATGCTCCCCGTCACATCCGTGCGACGCGGTGAGGAGAACGCAATCTTCGCGAGGTCCCCACGAGCGACGGTCTCGAGGAGCTCGGCATCGGGGTCGCGTTTCGGGTCGGCCGTGAAGAGGCCGTCGACGTCGGTCGCGAAGACCGCCTTCTCGGGCCGGAAGGCGCGGGCGAGTTCGAGCATGATCACGTCCCCGGAGCAGACCGACACGCCGCGACGCACATCCCGGACGACGTCGCCGAAGCTGACCGGGGTGAAGCCCATCGACGAGAATTCGAGGAAGGGCGCGAGGTCGATCGATGACACGTGGCCGTCGTCGAGGGCCATCACGGAGGCGGGAGGGATCGGGACCGCCGCCAACTTCGCCCGAATCAGGGCCTCGACGACGAGCCGGTCCAGGTCGCGGACATCCGCTTGCACACGGGCGACCGCGGCCCTCCGAAGGGGACCCGTGCCGCCCTCGTTCAGCCGATGTCGGGCGGCGAGGATGTGTCCGTAGGAGCCGGCGCCATGGACGACGAGGAGCGGCCCGCGGGCCGCGGCGGCCTCCGACGCGAGCCGCCGGATCGCGGTCGGGCGCGGGGTGCGCAATCGGGCTTTGTCCGTCAGCACGCTGCCGCCGAATTTCACGAGGAGCATCGCGAACCGTGCAACACCCTCGCGTCGCTCTTAATGATTTCCAGGAAGGTCGACGAGCCGAGAAGGATTAAATAGCGCGCGGACCTTCGAGCGCCCCTTCGACGATGACGCGCAAGCCGGGAAGCATGTATCGAGAGATCCGAGGACAGGCGTACGCCCAGAAGCGGTACATGGGCGGCGTGCCGGGGATCCGGATCAGCCAGTTCGACATCGGCGACCTGAAGGCGACGTTTCCGGTCAAGGTCCATCTGATCGCGGAGGAGCAGTGCCAGATCCGGCACATCGCCCTCGAGGCCGCGCGGATCTCCGCGAACCGATACATCGTGAAGATGGCGGGCAACGCGTACCACCTGAAGCTGCGCCTCTATCCGCACAACGTCCTGCGGGAGAACAAGATCGCGACGGGCGCGGGGGCGGACCGGATCTCCGAGGGGATGCGCGCCGCGTTCGGGGCGGCGGTCGGCACGGCGGCCCGCGTGCATCCCGGCACGAAGATCTTCACGATCGAGACGACGGAGGACCACGTCGAGGACGCGAAGGAGGCCCTCCGGAAGGGCGGCATCAAGCTCCCGACGCCGTGGCGGATCGAGATCGAGCGACCGACGAAACGCGGAAGACCGAGGGAATCAAAAGGCGCATCAGGCGCCACGGCCTAGGCCCTGTGCTCATGGCCCGTGTCCTGCTGGCCCTCCTCTCGACCCTCGCGGCCATCCTTCTCCTATCCCTGGGAGGATCCTACGCCTACTCCAACGTCGCCTGGCACGTGGAATGGTCTTACGACATCGACGTCGTCGCGCCGGTTGGCGTGACGTGGATCCTCTGGATTCCCCATCCCGGCGTCTCGATGCCGTGGACGACGACCGGGTCCGTCGCGGTCGTCGGAACCCTGCCGACGTCGTATGGGACGCGGATCAACATAACGGGGACCGGGAGCGGCGGGGTGCGCTTCTCCAATTCGACGACCGTGGTCGGCATCGACCCATGGAGCGGCATCCCACGGGAATTGAGCCTTTCGGGCGGGGAGGGAGGGTCGACCACGGAGAGGTATCGCATCTGGC
Source organism: Thermoplasmata archaeon (assembly GCA_035639595.1). GTDB lineage: Archaea > Thermoplasmatota > Thermoplasmata > RBG-16-68-12 > RBG-16-68-12 > RBG-16-68-12. The sequence continues at coordinate 8,950 of DASQXV010000200.1, read as the reverse complement.
GACACAGCTCGGATCCATCCGCGAACCTCACCCTCTCCGGAGGCCTCCGGGACGCCCTGAGGACACCCCAGGAGTCCTGGACGTGCGTAGGAAGCGGGTTTGCCGGACACCCCGAGGAAGGTTGGAGCGCCCTGCCCTTCCAGGTCGGCCGTTGCACCCAGGCATTCGCAAGCCTGCCCCGTCTCATCCCCTTGGCCCTCATCGCCCTTGGCAGCGTCCTCGCCGGGGTCTCCGCGGCCGCCTGGCGTCGTCCGCCCGCGCATCCGTCGTAGGGACAGGTTTTTCTCGCGCATCGTCCCTGTCGTGGGGCCCATGGCGGAAACGGACCGGCTCCTCGAGGTGATCCGAGGACGGAACGCGAAGACCGTCGGGCTCCAGTTCCCGGTCGGGCTCCGCACGAAGGCGGTCGAGCTGGCCCAAGAACTCGAGGGGAAGGCCAATGTGACGTGCCTCGTCTCCGCAGACCCATCGTTCGGCGCATGCGACGTCGCGGACATGCCCGTGGACCTCATCGTCCACCTGGGCCACGCCCCGATGCCCCATCTCCGGTACGACCGCGTCTTCTTCTACGACCTCCCCGGGGCGCCGCTCGAGTCCCTCTCCTTCATTGACGCGGCAGAACCGCGGCTCCCGAAGCGGGTCGGCCTCCTGACCACGACGCAGTTCCGCCACTGGTTGCCGGCCGTCAAGGAACGCCTGGAGAAGAAGGGCCATATCGTCCGAATCGGTCAACCGGACCGACGGGTGGCCTACGCGGGCCAGGTCCTCGGCTGCGACTACCATACCGCGACGGCCATCGAGGAGGACGTCGACGGATACCTGTACATCGGGACGGGCGACTTCCATCCCCTCGGCGTCGCGATCCTCGTCGACAAGCCCGTGATCATCGCGGACCCGGAGCGGGGCACGGCCCGCGATCTCGCGGAGGTGAGGGACCGCATCCTGCGTCAGCGGTCCGCGGCGATCGCCCGCGCGAAGGACGCGGAGGTCTTCGGGATCATCGTCTCCCGGAAAATCGGTCAGGAACGGATGGGCCTTGCGAGGGACCTGAAGGGGCTCGCGGAGAAGCACGATCGGACCGCGCAGATCTTCCTCATGGACCTCGTCGCGCCGGAGCTCCTCCAGGGATATCGCGTGGACGCCTGGGTGAACACGGCGTGCCCGCGGATCGCAATCGAGGATGTCCTACAATACAAGGAGCCGATGCTGACGCCGCAGGAGTTCGAGATCGTCCTCGGCGAACGGCCCTGGGACGAATACGCCCTCGATGAAATCCGGGCCTAGGGACGGCACGGTAAAGAGCCCCAACCCGTTTCCGGGCACTCGAGGGCCGCTGGGTCGTACGTCGATGATGCTCGAAGGCGTCGTGCTGTACTCGAAAGACCTCGCCGAGGCGAGGGCGTTCTACGGGGGACTCCTCGGTCTCCCCGTGCTCTTGGAAGAGGCGCACGTCGTGCACTTCGACGCGGGGAGCGTCCGTCTCTCGATCCATCAATACCCGACGGAAGGGGCCCGCGAAGCTCCGGAAGGGTTCCTCGTCTTCGTCGTCGACGACCTCTCCGCGACATACGAAGACCTACGCAATAAGGGGGCGGAATTTCTCGGCCCTCCCGCGGCCCGAGCCTACGGTCGGGTGGCGTACCTGCAAGACCCGGAGGGCCACGAGATCGGTTTCCTGGAGGAACCCGCGGAGGGAACGGAAGGGCATCGGCGCATGGCGCCTCTCATCGGCCGATACGAACGTGTGGTGAGGCAGCTCCGACGCTGATTCGGATGCCGTAGAGGATGGCCGGCGCGTGGCGGCCGGTTATAGTCATTTGACCATAATTCCCGCGATCAATGCCCGCCCATCGACCGGAGTTCGGTGAGGCTGACGTCCCGCATCCGCACGAGTTCCTCCGCGGCCCGGGCATAGTAGTCCTCGCAATGCTGGATCGCGTCCGAGCGGGCCCGCGAGGAGGCGGCGGGGCCCACGTATTCCTTCACCTGGACCCGGGAGCCGCCCCGGGTCTCGTAGTGCCAGAAGTAGAGGTACCGCTTCCCTCGGACCGTGTGGGCGTACACGCCACAACCGACTTGCATGCCCTCACGAATGTGTTATAGTTATTTAACTATAACTGCCAGGTCCGCGAAACGGCCCTCCATGGCCTTTTTGCCGGAACCGCCCTTACCGGGCCGAGATGTCGGAGACCGCAATCGTCCTCCTGTCCGGAGGCATGGACTCCTCGACGGCCCTCGCGATGACTCGACACGAGGGGACCGAGGTCGTGGCCCTGACCTTCGACTACGGCCAGCGACACCGGAAAGAGATGGGAGCCGCGAAGCGGATCGCCTCCCATTTCCGGGTCCGAGACCATCGGATCGTGCGGATCGATCTGACGGGCCTCGGGTCCGCGCTCACGGATCGAAGGGTGGCCGTGCCGGTCCGCCGGAGCCTCCAGGAAATCGGGGCCGGAATCCCCATCACCTACGTCCCGGCCCGCAACACGATCCTCCTGTCCCACGCCCTCGGGTTCGCGGAGTCGAGCGGGGCGGATGCGATTGTCATCGCGGCGAACCACCTCGACAGCTCGGGCTATCCGGATTGCCGGCCGGAGTTCTACCGGGCATTCCAAGAGGTCGCGCGCCTCGGCACGAAACGCGGCGTCGAGGGCGACGTCATCGAGATCCGGACCCCGCTCATCCGGATGTCCAAGGCGGACATCGTCCGCGAAGGCGAGCGCCTCCGGGTGCCGTGGGCCCTGACCTGGTCCTGCTACCACGGCCGGGCGAAGGCGTGCGGCGTCTGCGACTCCTGCCAGCTCCGGCTCAAGGGGTTCCGCGAGGCGGGCGTCGACGATCCCCTCCCGTACGAGGCGCCACGGCCGAACGCTTAATAGAGTCGAGGGGCCCATCGCTTTCGCGCGATGGAAACGGACGCGACCGCGGTCCGTCCCGGGCACGAGGGGTTCCTCCTGAACGAGATGTACGTCTCGATCCAGGGAGAGAGCTCCCTCGTCGGCCTGCCCACCGTCTTCGTCCGCCTGTACACGTGCAACCTCCGATGCGCGTGGTGCGACTCCATGTACGCCGTCGAGGGGGGCGAGTTCACCCGCGTCTCCGTGGCCGACGTCGTGGGGCGAATCCGGAGCCTCGCGCGGCCGACGGCCGAGGGGGCGGAAGGGATCCACGCGGTCTGCTGGACGGGAGGCGAGCCGCTCCTCCAAGCGCCCGCGATCGCCGCCGCGATCCGTCACCTGCCGGATTCCTTCCTCCACACGATCGAGACGGACGGCGAGATCGACCTCCGGCCGTTCGACGAGCTCGTGCCCGAGGAGCGCGAGGCGGGTCGCGTCCGATACGTGATGGACGTCAAGTGCCCCGGGTCCGGGATGAAGGCGGACAAGGCGTACGCGAACCTCGCGTGGCTACGAGCCCACGACGAGGTGAAGTTCGTCCTCCGGGACCGGGACGACTACGACTTCGCCAAGCGGGTCCTCTCCGGCTATCCGACGCGGGCGGGGACCCTCCTCTTCTCCCCGGTCGTCCCGGCGCACAAAGTCTCCGAGGGGCTCGATCCCGCCGAGCTGGCGGGATGGATCCTGGACGACCGCCTCCCGGTGCGCCTCCAGGTCCAGCTCCACAAGATGATCTGGCCGGACCGCGAGCGCGGCATCTGATGCCGCGAGAAGCTTCATCTTGCGCCCGCCCTTGGCTTGGGCCGTGCGGTTCGAGGAGATCGAGCACACCGCGGACGTCGGGATCCGGGCCTACGGTCGGAGCCTCGACGAGCTCTTCGCGAACGCCGCGGAGGGGATGTTCAGCCTGATCGCCGATCTCTCGGACGTCAAGCGAGTCGGGGAGGCCGAGGTCCGCCTGACCGCAGAGGACGTCCCGACCCTCCTCCTCCGATGGCTCACCGAGCTCCTCTACGTCCACGAGACAGACCGCCTCCTCTTCTCGTCCTTCGAGGCCAAGGTCGCCGGCACCTCCCTCGTCGGCCGCGCGCGGGGCGAGGCGATCGACAAGTCGCGGCACGAGCTCAAGCTCGCGATCAAGGCCGTGACCCGGCACCGCCTGTCCGTCGATCCGACGAAGGGCGTCGCCGAGGTCATCTTCGACATCTAGGGATTCCATGGCGATCCGAGGCGTGACCTTCGACTGGTGGGGGACGATCGCGGTGATCCCGCCGAGGGAGGAGGCCGCCCCCCTCCGGGACCTGCGGCTCTCGCGGCTCGAGGCCGCCCTGCGGGGCCGAGGCGCGGACGTCGATTCGTCCATCCTGCGGGAGGCGTACGAGCGACAGGGAAAGGTCCTCGAGGACCAGTGGGCCGCGCACCGGGAGCTGTCCTCCGAGGAGCAGACCCAGCTGTTCCTCCGATTCGCGGGGCTCGATCCGGAGGACGCGGCGCTGGCCGCGGCCGTCGCCGACGCGCTCGGCGGCGCGATCCTCCACCGGCGGCCGGGGATCTTCCCGAACCTCGAGCCGACGATGGCGGCCCTCGCCGAGCGGGGCCTCGCGATCGGGCTCCTCTCGAACACCGGCCGGAGCTGGGGACGGTACCTGAGCGCCCTCCAGGAAGACCTGGGGATCGGCCGCTTCTTCCGGTTCCGCGGCTACTCCGACGAACTGCGCCTCCGGAAGCCGGACCCGAGGATCTTCCGCGCGGCCGCGAACGGCCTCGGCTTGGCGCCGGAGGAGGTCGTCCACGTCGGCGACGACGTGACCGCGGACGTCGCCGGGGCCGCGGGCGTCGGCATGCGGGCCGTCTGGTTCAACACGGGCTTCTGGCCCGGCGCCGCGACGGACCGCGCGGACGCCGAGATCCGGGACCATGCGGAGCTGCCCTCGGTCCTCGAGGGGCTGCGATGAAGGCGACCGCGATCGCCCATCCGATCCAGGGGCTGATCAAATACCACGGCCTCGCGGACCCCGTCCTGCGGCTCCCGTTCCACGACTCGATTAGCGTGTGCACCGCGCCGCTCACGACCCGCACGACCCTCGAGTTCGGGGGCGTGCCGCGGGACCGCGCGACGATCGACGGCCGGGACGTGAGCCCGCGGGACATGGAGCGGATCCGGGCCGTCGTGGACCCGATCCGCGAGAGGGCGTCCCTCCGCGACCCGTTCCGGATGGCGTCCGTCAACGACTTCCCCTCGAACATCGGGCTCGGGGCGAGCGCGTCGGGTTTCGCGGCGCTCGCGATGGCCGCGGCCCACGCCGCCGGGCTGCGGCTGTCCCTCGAGGAGACCTCGCGCCTCGCGCGGCGGGGCGCCGGCTCCGCGGCGCGGTCCGTGACCGGCGGCTTCAGCAAGTGGAAGATGGGCCTGACCGACGAGGACTCATACGCGACCCAGCTCGCGGGGCCGGACCTGGAGCTGGGCATGGTCGTCGCCGTCGTCCCCGCGTTCAAGCAGACGGACGACGCCCACCGGGAGGCCCTCACCTCGCCGTTCTTCCACGCGCGCCTCGCGGAGATGCCGCGGATGGTCGCGGAGATGGAACTCGCGATCCGGAACCGCGACCTCGGGACGATCGCGTCCCTCGCGGAGCGGGACACCCTCATGCTCCATGGGATCACGATGACGGGCACGCGGGAGATGGTCCTGTGGCAGCCCGACACCTTGCGGGTCATCCTCGCGGTCCGAAAGCTCCGGGAGGAGGGCGTGCCCGCGTTCTTCTCGATCGACACGGGGGCGACGGTCTACGTGAACACGCTCCCGGACCGGGTGGACAAGGTCCGCGCGCGGATCGAGGAGCTCGGGATGGAGACGATCCCCTGCACGGTGGGTGGGCCCGCGCGCCTCGGAGGCCCGGACCTCTTCTGACCTACCAGCGGGGCGGTCCGCCGGGGACCGGGCCCGCGACGACGACCGAGCTGCCCTCCGCGGTGAAGTCCTTCGCGGCGAGCTCCCGGACCTGGCCCTCCGAGACCCCGCGGACGATGTCCGGATAGCGGTCCAGGAAGTCCATGCCGAGGCCGTAGTACTCCATCCGGTGGAGTTCCCCGGCGACCTCCGCGTTCCGCTCCAGGGACACGATCAAGGAACCGACCTGGTTGTCCTTGCCGTCCCGGATCTCCTCCGGGGTGAAGGGTTCCGACCGGAGGCGTCCCAGCTCCTCCCGCGCCGAGGCGAGGGCCTTCCCGACGGACTTCGGATTCACGCCGATCGAGAGGGACCACATCCCGCCCGCGGTCCGGGCGTCGAGGCTCGAGTACGCGTAATAGGCGAGGCCCTGCTCGTCCCGCAGGTTCCGGCCGAGCCGGCCGTACAGCCCAATCCGACCGAACAGGAGGTTCGCGAGGTTCAGGGCGTAGTAGTCCTCGTGGCGCCTCGGGACCGCGGGGGCGCCGATCGCGATGTCCGCTTGGGCCTTGTGGGGCATCGGGATCGCGAGGCGACGGGGCTTGTGGGGCGGGGGCGGCGGGACCGCGCGGACCGCGGCGCCCTCGCCTTCGAGGCGGGACAGGGGCTCGGCGACGGCCTCCTCGATCAGCTTCCGGTCGACGTCCCCGGTAATCGAGAGGATGAGGCCCTCGGGGCCGACGTGGGCCTCGTGGAAGGCGACGAGGTCGGGACGCCGGATGCGGGCGACGCGGGCCTCCCCGCCTTTCGGATCCCGGCCGTAGGGATGGTCGTTCGGGAACACGAGGCGGGCGAGCTCCCGGGAGGCCCTCTGGTGGGTGTCGTCCGCCTCGATCCTCAGGTCGTTCCGCAGCTCCCCGCGCACGCGGTCGATCTCCGGCGGGGGAAACGTCGGTTCGGAGAGGCACTCGACCAGCAGGCGGATCGTCTCCCGCGCGGTCTCGCGCGTGCACCGGCCCGAGAAGCCCAGGACCTCCTCGCCGCCGTGGAACTCGAGGGTCGCGCCGATCCCCTCCAGTCGGTCCGCGAGCTTCGCCGCGGAGAGGCGGCGGGTGCCGCTCAACAGGAGGCGGGCCGTGAACTCCGCGACGCCGTGCGCGTCCCCCTCCGCCGCGACGCCGGCTGGCACGCTCCCGCGGAACGCGACGAACGGGTTCGAGGGGAGGGGGCTCGAGACGAGGACCGCGCCGTTGTCGAGGACCGAGCGGTCGGGGAGGTTCATCCGCCCTCCTGGGCGTGGAACCGCACGACGGAGCGGTGCGCGTCGACGAGGTACGCCCGCGCGGCGTCCCGCACGGCCTCCGGCCGCACCTTCTCGGCCCGCGCGAGGAGCCGCGGCCCGAAGTCCCACGAGGCGAGGCCTTCGACCGCCGCGAGCAGGATCCCCTGGAACGTGACGCCGTCCTGTTCGTACCGCGACCAGGCCCGGATCTGCTGCCGCGCGCGGTCCATCTCCGCCGTCGGCGCGGGCGTCCTCCGGAGGGCCTCGACGACCCCGTCCACGACCGATTCCACGCGGTCGAGGGAGGCGCCCGCCGCGAGGGTCGCGTTCACGATGAGGAGGGACGGATCCACCTTCGCCTCGAGGCGCACGCCGACGTCCGTCGCGAGCTTCGCGTCGACGAGGGCGCGGTACAGGCGGTTCGAGCGGGGACGCCAGTCGCCCGCCGCGAAGGGGACGAGGCCCCGCCATCCGCCGAGGAGGGTCGCGAGGACGATCAGGGCGGGGACGTCCTCGTGGGCGGCCGGAGGGATGTGCCATCCGATGGACAGGAGGTCCGCGGGGCCCGGGCGCTCGAGGTCGGACCGGCGCTCGCCCCTCTGCTCCGGCTCCGCGAGCCGAAGGGGGTCCGGCGGGGCCTCGGGCTTCAGCGGGGCGAAGGCCTCCCGGACGTGCTGCATCGCGACCGCGGGGTCGAACCCTCCGACAAGGATGAGGGCCGCGTTGTTCGGCGCGTAGTATCGAAGGTAGTGGTGGTACAGCCGGTCCCGGTCCAGGAGGGCGAGGTCCTGCTTGTACCCGATCGGGGTCCAATGGTACGGGTGGACATGGAACGCGAGGCCCCACAGCTCCTCCTCGACGGCGAAGTCGGGCTGGTTCTCCGCTCCCTCCCGCTCGCTGATGACGACCGTCCGCTCGGCCTCGACCTCCTTCGGGTCGAACGCGGCATTGCGCATGCGCTCCGACTCGATCATGAGGGCCGTGTCCAGCTCCGCCGCGGGGATCGTCTCGAAGTACATCGTGTAGTCCGTGTCCGTGAAGGCGTTCATCTTGCCGCCGAGGCGGGAGATCATCTTGTCGATGTCTCCCTTGGCGAGCTTGCCACCGCCTTTGAAGAGCATGTGCTCGACCCAATGGGTGGAGCCGGTCATTCCGGGGACTTCGTTGCGCGACCCGATCCGGTAGACGACCCACGTGGACAGGGCCTTCGTGTCCGGGATCGGCCGGAGGATCACCTTCAGACCATTGTCCAAGGTCTCCACATGGGTGGCCATGTCGGCCGGCCGAACGCGAGCGCGCGATATAGAGTTGCCCGACGATCTTGGAGGTGCCATCCAGACGGTTGACTTCGGAGTCCCTCTCTCCAGTATTGTTTAAGTGATGGGCCCATTCAGTACCACGGGTGGCCGTGGGCCTCTGGCGTTCAGCTCCCTCATCCTCAGATACACCGATTCTCGATACCTGACAGTCCCCTCGGATCCCAGCCTCTCTCGCCAATTCCGGCCGTGGTCCGTCTTTCGAACGTGGTCCATGAAGCCTAGCAACATATGAGCTTGGCGCCGCTTAACGTGAAGGTGAGGCGCAACTGCACGCAGGACTGACTCGACGTTCGGGCCGGTCCACACCAACTTGAAAACGTTTCTCCATCCCTTCTCGCGACGAAGCTGTTCGGAGAGACCGCCCCCATAGCATTCTTGAATCTGCTTCAGGATGAGATTGTTCGTGTTGTCGATTGACAGCCTTGGAACGTATTGATACCCAAGCCCTGTTCTCCTTGAAACCTTCGCGAGCATAAAACTCCCCTCACCATCCATGAAACCGGCGAAGTACTCCGGTGAAATCGATCGGGATCGTTGAAACGGAGGCACTCGGCCCGATGCG
>DASQXV010000199.1:0-13575 GCA_035639595.1 Thermoplasmata archaeon | reverse complement strand
CCTACGCTGGCGAGCGAACCGGTAGGGAACATGTCGAAATTGCGGAAGAACAGCGCAGAGCTAGTTGATCCCTGAACGGTCGCCTGAGGCGATTGTCCCAAACCAGAGACCGTGATCGCCACCCCGAGGAGAAGGAGTGATGCTCCGATTTTGAGGAGCCAGTCGATCCGCGATGCACTGAGACTCTCCGCGATGGAAATCTTCGCGATTCCGCTTTGATGAGACCCGCCGGATCTCATTGCAATCCCTCCACCTAGTCGGCGCTGCGGGGGCGGTATCTCATTGGCGCGGATGAAGGTTGCGACGGCTACGTTATGATGTAACCGCTTCAAAGGCCGTCCACGGCAACGAACCCAGGCTTGCCGCGGCCGTCACAATGAGGATCGCCCGCATGTCGCCGGCCACGGCCTCCTCGACCACGAACTGGATCGCCGGCTTGTCGACGAGCGGGATCATCTCCTTCGGCTGGGCCTTCGTGTGGGGGAGAAATCGGGCCCCCAAGCCGGCGGCGGGGACCACGGCCTTCATGGCTGTTGCCTAGCCGGAGGCGGGTCCATAAACCCTTCCTCGACAATATCGCAGACCGTCGCTTCGCGGGGCTTCGGTTGCGGCTCATCCATTCGCCCTCCGCGTCCGAGGCGACCGGCCCGGCGGGGCGTGTGGCAGGGCATCTTTATTATCGGCGCTCAATTCCTCCAGAGTCTCCTCCCATGGCCGAATCGGCTCGACACTCGGGACCCGGCGAGGATCGATGGACATGACGGAGATCCGGCGGTCCCGCGCACGATTCGGAGGGCTTGGCATCATGGACCCGGGCGGTCTCCTCGAAGGATGAGCGATGCCGGGACGTCTACTCCTCGCCTCCTGCTGCTACCCTCCCATCGAGGATGTTGGCTCGTTCCGCACGATCAAGCTGGCGAAGTACCTGGTGCGGCTGGGATGGGCCGTCCGCGTGGTGTCCGTCAAGAATCCGGACGTCTGGCGGATGATCGGTCCCGCGGAGGAGCCGCCGGGGGTCGAGGTGACCCGCACTTGGGACCCGGTCCGCCTGGACCGACTGAGACTCTCGATCCTCAAGGTCCTCGTCAGCCGCGGGAATCCCGCGTTCGAGGCCCGAGCCGCCCTGGGCGGTCGAGGCGTCGTCGTCCCGGAGTTCCAGGTCGGTTGGTTGCTCACCGCGCCAGGCTCGATCGTCCGACTCGCCCGGCGATTGCGAGCGACGCATCTCATGGGCACGGGTCCTCCGTTTTCCTCCCTCATCGCGGCCGCGATCGCGGCACGACGAACCGGGCTCGCCTTCCTCGCGGACCTTCAGGACAGCTGGACGATCCACCCGGACACCCGCTATCCGACCCGATTTCATCGAGCGGTGGATGAGGCGCTCGAACATCTCGTCTGGGAGCAGGCCGCGGCCGTGACGGTCGTCACCAAGACGATCGCCTCGCGCTACGCGGCACGCTACCCAGGGTGGGCTCCGAAGATCCGCCTTCTCTACAACGGATACGATCCGGAGGATCTCCCCGCGACCCGCGCACCGCCCGAGGGGCCCTTCACGATCGCCTACACGGGCTCTTTCTATCCACACTCGCCCCCGACGACCCTCCTCGACGCGTATCGGAGCCTGCTCGCCCCGTCGCCGAATTCGTCCGGAGGCGGGCCATGAGAATCCATCATGTCGTGCCGCACTTCGCTCCCGAGAAGGGTGGGGTCGAGACGAACGTCCTGGGCTTGGCCCGGTATCTCGTCAAGGAAGGACATGAGGTCGTCGTGCATACGTCGGCGCGAACGATCCTCGGGGAGACGCTTCCGGCCGAGAGCACGTTGGACGGAATCGTCATCCGTCGATACCGTCCGCGCATCCGGCTCGGATACTATGCGACCCTCTTTCGGCCGCGCATCGACAAGGCGGACATCGTCCACCTCCATGGATACGGATTCGTGACCAACGATCGCGTGGCCCGGATGATCCGCGGCGGGGCTCCCCTCGTGTACTCGCTACACCACGGGGTGGCCCAGCCTGCTCCGACCGTCGGAGCGCGCACGAAGCGGGCTCTGTACGATTCGCTCATCGGCCGGAGGACCCTCCGTCGGGTCGATGCAATCGTGCCGGCATCCGACATGGATCGTCGATGGCTGGAGTCGCACGGGTTCCCTCCGAACCGGATTCATGTCCTGCCCACTGGCCTCGACGCGGAGGCGTTCGATCCGGGCTCCCCAGAACGGGCCCGGGAGCGGTTCCACGTCGACCGCTATGTCGTCTTTGTGGGACGCCTCCAGAAGGAGAAGGCTCCCGACCACCTCCTCCGGGCCATGTCAAACCTTCGGGATGATTGGCCAGGCTCGGTTGTGTTGGCGGGCCCCGACGGAGGCGAGCGGCCCCTGCTCGAACGGCTCGCGCGTGGACTCGACCTCGAGAAGCGCATCGTCTTTGCGGGCGAGGTGGACGAAGCGACCAAGAGAGACCTCCTGGCCGGCGCGGAGTGTCTCGTGCTGCCGAGCCTGTACGAGGCTCAGGGGATCGTCATTGCGGAGGCCTGGGCGCAGGGGCGTCCGGTCGTGGCCACCGCGGTGGGCGGCGTCCCCGAGATGGTGGACAACGGCCAGGACGGCCTCCTGGTCCCGTACGGCGACCTTCCGGCGCTGACCTCGGCCTTGCGGGAAACGCTGATGGACCGGTCCTACGCATCCCGAATGGGCGGTGCGGGCCTCCGAAAAGCGAGGTCTTCGCTCACCTGGGAGCGCATCGCGCGCCAATTCGAGGACCTCTACGCGACCGTCGGGCGAAGGTGACCTGAATCACATTGCCCGACCCGAGGCGCGGCGATTCGGACGATTCCTGAGGTCCGAAAGGCTTGCCGGGTATTCACGGACTTCGCACCCACTTGGAAGGAGTGCCTAGGCGTCGTGGAAAGGCGGCCCGACACCGATGTCGCGTAGTAGGGCCAAGAAGCGGGGCTCCTGTTTCTCCCACGCATAGGTCTCCCGGAACGCGCGCAGCCCGTTGCGGCCCAGCTCTTTCAGCAGACCCGGGTTCCCGCGGAGGTCCATGATTGCTTCGCGGACCGCTCGAACTTCCGGAGCCACGACGATCCCGGCACGAGCCTCGTCCACGATGAGACGTCGAAGGGCGGGAAGGTCCGAGGCGAGGATGGGCACGCCGACGGCCATGCAGTCGTACGCCTTGTTGGGCAGGGTCGTCAGGTAGTTCCGACTCGCGGGCGGAGGCAAGACGAGGGCAAGGTCGAACGCCGCCGTGTATCGGCTCACATCTCTCCGGGGCACGCGTCCGACGAGGCTCACCCGGTCCCCGACGCCCGCCCGCTGGGCGAGCCCACGAATCCGCTCCGCCTCCGTGGCGGGGCCGCCTACGACGACGAAGCGCACGTCGTGCGGGAGTCCGGCCAGGGCCTCGACGGCGAGCTCCAAGCCCCGCTTTGGCGCGAGGGTCCCGACGTACCCGAGGACGAAGGCGCCTGCGACCCCCAGCCCTTCGCGGATCTGGGCGACATCGGCGGCCGTCGGGAGCGGCTCGACCTCGGCTTCGTACGGCGCATTGTGCAAGGTCTCGGCGCGGGCGCCCCACGCCCGGAACTTCTCCGCGATCAGCTCGCTCGGCGTGACAACGGCGGCCACTTGGCGGGACAGACGCCGCTCGAGAATTGAGGAGAAGACGCCTTCGATGGGACTCGTCTCGCCGACCATCGCGGGCCAGTCCTCGTGGGCGTCGTACACGACGGGGACGCGTCCGGCACCTGCGCGGACGCCGGCGGAGAGGACCTCCAGGTCGTGGGCCACGATGACGTCGGGATGGGTCGCCGCGACGAGGGCTGCCAAGTCGCGGGTCACCCGCCGCAACTCCCGGTACCGCCGCACGAGGTGAAAGAGCGACTGGGGCGAGGGCTGGAAAACATAGCGTTTCACCGTGACGCCGTCGATCGTCTCCGACGGCGGGAGGTCCAGGGTGCCCTTGATCCAGCATACGGCCGTGGACAGGACGCCGAGATGCGCCAAGGCCGAGGCCTCCTTGACCGCCCGGAAGATCGGCGAGGGGCGGAACATGTCGGTATGGAGGAGGAACGTGGCCCGCATGTGTGCGGTCAGGAGACCGCTCTCACCGGGATAAAGACTCACCTCGCGGTCGCGCGACTCCGAACTCCTCCATGGCTCGACTGCCCCTGACCGCGGACGGGCGGGTCCCGACCGATGTGCTGCCCACGTCCGGACCGTCGAATATTCGTCGCCCCGAAGTCCGGATTGCGACGCCGTCAGCCCGACGCGGATGGGATCAGTACACGTCCGGGCGGAGGACTCCGGGAGGGTCGGCTCATCAACCTTATTTAGCGCCTCCCCATGGGCTCGCTCGAACCGATGGCAACGAGGAAGCGCGCCCCGCCCGAGCGCCACCTCCGGCGGAAGCCAGTCCTGCGGGATCGCAGGATCGTCGTAGTCGGCATCGGGTATGTCGGCCTCCCGCTGGCCATCTTCCTGGCTCGATCCGGCCTTAAGGTATTGGGCGTGGATGTCCGGAAGTCCTTGGTCGACGCCGTCAACGAGGGCACGCTGCCGATCACGGAGAAGGATCTCGAAAGGGTCTTCCACGAGCCCGCCGTCCGCAGGAATCTTCGGGCGTCGGACGTGGCCGAGCTGGCCGACGTCTTCATCATCTGCGTCCCCACGCCTCTGGCGGAGAATGCCAAGAAGGCGGACCTGGGATTTGTCCTCGCCGCGCTCGAGTCCCTCTTGCCGTACCTGCGGAAGGGGAACCTCGTCATCCTGGAGAGCACGGTGCCTCCCCTCACGTGCCGCAATGTCATCGCACCCGCCATCGAGGCGGGAACCGGTCTCAAGGTCGACGAGGACGTAGGCCTCGTGCACTGTCCCGAGCGGGTCTTCCCGGGCAATCTCGCCCACGAAATCGTCCACGATAACCGCGTCATCGGGTCGCGATCGCAAGAGGCTGCGACGCGCGCAAGGGACCTTTACGCGACCTTCGTCAAGGGCGGGATCACGCTCTCGGACGATGTGACGGCGGAGTTCGTCAAGCTCATCGAGAACTCGTACCGGGACGTGAACATCGGCCTCGCGAACGAACTCGCCGCCGTCGCGGAAAGCGTAGGCATCGACGTTCGCGCGGCAATCGACATCGCGAACCAGCATCCGCGGGTCCAGATCCATCGGCCCGGGATCGGGGTTGGGGGCCATTGCATCCCCGTCGTACCCTGGTTTCTTGCTCAGGTAGACCCGGTCCATACGCGGCTCATCCAGCTCGCGAGGGAGATCAACGGCGGGATGCCGGAGCGGACCGCTTCGAAAATCCGCGCGGCCGTCGCGGACGTGGGCGAGCCCACGGTGGTCCTCGTCGGAATGGCGTACAAGCCAAACACGGCGGACACCCGCGAGAGCCCGGCGCTTCAGGTGGCCGAAATCGTCCGGCGCAGGGGGTTGCGGGTTCGCCAGTTCGACCCTCTCATCCGCGGATCCGAATACGCCTCCTTGACCCGGGCCGTCGAGGGCGCGGACCTCCTCGCCATCCTGGTGGCCCACCGCGTCGTCATGGAGGAGCTCGCGGCGAAAGGAGCTGCGATCCGGGCGTCCATGCGAACGCCCCGCGTGCTCGTGTTCTGAGCCTGCGCGTCGCACGCTCCATCGGGAACGTGAGTCCCACCGGACCGCGACCTCGGGGCGGGAGGCCTGGGTCCCTCAGGGCTCGAGGGCGTGGGACTGCGACGATTTCGAACGCGTCCCCCAGGACGTACCCGCCGGAGCGAGGTCCGCTCGAGGTATCTTCAAGTTGGCTAAGGTCATCTGGGGAACTCGCCTACTTCGAAGGGCCAAGGGCAGGTGCACCTTGCATCGTACAAGCCCCTTGCACGACAAATCGAGCTCAAGGATTCAGCCCGCACAAAGCAGCCTCTCCGCGGTCGGGTTCTTGGGACATGGCGGGCTCGAAGTCGATCCATAGCCGGGTGGGCAGAGAGCATGCGATTGGATATCGGATGCGGCGGCACCAGGTACGCGTTCGCGCCGGCGATCCAGGGCAACGATGTGGTCTATGCGGATCTTGAGCCCCGAGCGCAGACTGAAGGCCGGTTTGTTCGTTGCGACGCGCAACGCATGCCGTTCAGGGACGCTTGCATGACGGAAGTCAGCGCGAGCCACGTGATTGAGCACGTGGAAAGCCCGCGACTACTCCTTTTGGAGTGTCACCGGATTTTGGAACATGGCGGGATTCTGAAGTTGAAAACGCCGAATTTCCTCAGCGAAAACGCGCGAAAAGATCCAGGCCATCGCCACTTCTTCAACTTTTTCACGCTCGATCGGCTCCTCAAAGACTGCGGATTTCAAAGGTCCTTTCGACTCAACATCATGACCCAGTTCAGGCCGTTGGAGCTGGCGCTCTCGTTGCTCATCCTTCCGTTCCTCAATGAGCTTGATGTTACGGCGAAGCGAGCGTGACCTCCGGTTCGCGTGAGAATCGGGCGAGGGCTCGATCGTGCTTCCAGGCCAGGCACTCTCAGGATTGACCGGAGCAAGCCCCGTTGAGTTCTCGTTCAGCCATCAGCGGCATGCGAAAGCGGGAGGACCCGCACCCGCGAAGGCGCCCCGCCCAGTCATCCTGCCATGGCGAGCTCGTAGGCCCTCACCGTTCGCTCCGCCATCTTCCGGAACGTGAAGAGGCGGGCTCGAGCGACCCGCTGGTCCCGGGTACTCTTCGGTGGATGTCGTAGGCAGTCCAACATCGCGGTGGCGAGCTCGTCCGAATCCGTGAAATAGCAGCCCATGGGCCCAAGGACCTCGCGAACCGCAGGCGCGCGCGCGAGGACATGGGCTCCACACCCGAGGGCCTCTAGGGGGATGAATCCGAAGCCCTCCTCCGGCGTCGGATGGACGACAAGTTCGGCCCCGTTGTACACCTCCGGGAGCCCAGCCTCGCCGGGCCAGTACACCTTCACCCGTGACCGAAGGTCGGGATGTCGTGCGAGGTAGGCGCCCAAGGATTCGAACCACGGGACCCGGACGTCTCCGACAAAATGGAGTTCGTGCGGAATCTGATTCGCAATGCTCTCGAACGCGCGGAACGTCATCTTGGGCTCTTTGATCTCCCGATGAATCCCGACTTGGAGGATGAATGGTGTTGCCGGGGGGTCCACCGCCATCGGTCGGAACTTTTCCTCGAGCCCGAGGTGCACGACGTCCATCGGGGCTCGCGGGCGGAGCACCGACTGGACGACTTCCTTGGTCCGCTCGCTGTCCACGAGGATCCGTTTGCAGAAGAAGCTGAACCAACGGAGCTTCTGGATGTAGAGGTTCCGGATCCAGAGTCCGTAGTATCGGGGCAGGAGGGCTGGGAAGAGGTCGTGGATGGTGATGACCAGGGGGCGCCGGGTCCACAGCGGCGCGTCCCAAGGTGAGGCGGGATCATGGAGCACATCGACGTCCGTAGGGTTTGCGCCCTTGTGCAGCGGCACAACCTCGACGTCCAGATTCCGAAGTTCGCGCGTGAGGTAGTAGATGTACTTCGAGTATCCCGTCCCGATGTTGCCGTCCGTGTTGAGGTGGTCCGAGTACAGGCCGACCCGCATGCCGCGTCACCGGCCTCCTGAACAACGACGGGTTGGCAACGGAACCACTGGGAAATTGTCATCTTCCCCTTGAGGTTGAGCCCACCTGCACGGCTCGGGGCCCCCGGTATGGTAGCCGACCCGCCTCGACCCACCCGTCGACGTTCGCCTCCGACCAATATTCCCGCCGACGTGTCCTGAAGCGATCAGTGAAGTGTTGACTCGCTGGCGGACCGAGCCGCCAGCAGGGCCGCCCGTGCTTCCCTGGCCGCGCGGAAGCCCCGGGATGGGAGGAGCGACCGTGTGTGCAAAGGGGAGGAAAGGTGCACTTGCGGCCCTAACTCCCTCGGCGTCGATAGATTCTTGCGTGACGTCGGTGCGCTCCACATGTCGCCTGGATGACCGAGACCTTGTGGGTTGGGATCGCTTCATCCCACGTCCCAACCGCATCCCGTGCCAGTCGCTCCTCGTCGATGCGGCACGATTGGATTCGCCGCCAAGCAATTCTTATGAGCGACCATCCGTTCCGCGCCCTGGCACGATCATGCGACGGCGCTCGATTGCATTCGTTGCGAGCGGCAACTGGAGCTTCGTCCAACGGGATCGGGAGATTCTCGAGAAGACGTTCTTGGTCCGCGATGTCCAGTGGAGAGGAAAACGGAGTATCCTGCCGCTCGCCCTGGCGGTCCTGCGCTCAGATCTGACGTTCTCATGGTTTGCGCTGGACCACGCATACGCGGCATGCCGCCTCGCCCGAACCTTGGGGAAGCGGAGCATCGTTGTCGTCGGTGGCGTCGACGCCGCAAACCGTGCCGACCTCCAATACGGTGTCCACCTCAACGCGAAGATGGGACCCCGATCCCGCTATGCCCTCGCCCATTCGGACATCGTGCTCGTCGTGGACGACTTCTTGCGCGACGAAATCGCGCGGAATACAGGGATCTCGCGACCTGAAATCCGGACGATCCATTCCGGCTTCGACACGTCGTGGTTTCAGCCCGATGGGGGGCCGAAGACGAGTGTCCTGACGGTGGGCGCGGTGGACGACACAAACGTCGAGAGGAAGGGTCTGCGTGTCTTCGTGGAAACGGCGCGTTTGGTACCCGAACTGCCCTTTGTCCTCGTCGGCGGGAGGCCGAACGCCGCGACCCGGCGCCTACGCTCCATCGCCCCGCCGAACCTCCGAATCGCTGATTGGCTGAGTGATACCGAGCTCCTCGAAGAATTTCGTCGAGCTCGAGTCTATGTCCAAGCCTCGCAGTATGAGGGCCTTCCCAACGCCTTGGGCGAGGCCATGGCCTGCGAGTGTGTCCCGGTGGGGACATCAGTGGCAGGAATTCCCACGCTCATGGGGGACACCGGATACTTTGTCCCCGTCAACGATCCTGTCGCCACGGCGGACGCCATCCGCGAGGCGTACGTACAGGGGGACAGAGCGCGCGCCCGACAACGAATCGTTGAGCACTTTCCAGTGAAACGGCGGCAGGATGCGATCGACGAAGTCACGACGGCGCTTTTGGAGAACGTTCGGAAGTGGAGCCTCCGACGGCGCAGGACGGCTACGAAGTTCTAGTGGTCCAGCTCCGAGGACCTGATGATCGTCTTCGAATCGATTCGCACCGTCCGGGGAAGGAGGACTGGCCACCCGGACCGAGTCGGTGAAGGAGCGCGCATCGAACCCCTCGTGGGCAAATGGTCGTCCCGCGAACCTCGACAGCCCCAAGCGAAGGCAACTAGGCCGAAACGCGCGGACCTGATGCCCCCGCATCAAAATTGAGTGTCGACGCGGCGGTTCCCGGTGACCCATCCGTTCAGTCGAAATGTGACTGCGAAAGGAAGCGCTCCTCACCGCCGCCAAGAGAAGGGCACAGCGCGCAACGCTTAAGGCTGCGGCAAAGGCTTTCGCCTTGTTTGACGGCCCGATCACGCTCGCTCGCCCCCTTCGCCGTGGACCTGTCCGCCTTTCCCTCGGCGGCGCGCGTCGCGAGCGCACCGACAGAAAATCGCCTGCATCCATCGATTATCGACCGAGGCTACCTCTGTCTCGCACCACTCGCGGAAATTCTTGCTGACGCCATACGTTCACGTCTGGCTGGCAAGGAGCTCCGGGTCCTCGACCTCGGTTGCGGCGAGAAACCGTACGCGCCGCTTCTGGCAGGACAGACACGTCTCTATATCGGCCTCGATCTCCCCGGACCTCGGATGGCGGACGTCCACGCGGGCGTGGACCTACTCCCCTTCCGTTCGAGCAGTTTCGACTTGGTCCTGTGCACGCAGGTACTCGAACACGTTCCGAACCCTCAGGGTACCGTGGATGAGGCTCGGAGGGTCCTCGCCGATGGGGGTCTCCTGCTCCTGTCAACTCACGGCGTATGGATCAAGCATGCCGACCGGGACTACTGGCGCTGGACGGATGCGGGACTCATGAGCATTTTGCGAAACTTTAGGGATGTGCAGGTCCGCGAGTGCGGCGGGCAATACAGTGCCCTATTCCAAATTGTCAACCTGTACGCCGACCCACTCCCGCTCGGTCGGCGCGCAATCTACTTCCTGAACAACCTGATGGGTCTCGCCCTGGATAAGATTCACCCTGCACATGGCCTCGTCACGAACTACGTCGTCATCGCCACGAAGTAGATCCTCTTCCACGGAACCGATGCGCTGATTACGGAATCCAGGGAGCGGCTACTGGATCCGTGTTGAAAGCGACAAGGTCTACCTTCGGCGCAGCCACGCCGTCATTTCCGCCTTTCGACCGATCGGGAGCGCGCCCACAATCAGCCGCTGTCGACCGTCTCCATCCAATCGGTCTGAGGTAATCCGGGTCCACAGCCACGGAAGATAACGCTTCATGTGCCAGAGGAACCAGACGTCCCGGTCCGTAATCTCCTGGCGTACCACCTCGAACCAGTTCCCTCCCTGCAAACAGGCTCCGCGGCTCCTGTGCCCGACGTCGGTGAAATGGTAGAACGTCTCGAAGTTGAACGCGTGGAAATGATATGGATCGAACAGTCCATTCAAACCGTAGGGTACGTGGGCGATCAGCATACCTCCGGGCCGGAGGACCCGGTGAATCTCCTGCATCGCCGCTTCGAGATCGGGGATGTGCTCCAAGACATGCGACGCGTGAACGGTATCGAAGACCTGACCGCGAAACGGAAGGTGAAGAGCGTCCGCACGCACGTCGCCTCCGTGCAGATCGACGTTAACGTATCCAGGAAGGCGGAGTTTCCCGGCGCCCAGATTGAGTTTCATGGTGGCCGCCTCTGCCGCCCGCCCCGGTCTTTGCGGCATCCTGGCACCGCGGACGCCGGGGGCCCCGAGGTTCGATGCACGTTGTTCAGACCGGAAATACCCTGCGAGCTTGAATCTGATTCATCCGCACCTCGATCATGAACTCGCGTCCGGGGGGCGACTTCGAGTCGCATCGAAGTGCGGATTCTATGTTGGTCCCGATGGCTCGACGCAGTGGATCGGCATGGCCGTGTCGGCCGACGGCGTAACGTGGACGACCTACACCAGCAATCCCATCCTCGATGTGGGCGCGAACCGGGCCCGGGATCCGAATTTGCCGAGTCAGGTGGATGTCTTGCCCGTCGGCCGGCCGCTTGGGATGTGGTATTCGGGCAATTCCTCGGGAACCGATTGGCAGACAGGGCTGGCGACGATCGGACGGCGCGGGACCCGCGAGATGATAAGGCCGTAAGCCGCTCCTTCGCACGCAGGAAGTCCCACCCGCGAGCGCACGCGTCGCACGGCGCGCGCCTCTCAAAACTCGATGGATTTGTCAACGCGCCCGGGGTGTCCCCCGCTACGCTTTTATAGGCTTCACCGCCTTCTGCTTTCCTTGTCCGACTCTTGTCGGACGCCAGAAGGAAATAAATGGGATGGGATGTAGCGATGCTTCCCAGCGCTGACTTTCCCACCGGTCAGGTGAGGCCTTGTTCCTGAAAGAGATCCAGATGGAGAACTTCAAGTCGTTCGGTCGGAAGATCTCGATCCCCTTCTTGCAGGGCTACACCGCGATCACGGGCCCGAACGGATCTGGGAAGAGCAACATCGCGGACGCGATCCTGTTCGTCCTCGGTCCCAAGAGCGCGAAGGCGATCCGGGCCGGCAAGCTGACCGACCTCATCTGGAACGGCGGGAAGGACAAGAAGGGGGCCGACGAGTGCCAGGTCAGCCTGATCTTCGACAACACGGACCGCCAGATCCCGGTCGAGTCGGACGAGGTCAAGCTCACCCGATACGTCGGCCTCAGCCCGTCCGTCGAGGGCGGGTACAATTCCTACTTCTACATCAACGACCGGAAGTCCTCCCTGTCCGAGTTCGATTCCCTCCTGGCCCACGCGCGGATCTCCGCGGAAGGTTACAACCTCGTCCAGCAGGGGGACATCCAGCGGATCGTCTCCATGTCCTCGATCGAGAGGCGCCGGATCCTCGACAACATCTCCGGGATCACGAAGTTCGACGACGACATCTCCCAGGCCGAGGGTAAGCGGAAGGAGACGGAGGACAACCTCGAGCGGATCAAGATCATCCTCGACGAGATCGACAAGCAGATCAAACAGCTCGAGGCGGACCGGGATGGCGCGCTCAAGTACCGCGACCTGAACGAACGCCTGACGACGGCGAAGGCCCAGATGGCGTATAAGAACCGGGAGCTCGTCGAGCGTCAGATTGTTGGGACGAAGGAGCAGATCGCGAAGCACGAGGGGGACAAGGGCAAGCTCGAGGCGCAAAAGGAGGAGCTCCGGGCGAGGCTCGACGCCGCGGTCGCCCGCCTTGGGGAACTGGAACAGGAGATGGCGGATCGAGGCGGCGAGGAGGCGAAGCAGCTCAAGGAAAAGCTGGACGGCCTCCGGATCGAGCGGGCGCGCGCGACGGACGGGATTGAGACGTCGAACGACGCCCTGAAAGGTCTCCGGACGGAGATCGCGGACGCGAACAAGGAGAAGGGCAAGGTCACGAAGGAATTGGAGGCCCTCGGGCGAGAGCGCGGGAACGTCGACACAAGGATCGGGGAGCTGGAGGGGCAGATCAAGGACGCCGACAAGGACCTCCACGATGTCGACGAGCTGGCCTCCAAGAGCGACGCGAAGGTCCTGAACATTCAGAAGCAGATCGTCGCGCTGAACAACGAGATCGACGAGGTCGAAGAGAAGGTCAAGGGACTCGTCCTCGAGAACGACCGGACGAAGGAGGCGATGGCCCGCCTCGAATCGGAGATCGACCTCCTCGAGGAGTCGCGGAAGCAGTACCAGACGGAACACGACGATGCGGAGTGGGCGCTGAAGGAACTCAAGTCGTCCACGAAGGAATCGGGGAAAGGGCTCCAGAAGCTCCAGGAGGAGTTCCATCAGAAGAGGGCGGACGAGGCGCGGCTTGCGAAGGAGCAGGCGGACCTGCAAACCGCGATCCTGAGCTTGACCCGGCAGTACGCGCAGCTCCGCGCGGAAGCCGATGTCGCGGAGAACATGAAGCGAGGCTACACGTCCGCGGTATCCGCGATCCTCGAATGCCGCGAGACGGGGTCCATCAAAGGGATCCACGGGACGGTCGCCCAGCTCGCCCACGTCGAGCCGCAATACGAAACCGCGATCGTCACGGCCGCGGGGGCCCGGATGCAGGCGATCATCGTCGACGACGACAGCGTCGCGGCCCAATGCATCGATTACCTCAAGAAGCGCAGGATCGGACGCGCCACGTTCCTCCCACTCAACAAGATGCTCGTCGGCAAGCCGCGCGGCAAGGCAATCCTCGTCGCGAAGGAATGCCTCGGCTTCGCAATCGACCTGTGCCACTTCGACGAGAAGTACCGGGACGCATTCTTCTACGTCTTCGGCGACACGCTCGTCGTCCAGACCCTCGACGAGGCCCGGAAGTGGATGGGCGGCGTGCGCCTCGTGACCGTCGAAGGGGAGCTGATCGAGGCCTCCGGCGCGATGGTCGGCGGGGAGATGGAGAAGTCCGCCCTGAAGTTCGGCCAGGGCTCCCTCGGCGAGCTCGAGAA
>DASQXV010000198.1:0-10298 GCA_035639595.1 Thermoplasmata archaeon | reverse complement strand
GAGTCCAGGACCTGCCCGCGCTTGCGGGAGCCGTCGGGCAGGCCGACCTCCACGAGCTCCCCGTATCCGACCCACTCCGTCTTCTCGACGAAGACCAGGGGGCCCGCGATCTCCGTGATCGTGCGGTATTCCGTCGGCATCCTCAGGAGCCCCCGAGCCTCTTGAATTCCTCGTCCATCTGGGCGAGCGCCTTCGCGAGCTCCTTGTCGAACTCCGCCTCGTACTTCACGCGGGTGAGGACCTCTCGAGACTTGAGCGTCGCGACGTCCTTCACGGGCACGTCCAGCTTGACGGCCCTCTGTCCGAGGTCGGAATACTTCTTGATCGAGCCGATGAGCTTGAACTGCCGCTCCGGAGGGCAAAAGGTGTCGACCGCGTGGTAGGCGTTCTGCTGGAGGAAGATCTCCCGAATCATCCGCGCGACCTCGAGGGTGAGCTGCTGCTCCGGCGGCAGGGCGTCCGCGCCCACGAGCCGGACGATCTCCTCGAGTTCCGCCTCCTCCTGCAGAGTGCGCTGGGTCCAGGAGCGGAGGGCGGGCCATTCCTCGTTCACGTTCTTCCGGAACCAGTCCTCCAGGGCCTGCGCGTACAGGCTGTACGACTGGAGCCAGTTGATCGCGGGGAAGTGCCGCCGGGCCCGGAGGGCCGTGTCGAGGGCCCAGAACACCTTCACGATGCGCAGGGTGCCCTGGGTGACGGGCTCCGAGAAATCGCCCCCGCTCGGCGAGACCGCGCCGACGACGCTGACGGACCCCTCGAGGCCCGCCAGGGTCTTGGCCCGGCCCGCGCGCTCGTAGAACTCGCTCAGGCGGGCGGACAGGTACGCGGGGAAGCCCTCCTCGCCGGGCATCTCCTCGAGCCGGCTGGAGATCTCCCGCATCGCCTCCGCCCAGCGCGACGTCGAGTCGGCCATGAGGGCGACGTTGTATCCCATGTCCCGGTAGTACTCCGCGAGGGTCATGCCCGTATACACGGACGCCTCCCGGGCCGCGACGGGCATGTTGCTCGTGTTCGCGATCAAGGACATGCGCTCCATGAGGGGCGCGCCGGTGTACGGGTCCTCGAGTTTCGGGAACGTGGATAGGACCTCCGTCATCTCGTTCCCACGTTCGCCGCAGCCGATGTATATGACGACCTGCGCGTCGCACCACTTCGACAGCTGTTGTTCGGTGACCGTATTGTGAAGAATCATTGGCAATTCTCCCCCCACGAAGTTATGCGTACCGTCCACTGTGAGGTCGTAGACCGCAGTGGACTCCTTCCACGTCCGGACGTCAACCACACGATCTAATAGAACGTGATCGAGCATCGTGTCGAGTTCTGCGAGTGTCGATGCGATTGCTGTGCCTTCAGCGACGGCATGACGAAGTTCTTGGATTACGGAGCGGCCCACTCTCTCGCCCGCAGCGGCGTTCTTCAACGTGCGAGACCAAACTTCGGCCTTCTGGCCCAAAGCCTCGCGAATCGCGCGCACATCTCGTTGCGCGAAGGGAACGACGTCGTATGAGTCGTAGTACTCTCCTCGGGCGTAGGATGGGAAGAGTTTCGAGGCTTCCTTGGGAGAGACCCAGACTCGGAAATATCGGATCTTATTGACTTGTTTTGAGGTCACCCGAGCGAATATCCCCAATCGACCGAACAAGTACGCAATGCCTCCGGCCATGTCTCGACTCGCGGTAGCGATTTCCAAACCTTCATCGGCGAAGTGCCCGTCGCCTTCGGCATAGGCGCGCAGGAATTCAGCAATGGCCTCTTGGGAGGCCGTGAAGATAGGACCCAGAAGTCGAAGGGAGTGGGACTTCGAACGAAGAGGGACTCCCCAGGACTCGAGAAGCAGGGCAAGGGACCGAGAGGCTATGGTGATCGTCGAGACGGTGGGGTCGTGGCGCTCCCTACCCTCCAGGTCGAACAACGACCTCAAAAGGCTGCGATAACGAGCTCGGAGAGCCGAGTCGGCATTGTAAAACTCGACGACGCGTCCCCCTTTGACCATTCCCTCACTCAGCTGGAGGCCGAGGAATTCACCGAGGTCTGGCGTCATCGAAGGAGGAATCCGGACCGCGCGACTCGCCCGTTCCGCACGGATTGATCGAACTTCGACTCCTAACTGGTTGGCCAGTGCCACGCGGGGCGCAGTCCTTCCTAGACGGTAGTTCCAGTAAGACGCGATTGAGATGCCCAAACGAGCCGCGCATTTTCTGACTCCGTCTTTCCTTGTCTCCTCTTTGAGGCGACTCGCGACTTGTTTCCGCGCGTTTCGATCTGCGACCCGAGCTATTCGGGGGATAGGCAGAGGTCCGCGAGGTTCAACCGGAGGCAACGCCCGTGGCACGAGGATGGCGTCTCCCGGACTCAATTTGGCTGCCGGGGTTTCCTCGATTCGAGACCCATCGAATCGGAAGAGACGATGTACTGGGGTGAGTCGGACCGAGCGCCCGCTTCGTAGACGCACCTCGGTGAGGAATTCCGTCTGGCCTCGGTAGATGGCGGAAGCGGTCCCCTGCCGGATTTGGTTTCCATCGAACGTGAAGATTCGTAGCGGCTCTTCGAGGTATACGAGATCTTCACGACCCTTCTGCTCCGCGGAGCGGTGCGTCTGGTAAAGGGTTCTGATGGGTACTAGTCGGCCGTCAGCAAGTAGGATGGGCGTCGAGCCAACAACGCACTTACCAGTCCCGAAGCCTCCCGGGATTGCCGCGGTACCTCCCTTCGCAATCGGAAAGAGGAAGTCGAGGACCCTCTGGCCCGTCACCAACGGAACCGAGGGCATGAGGCGGTCCTTCACCGGCCGGGCCTTGCGGACGGGCCAAGTCTGGTGGAGTTTGACCTGCTCTCCGTTGTCGAGCTGCACGACGACCTCGTCCACTTTGAACGTGCCTTCCTTGAGCTGAGCGACCTTCCCGCCGCGGAAGTTCGGAGGGACCATGATTCGATGCTCGACGTTCTTCGCCTCCTGGACCGTCCCGACGATGTCGCCCGGGCCGACCGCCTGACCTTGCTTGACCTTCGGGTTGAACGTCCACGTCTTGTCCCGCGAGAGGCCGGGAGACTTCACGCCGCGGAGGACGAAGTCGCCCATCACCTTCTGCAGGACCGGAAGCGGCCGCTGGACGCCGTCGTAGATGCTCCCCAGGAGACCGGGGCCCAACTCGACGACGAGCGGCGCCCCCGTGTCCATGACGGGCTCCCCGGGCTTGACCCCGCTCGTGTCCTCGTACACCTGGATGATCGTCTTCTCCCCCATGATTTGGATGACTTCTCCCAGGAGCTGCTCCTCTCCGACGAACTGGACATCGTACATCCGCGGCCGCAGTCCGGTCGCGGTCACGACCGGCCCCGCGACCCGAAAGATCTCTCCGGTCCCCTTGCCTGCGACCTTGTCCGTCCGCTTGGTTGCCACGCTTCCCTCTCCCGATGAACCGATCACTTGTACAAGTCAACGCCGATCGCGCGCTTGATCTTCTCCCGAAGATCCTCTTCCTCCCGCTTCCCGACCGCGATGACGACGGGACGCGGCACCGTGTCGAGTCGTCGGCGCATCGTATGGCTCAAGGCCCCGAGGTCTGCGGCGCTGAGGATCAGGATCCCGACGTTCGCGTCCTCGAGCACCTGGGCGAGCTGGGCCTCGAGCCCCTCCGGTGAGACGCTGAAGGTCTTCCGCACCCCGGCGAGCTTGAACCCTTGCACGAACTCGTCCCGGCCCACCGCGGCGAGCTCCATCTCAGATCACCAGGAGGTCCCGGATCACGTCGGTCGCGAGGCCGCTCTCCTTCCCGCGGGCGATGATCCGCAGGTTCTGCACCTCCCGGTCCTTCCGGACGATGTAGTCGAGGATCGGGAGGACGGAGAGCGGGTGGACGTGGGCGTACCGGCCCGCGGTCAGGAGGTGGAGTTTCTCGACGGACCGCACGAGCTGGCCGACCCCGAGGGCCTGGAGGTCCTTCAAGCGGGCCGCGAGGTCCTCCGTCAACGCATACTGCCGGAGGGCGACCGAAAGGGCGTTGACGTCCATGGAGGCCATCTTCGCGAGCTCGCCCTTCGGTAGTTCCCAGCCTCCGTCGACGTACACGTCGTACGACAGGGCCGCCTTCGAGGCCCACAGCCGGAGGAGGGTCCTCAGGTTCACGATGTCGATCTCGGAGCGGACGAACTCCCGCATGAGACGGGTGCCCTCCGTCCGCTCCGGCACGACAGCCAAGAGGTTCTCGTAATACAGTTGCGTGACCCGGTCCTCCCACTCATTCCACTTCTGGACCTCGGCGGCGTTCTTCCCGATCGCCCGGAACGCCTGGGCGTAGATTGTCCCGTCGAGCTTGTCGAAGATTTCCTCCAACGTAGGGAGTTCGATGAGGGACTGGATGAACGATTCCTTCATGCTGCCCGCCGCGACGATGTCTTCCTGGATCTCCGTGGCGGACGCGCCATACAGCTTGCCGCGGACGATCGTCTTGATGTTCTGCACGTCGAACCGGTCTAGGTACCAGCCGATCATCTGACGGAGTTCGCCTTCGGAAAACCCGATAATCTGCGTATAGACGGCGGCCAAGTTGCGGCTCGTCGCAAGCTCGATCAGGTCGACGCCGGAGACCCTGGGGGCGAGGGCGAGGATTTCCGCCTTGTAGGCGCCTTCCCCGAGCACCCGGGCGATCTGCGGGATCTCCATTTGCAACATCCTCTCGTACACGTCGGCCGTGAGCAGGGCAGCCTTCTTCGCCCGGACCCTCGCGGTCACGTATGGGTAGTTCCCGCTCTCGACGGGGATCGCCCGCGTCACGCGGCGGATGTAGCGGGCCCATTCCGGCGGCCGCGTCGGGGTCACGGGGCGGGCCATAGGACCTCCGCGACCTCTCGGATCGAATCCCGCCAGATGTCTGCGAGCAGCGTCTCGAACCGCAGATCCGTCCGATGGGATCCGTCCGCGCTCTCGATCACGATCCCGCCGACGCAATCGATGGTCCCCGCAAAACTCGCCCCGACGATCTTGCGGACGGTTTCCGCGTCCTGCGCGTTAGCGTACACCTTCCCGTTTCGCCACTCCGCCGCATTCGATTGGAGGAGGGCCTGGAGCCACTCGCGACGATCCGGAGTCGTGCGAAGCTTGTCCAGGACTTTGTTGTACACGTCGTCGAGGAGGCCTTTTTGGGCGGAGAGGACGACCTTCTTGCTCTCGAGTTCCGCCCTCGCCAGGGCTTGGACTCGAAGGCGATCCGCGGCCTCCTTCGCCTCCCGCTCTCGCCGTTCCAGGAGCTTCGCTCCCTCCGCCCGCGCGTCCGCGAGGATTTTCTCGCGCTCCGCGAGGGTGGCGCGCCGGATCTCCTCCGCCTCGGACTGCCCGCGGCTGAGGATCTCTTCGACGACCTGTTCGAGGCCCATGCGAATCGCTTTACGTGGCGGCGTGGGCCAGCAACTGGATCGCGATCACGAGGCCGAAGACGACGATCGTCTCCGGGAGCACCATGAGGATAAGGCCGCGCCCGAACAGCTCGGGCTTCTCGGCCATCGCCCCGACGGTCGCCCCGCCGACGACCTTCTCGGCCCATGCGGTCGCAATTCCTGTCCCCGCCATCGTGATCGCCGCGGACAGCGCGGCGAACGGGTCTGGCATGTGTCTATACCTCCTGTGTCGGTTTCATTCCAAAGGGTCGGAACGGAACTCCGTTGCCCGTGTAGAATTTGATGAAGGCCTCCACGTAGTTCAGCCGCAGGGCTTGGATGCCTGCCGAAATGCCGCCGAGGAGGAAGACGAGGATTTGGGAGACGACTAGGAGGACGGCGCCGAGGACCACCCATCCGATTTGTCCGGGGAAGATGAGGCCCTCGAGGATGAGTGTGTTGAATGCCCCCGCGATTGCGGCCTTTCCAATCCCGATCCCCGCTAGCCTCGTGTACGACATGATGTTCGCGAGGAGGCCCGCGACCTCGATGGGTGCGATAATGGATTCCGCGAGGCCCAGGAGCGCCCCCAGAATCAAAAGGAGGGACAAGAACGGGATCCCGGGGATTCCGACGAATCCGCTGAGACCGATCGGCTCGGGCGTCCGGGGAAACCAGCCGAGGGGGACGTTCCAGACCCAGTGCGCGACCCGATTCCATGACAATGCGTACGTGAGGATTGTGAAGAGTCCGAACAGGCAGGAGAACCAGCCGAGCTTCGCAAGCGCGAACTTCTTGCTGTGGGGGAGCTCGTTGACGAACCCGAAGAGGAAGCCCGCGCCCAAGTGCAACGCCGCGAAGAGGATGGACAGGTAGATCATGTCCGAAATTCCGAACGCCTTATGGATTACGGCATCGAGGGGCACATGGACACTGAAGGACTCCCAGCTCAACTCCTCCATATGGCCGGGAGCGGGATGGAAAGGAACTCCGAAAGCTTCTCCATAGATGAAGAGACCGAGGAGGAGGGCCCAGGCCCCGCCCGCGCCGATTACCAGGAGGAGCCGCCGCAACGTGGAACCGGGCTCCAACTTCACGTAGGCGAGGATCCCGAAGGCGATGAACAGGGCGCCGTATCCCACATCCCCGATCATGAAGCCGAAGAAGAAGGGAAAGGCGACGAACAGGAAGACGGTCGGGTCGAGCTCGTGGTAGCTCGGCGTCGAGTAGAGGTGGATAAGGAATTCGAACGGCCTCGCCGGCTTCGGGTTCCTCAGGAGGACAGGCGGCTCCGCGGCCGCATGCCCGTCCTGTTCGGCCTCGTCGGCATGTCCGGGTCCTTCTTGTGAGGCCTCCACGAAGATCCCAAGCGGTTCGAGGCGGGCCGCCATCGATTGAAAACGAGAGGCGGGGACCCATCCGTCGACGACGAACGAGTGGTCGCTTATCGCGAACCGGAGGGGCGCCTCTGCCTTGTCGATCTCGACCTCGAGGGCCTCCTCCGCCGCGACGACGAAACCCGCGTACCGTTCCCTCAGGGTGCTGAGTCGGCTCTGAATTTCGTCTAGGCGCGTGCTCCATTTCTCGCGATCGGCAGAGACCGCCTCGAGCAAGGCCCGAGGATCGCCCTCCTCCGGCGGGACCTCCACCCCGACGAACCCGAACCGCGATAAGATGGAGGACATCGGGTCGAGTGCCTCCTTGCGCACGAAGACGGCGAGGACTCCCGGGGCCTGGAACACTTCGGCCGGGATCGACCCGAGTTCCGATTCGGGCACCTCTCTCGGCACGCGACCGACCAGGACCCCAATCGAGGCGTACCCTCGGTACGTGTCCAGCGGGAGGCGCAGGGCCGCGAAAGGACGGAGATCCTCGATCCTCCGGTCGAGCTCGGACAGGAGCGCCTCCGCCTTCTTCCGCGCCTCGTCCTCCTCCCGGATGTTGAGTTCCAGGGCGAGGATTTTCTGGCGCAACTCCTCGAGCCGGACTTCCTCCTTGGCCTTCGCCGGCTGCTTTAGGGCCAGGAGGTTCGCGACCGAACGCAACTTCACGAGGTTGTCGGATAGTTCCGCCGCGGGAGGGAGCGGCTTGCCGACGCGGAAGGTGTCGTCTTCGCCGTGGTGGTCGATGATGTGGACGAGCTTTAGGTCGTACAGGGCGTTGATGACGCCGTCGAGCTTGTCCCTCGGGCCGACAATCAGGGCCCGCGTCATCCGTTCCGGCCTAAGCACGGAGCGCACCTCGGAACTTCGCGAGGACCCGGTCGACCGCCTTCTCGACGTTCGCCTGGCCTCGGGCGGACATGCGGGCGGCTTCCTCGCGCGCGGCCGCGAGCATCCGATCCCGCTCTCCCGCGACCGCGCCCTCCGCGGCGGTCACGACCTCCCGGTACCGCGCCTCCCCCTGGGCCCGGAACGAATCGAGAAGTTCGAGGGCCTCCCGCCGTGCCTCCCGCAGCACTCGCTCGCGTTCCTGTTCGGCGGCCGCCTTCGCTGTGCGGATTTGGGCTTCCGTCTCCTTGATTCGCAGGAGCGTTTCCGCTTTGCCCATTGTACAGCGCTCCCCGAACACAGGGTTTCTCTTAAAAGGGTTTCGTACTAGCCGCGACGGGCACCGGACCGCGGAATTTTCGACCTGGTTCCGACTTTTATCATCTGAATTTTATAGGTTCAGCAAGATGCCGCTTGACAGGTGCAAATCCCGCAGAGAAATTCGTTTCAGTTCGGGCCATTTTCTAGGGAGGAATCGCATCTGCACAACGTATAAATAGGGAACCCTCTTTGTCGCGAATACCGGACGTCCTCCAGAAGGGAAAACGGGAGTCCGAGGGTCGTTCCATGCGAGTTTACGCACTCCTCGTGGCCGCATCTTTTCTCCTCGTCGCCGGCGTCCCGTTCCTCGCAGCGCCGTCCGAGGCTCAGGGCCCAGTCGCGACCCTAGGGCTGCCGGTCCTCGGCGAGACGGTCGGGGGGCGACAGGTCTTCGCGCCGAATCAAATCCTCCTCCCCCAAGTTCCGATTCGCCTCGAGGTCATGTTCCACAATAACGACACGGGTGCGATGCAGCACACGTTCACGATCAATGACGAGAACGGGACGGAGAAGATCTCGACGGGCCCTCTCAACCCGGGCCAGAATGCGACCGTCAACTTCACGATCTTATCCCTGACGCGGATCCTGTTCAACGGCACCCAATTCACTCCGGAGGCGGCGGGAGGCGGGATCCTGTTCTACTGCATTCCCCACCGCGGCGCCGGGATGACGGGTCAAATCGTCCTCAGCACAAGCCTATCCGCGGGGACCCCCGAGAAGGGCATTCTCTTGCGAGCGTACTGGATCGGGATCATCGGCATCGGCGCGACGCTCGTCTGGGTCGGGATCAGCTATTTCGTGATCAAGTCCTCGAGCCGCCACTTCAGAGACCATCGGGAGCATGTCAGGAAGGGACTCCCATGACGGAACTCATCCGTGTCGACGCCCCTCGGAGGAGTTTGATGGCCACCGTGGCCCTCGCGGGACTCATCGTCGGAATCGTCTGGTTCAGCGCCCTGACCGTCGTCATCGCGCTCCAGGTCCAATCCGGCATCGAGGACGCCCAAGCCGATTCCTACATGGCGATTTTCATGGGGATGGTCTTTCTCCTCCTGGCCGTCGCGCTCGATGTGTATCGCAAGGAGTTTATGCCCGACGAGTTGATTCACAAAGTCCGGAGGCCGAAAATCGTCCTTCGGCGGGCGTTCCGGTGAGGTGCGCCACGTGAGCTGGGAAACGGAAGAGAAGGAAACGGGTTGGACGCGCCGAGAGTGGGTGAAGCTTGGCATTGCGGCCGCCTCGTTCGGCACGTTCGCCGGCCTCGGCGGCCTCGTGTCGGGCCAAATCCTCCCGCCGCCGTATAAGATCCCCGGCGAGATTCGCGAGACGATCCAGTACACGAAGTTCCCGACCCCGCAATGGTGGAACGTGAAGGCGGGGACGCCCGTTCGGGTGTCCGACTTCAAGGAATGGCAGGGCGCGACCGGGGCCTGGCGGGGCCTCTACCAGGGCACGACGTACGTCCCCGGGACAGGGTATCCGTGTCTCATCATCCGAATCAAGCGGGAGACGGGGCCCAACCCGTTCTTCACGGTCCCGACGAATGACCAGCTTCCCGCGAATTTCAAGGAGCTCCAGGCGACCGACCCGGCCTTCCAGCTGTATTTCGACGACCCGAATCTCGACGCAGCGAACGGCGGCACGCGGATCGTCGTCCTGTTCGACCGCTGCGTCCACCTGTGTTGCTACCCGGGATGGCATGTCATCGACAACCCGCCCCCGGGTCGAGACTATTCCGCCTACGGGACATCGCCTCCGACGTACGAGCAATTCAAGCAGGATCCCGTCTACTGCGTCTGCCACGGGTCGCAGTATGATCCGATGCTCTTGGCCGTGAACGTAAACGACAAGAACGGCAAGCCCTACGTCGGCGCCACGCGAGTCCATGGGCCGGCTCCCCGAGCCCTCCCCGTGATCCCGGTGAAGGCCCAGGGCGAGAACCTGGTCGGCGGCATGCCCGTCGATCCCGCGTCGAAGGCGGCGGACGCTTCCTGGTTCACGTACTGCTGAGGTGAGATCACGTCGACCACGGGGAATTTCCGCAGGGACGGGAGAAGGTCCTTCTTCGGCTGGATCAAGTCCCGGTTTCCCAGCGTGCCCTACGCGGACCTCACTCGGGTCATCGTCGAGACGGACCAGCGACAGCTGCCCCGCAGCCACGCGGAAAAGTACGAGCTCAAGACGATCTGGTACTGGTATCCGCTCTACTGCCTCGGCGGCATCGCCTTCGTCGCGTTCGTCGTCCTCACGATGACGGGCATCCTGCTCGGCTTCTTCTACGTGCCCGACGGACACCTGGAGATCAACGCGACCACCGGCAACCTCACGAACCCC
>DASQXV010000197.1:0-2133 GCA_035639595.1 Thermoplasmata archaeon | reverse complement strand
CCGCAAGCGAGGACAGGTCCTCGACTCCTCGAAGGACATCGTCGTCGTCCAGGTGTTCGAGGGGACCGCGGGGATCGACCGCCAGTCGACCGTGAAGTTCCTCGGGGAGACGATCAAGCTGAACGTGTCCCGGGACATGCTCGGCCGCATCCTGAGCGGCTCGGGCGAGCCGATCGACGGCGGGCCCGCGATCGTGCCCGAGAAACGGGTCGAGATCACGGGCGCCGCGATCAACCCGGTTTCGCGGGAGCACCCCGCGGAGTTCATCCAGACCGGGATCTCGACGATCGACGGGCTCAACACGCTCGTCCGGGGGCAGAAGCTCCCCCTCTTCTCCGGCGCCGGATTGCCGCACAACGAGGTCGCCCTCCAGATCGCGAGGCAGGCGAAGGTCCTGGGGGCGAAGGAATCGTTCGGCGTCGTGTTCGCGGCGATGGGCATCACGCACGAGGAGGCCCGCGTGTTCATGGACGACTTCGAGCGCACGGGCGCCCTGCGCCGGGCCGTCCTCTTCCTCAACCTGGCGGACGACCCCGCGGTCGAGCGGCTCATCACCCCGCGGATGGCCTTGACCGCCGCCGAATACCTCGCGTACGAGGTCGGCATGCACATCCTCGTCATCATGACGGACATGACGAACTACGCCGAGGCCCTGCGGCAGATCGGGGCCGCGCGGGAGGAGGTGCCGGGGCGTCGCGGGTACCCGGGCTACACCTACACGGACCTGGCCACGATGTACGAGCGCGCGGGCCGGATCCACGGGAGGAAGGGGAGCATCACCCAGATCCCCATCCTAGCGATCCCGGACGACGACTGGACCCATCCCGTCGCGGACCTGACGGGGTACATCACGGAGGGCCAGATCGCCGTGGCGAGGGACCTCCACCGCAAGGCGATCTATCCGCCCGTCGACCCGCTGCCCTCCCTCTCCCGGCTGATGGACGCGGGGATCGGCAAGGAGCGGACCCGCGAGGACCACAAGCAGGTCGCGGACCAGCTGTACGCCGCGTACGCGGAAGGGAAAGACGTCCGCGGGCTCGTCGCGATCGTCGGGAAGGAGGCCCTGTCCGACCGCGATCGGAAGATGCTCGAGTTCGCGGACCGGTTCGAGCAGGAATTCATCCGGCAGGGCTCGGAGGAGGACCGGACGATCGAGCAGACCCTCGAGATCGGCTGGCGTCTCCTGGCGACCCTCGAGGAGGCGTGGCTCACGAAGGTCGACCGGAAGACGCTGGACAAGTACCACCCCGCCCACCGGGCCTCCGGGGCCGCGGCACCGAAGGCGGCCTAGATGGTCCTCGTCCAGTACAAGCCCACGCGGTCCGTCCTCCTCCAGCTCCGGCGGACCCGCCGGACCGCGGAACGGGGGCACAAACTCCTGAAGCTCAAGCAGGACGCCCTCATCGTCGAGTTCTTCCGGGTCCTAGAGCGGGCGAAGGCGGTCCGGTCGAACCTCGTCGAGAGGTACCGGGTCGCGGAGGCGCGGATCGCAATCGCCCGCGCGATCGACGGATCGATCGGGGTGAAGTCGGCGGCCCTCGCCCTCACGGAGACGCCCACGCTCGAACTGAAGACGAAGAACGTGATGGGGATCATCGTCCCGAAGATCGACGCGAAGGCTGTCCGCAAGACGATCGACCAACGAGGCTACGGGATCGTCGGCACGAGCCCTCGAATTGACGAAGCCGCGGAGGCCTACGAGATCCTCGTGGAGGACGTCATCACCGCAGCGGAGATCGAGACCACCTTGCGCCGGCTCATCGAGGAGATCGAGAAGGTCAAGCGCCGCGTGAATGCCCTCGAGTACCGCGTGATTCCGGAGCTCAAGTCGACCGAGGCCTTCATCCGGCAGCGCCTCGAGGAGATGGAGCGGGACAATTTCATGCGGCTGAAGCGGTTCAAGGCGACATGATCGCCCGCCTCGCGGCCCGGTGGGAGGACCCGACCCGGCGGGCGCGGCTCCTCCGGATCCTCTGGCTCATCTCGACCGGCTTCACCCTGTTCGGATTCGCCGTGATCTTCTACCGCGCCTTCGTCGCGCGCTGATCAGGCCGCGGCCGTTGGTCCGCCGCGGGGGGCGGTACCTGACGCGCGACTGGATGCCCGGGTCTACGAGACCTGGAGCTGTCGGGC
>DASQXV010000196.1:0-2720 GCA_035639595.1 Thermoplasmata archaeon | reverse complement strand
GGGGGGAGAGCTCTCGTCCGTTCGGTCGTTGCAGGAGGGTCGACGTCTCCACGACGAGATGAGGGACGGGCAACGTCTTCCGAGGATTGAAGAGGAACCTCGGATCATCGCGGACGAAGCTCAGGATCGCGTTCCGGTTGCCCGGGTCGAGGGCCGCCGTGTACGGATGTCGATCGAGGAACCCCCTCATGCGGGACTCCGCCGCGGTCCCGCTCCGCTTCACGACCTCCTGGAATCGATCCAAGGCCGACTCGAGCTCCAGCAGGCTTCTCGCGATCGTCTCTTCGACGTACGGCCCGAAGCTGCTCTCGTGGATCTCTCCCCATCGCTGCAGCCTGGGCTCGCCGTACTCCATCAGGGCGTCCACGACCTGCTTGGTGTCAGCGTACAGAGGGCCATAGATCTGCTCGAAGTGGCGGGCCTCATTCTCGTGCCGCCACGCCCGTCTCTGGGCCTCCTTCTGTAGATATTCGGTCACCCACAGGAGGATGGCCCCCGTGAGGGACGCGGTGAAGACGCCGAGGGAAAGGCCGTAGACGAGGGAGAGGCTCACCGCGGGGTCGGCCTTCTCGGCGGCCCACGAGATCGCAGCGACCGCCGCGGAAGCGACGACCGCGACGGGAAGGACGTTCCGCGGATTCTGCCACCATCCCGCGGTCACGAGTCAGCAAGCTTGGCCAGGATACTAGAACGTTGCCTGGGCTACGGGTCCCCCGGGCTCGCCTCGGAAGACATAATGCTTCCCCGTTCCGTTCGCCATTCCGATTCCGGGGGATGTGATCAAGCGGATGAGGAATCCGTTTCGTGCGTTCGCGCGGGCGATCGTGCATTGGCAGAGGAAACGGGCGGCCGACCGGGCGTTCTGGCGTCGTCACGATGCCCTGTACCCCGGCGGGAGCCTTCGTTCCGAGGAGTGGGCGAACCTCCGGCTGCAAATCATCCGCCGCGATCGCTACCGCTGCGTTCGCTGCGGACGGTCCGGGAGGTTCCCGCGTCGACGCCGAGGATGGGGGGAGCCATTCGTGCCGGAAGGACCTCGCATCGGGCTCCAGGTCGACCACATCATTCCCCTGAGTCGCGGCGGTACGAATAACCCCGCGAACTTGCAGACCCTATGCAAGTCCTGTCACGAGCGTAAGACGGGGAGACGGCTCAAAGGTCCGAGGGGCTAGGGCGCCCCCAACCCTCTCGGGATAAGCAACGGCAACATGATGGGCGGAGACCCGTGTTCGCACGTCTCGTGGACAAGGTTATGAGGTAGAGGGGCGCGTGTCCGGGGACGTGAAGGTCGGCCTCGAATCGGACCTGCGCGACCCGCTCATGACCTGGCTCGACGATTCGGGGTTCGAGGTGCGGGTCGAGGTCCCGATCCTCTGGCGGCGGGCGGACCTCGTTGGCCTAAAGGAGGGGGAGCTGATCGCCGTCGAGATGAAGCTGAATCAATGGAGAGAGGCCCTTTGCCAAGCCACGGCCTACCAAGTCGCCGCGGACCGCGCCTGGGTCGCCATGCCGCTCGAGGCGGCCTCCCGAGCCTACCGGGAGCGATGGATCTTTGAAGCCCAGGGTGTGGGGTTGCTCGCCGTCGATGCCTTGGGCCGCGTCCGAACCCCCATTCCCGCCCGGCCCTCCCCACGCCTGTTGCCTTTCTTGCGCGAACGTGTGCTCGAGGACCTTCGTTCGTTCAGCCGGCTTCGAGAGCTTGCCGGCGAAGGCCCCGAAAGCGCGATCCTTTCCCGCCACCCTCCCGCAACGTCTCTCATCCCGTGACCGGATCGATGAGACCCTCAGCCGGGCGGGACGAAGAATTCGATCCAGATGCCGTTCGGGTCCTGGATGTACGCCCAGAGGTGGTTCGAGTCCTGCATCTCGAGGATCGTGGGGTAGCCGGCCTCCCTCGCCTCGGCGAGAACCCGATCCAGGTCCGTGGTCTCGAATCCGAGGTGATCCAGGCCCTCGCCAACCTCGTACCTCGTGTCGAACCGGCTCCCTCTCGGGTAGTAATTCAGCTCCAGTTGGTGCCCGCCCTCGTGCATGACCAGGATTGCGACGGTCCCTTTCGTGGCCGGCTGGCTGAACCGCTCCACCTCTTTCATGCCCAGGACCCGCGTGTAGAACTTGACCGACGCCTCGAGATCCTTGACGCGAATGCCCGTGTACGAGAACTTCACGTCCATGCTCTCGCCGCGCCGGAGGGTCCGCAGGAGGATAAGCCCTTGCTGCCGGCCCGCTCGGAGTCGCGTGACCTCGCCTCTGGCCGACTTGTACGCTTCCGGCGAGCGCAGCCCCGAGCTTCGAGGGCCTAGGGCTCGCGCCCACGGGAGTTTTACCTGGCATCGCGAATGTTCATGGGTTTCTTCCGAGGATGAGAACAGAAAGGGCCAGGTGGCCGCCGTACGCCCCCTTCTGTTCTGACGGCATTGGACTGAGCGTCCTACCTGGCGCGATGCGCCTGCTTGGACTTGCTCCGGTGGGGGGTCGCCGTCTCACCAGATCCCGCGCCAACGTCACCGTCGGGCGGATCATCCTCGACGCGGGCTGTGTCGTTTCTGCGCCCTTGCCGGCCCTCTCAGGCCCCCCGCTTGCGCGGGGCCACCGTTCCGAGGGAGGGGGGACGTTCCTCAGCGGCCCCGAAGGGCCACCGTCGGCCGTCCGCGGTCTCCTGGCCGCGCGCGCCATCTATGGAGGCCTATATGGAGTTGCCGACCCTCCGTTTGGATCGT
>DASQXV010000195.1:0-8759 GCA_035639595.1 Thermoplasmata archaeon | reverse complement strand
ATTCCGGAGGCGGTCATCCTGGCCCGCGAGCTCCGGCTTCCCCCACCGATCCCGATCCCCCAGGTGAACATCCAGCCGCAGCCCGGGAAACCCCCGAAGGGCCGCTCGCCGGAGATCGCCTGACCCGCGGACGTCCCCGCTCGCGCCATCCCTGCGGCACCGGGACCGTAGGCTCACGGGCCGCCGAAAACCGGGATGGCGGCCCCGCTGATCGGGTCGGCGTCTGGCGAGCATAGCCAAAGGATCACCCGGGCCACCTCCTCGGTCTTGACCCATTGAGAGGCGTCCGCGTCCGGCATCGCCTTTCGGTTCGCCGGGGTGTCCATAATCCGGGGCATCACGCAGTTCACCTGGATCCCCGCGTCCTTCAGCTCCCGCGCGAGGCTCTCCGTGAGCCGGTTGATGCCCGCCTTGCTCGCGGAATACAGGAACGACTCCGCGTCTCCGAGGAGAGACGCCTCGCTCGAGACGTTGACGATCTTCCCTCGCGTCGCCTTCCGCATCGCCGGAATCACGGCCTTGCACGCGAGGAAGGTCGACTTCAGGTTCAGCGCGATTGCCCGGTCGAACTCCTCCTCCGTCGTATCCGCGACGGGACCGGACATGTAGCCGCCCACCGTGTTGACGAGCCCATCGATCCGCTGGAACCGCGCGACCACCTCCTTAGCGACGCGCTCCATCTCCCCTGCCCTCGTGACGTCGGCCTTGACGAGGGTCGCCCGCTCCGCGAGGGAACCGAGGGCCTTCCGGAAGTACGGGACCTCCTGATCCACGAAATAGACGGCGACCACGTTCGCGCGGGTTTCCGCGAAGGCCCGGCATACGGAGCTGCCGAGGTACCCGGTCCCGCCCGTGACGATGACGACCGATTCCCCCGCCATCGAACCCCTCTTCCCAATGGGCTTCACGGGTCATCAGGATGGCGTTGCCTGGCAACCTCCCGCCCTCGAGGGTTCCTATCAACTTCGATAGCGGACTCCCATCCTGATGTAGTCATTGCACATATCGAATGCGGGGCGGGAGAGGCGTGGATGGAGCTCTGGACGTATTACAAGGTGAAAATCGAGGGTAGCAGGGTCCTGCTCCTTCGATTGACGGGAGAGTCCGGCGGTCGCATCTTCGCATTGGAGGTGGACGAGCACGGCAAGTCGATCCGTCGGTCCGACGGGACCCTGCGATTCCACGTGCTCGACCGCAAGAGCCTGGTGGATATCGTCCCTCTGACCCTCCTCGCAGGCCGCCTGGTCCTGGCCACGAAGCAGCGACCCGAAGGAGGAAGCCGGAATCCGGGAGCCCAAACGAAGGAACCGGTCCAGCCTCCGGCATGAAAGACCCCTCCGCCGAGCACCGACCTCGTGGACCCATCCGGTCGCCATGCCGTTGCAAGGCGCAAATGCCATGCGACCCGATCGTTGAGGCGGCTCCCTCGATCGCTGCGATCGAAGACGGCTGAACCCTTCACTTGATGTGGTCCAGGCTGAAGGAGCCGACGCTCACGCTCGACTTCGTGTACGTGTACCGGATCCACCCGCGACTCTGGACGTCGCAGATCCCCTTGATGCTCAGGAACGACTTCAGCTGCTCGACCTTGAACTCGATGCTCCCGTCCATCAGGGAGCCCAGCATCTGGATCTCCTGTTCCTCGTGCATCCCCTTCTCGATCACGTAGAAGGCGACCGCCTTGTCCCGCTTCCGGCGTCCGATGAAGGGCTGGAGGAACTTGAACGTCGTCGTCGGGTCGAGGTAGGCGATCAGGGTGGACACGCTGCGGAAGCCGAGGCGGTACGTCGGGTGCTTCTTCTTCCACTCCATGGCGGTCGTCTCGACCGCCTTCAGGATCGACTGGTGGTCCGTCGGGTCGTCGATGTACGTCGTGTTGGGGTCGGAGGCGTCCGCGCCCATGGACTTCGAATAGGCATCGACGTAGCGGACGAGCCCGAGCTTTTCGTATTCCTCGTAGCTCGGCAGGACGAAGGACATCTCCTCTCGGATGTCCGCGGGCCCCTTGTCCGTCAGGACCCAGAGGACGGGGACGCCCTTCTTCAGCCCCTCCGCCATGAAGAGGTTCACGAGGACCTCCTTCCCGACGTAGGCGGGGCCGTAGACGGAGGCGTTGATCCCGAAGGGGATGCCTCCGAACATGAGGTCGTCGAGCCGCGGGATGCCCGTCTTGACCTTCTGCTGCTTCACCTCGATCTGGAGCTCCTGCTCCCGGGCACCGATGTCCTCCTCGATGAGGCCCTGCTCCCGCATCCGGAGCTCTTCCATCTTCTGCTGGAGGTACTTCTCCTTCGTCCGGACCTCTTCCTCCTTCACGTTGATCTGGCTCTTCAGCTCCTCGAGCCGTGCCTTCAGGTCCATCTCGTCCGCGGATCCGCCCTGGGCCTTCGCCTCCTCGACCTTGCGGCGCTCCGCCTGGATCAGCTTCTCTCGGTATAAGAGGTCCTCTTCGCGCCGGAGGAGTTCCTCCTCCTTGTACGCGAGGGGCTCCTTGACCTTCTTGATCTCGTCCTCCTTCACCTGCAGCTCATCCTGCATCCTCTGGAGGGTCTGCTCCCGGAGGAGGAGGGACTTCTCCTTCTGCAGGACCTCCTGCTCCTTCTTCGAGAGGGCGCTCGACATCTCGCCTTTCGGCTTGCCCTCGAAGGCCTGGGCTTCCGCGCGGACCTTCTCCTCGATCTTGAAGCGCCCCACCTGCTCCTCGAGCGCGATGATCCTCTTCTTGAACGTCTCCTCCTTCTCCAGGTACTCCTGCTCCTTCTCCCGGAGCTCCTCCTCGAGGCGACGCTTCAGCTCCTCGCTCGGCGCCCCGCCCTCCGACGGCCCGGTCGCGATCCGCTCCTCCTTCGCCCGGAGGGCGGCCTCGCGCTCCCCCAGCTCGACCTCGCGTTTCTTCAGGTCCCGCTGGTCCGGCTTCAACTTCGCGAGCCCGGACTCGAGCTGCTTCTTGAGCTGGTCGTTCACGGACCTCAGCTCGGCGAGCTGGGCCTCCAACCCTTCCCGGGCTTTCGCCTCCGCGTCCAGCCGCTTCTTGACGTCCGGAGAGGAGGCGGAGGCTTTCAGCTGCTGGGTCTTCACGTACTTGATCACCGCGATGGAGCCTTTCTTGATGTGCTCGATCTCCTGTTCGAGTTCCTTCCGCTTCGCGATCTCCGTCTGCAGCTGCTTCGAGAGGCTCGCGGTCTCCTCGATGTACTTCACGGGATCGAACTTGCCCTGCCGGAAGTTCGGCAGTTCCCGGTTCAGGGTCGCCCGCATCGCGTCCAGTTCCGCCCGCATCCCGTCGACTTCGAGCGCCTTCGACCGAAGATCCTTGAGCTTGTCGTCGGAGAGGCGGTCCGTCGTCCCGCGGGCGACCTTCGCTGGGCCCGAAGCCGTGGGCACCCCGATCCAATCCTGAAACGCGTTGTCCTCGCCCGCGAGCCACTTGCGCAGGGCGTCGTCGCGGGAGTCCCCTCCCGCGCCGCCCGAGAGCCAGGATCCCATCCCGCCGGAGGATTCGCCCTTGAGCCAGGCCGCGGCGCCCCGGTCCTCGGCCCGCACCGGGGCCTCGCTCTGCTTCGTGCCGCAGACGACGCACTCCCCGTGCGGGTTCACCTCGCCGCCGCAGACCCGGCATGCCTGCGCGACGGATCCCTCCGTCGGCCTCACCGCCATCCGGGCTGCGCCTCCCCATGCATCGCGTACACGACCGACCGAGACGAATCGGTCGGCTGACGACGCGCCCCGAGGGTATTTAATCGTGAGGGCGTCAATATCATCGGGGCGTCTAGTTGGCGGGCGACGCGCGACGCGGACGACATCGCCTCGACACCTCGGCAGAGTATTTATAGACTCGGAAGAATCTGACGGTCCAGCGAATTTCCGGAGACGCGTGGCCCTTGGGGACGGAGAGCGAGAAGCGCATCCTTATGCGGATCGATCCGAACGACGAGTCGATCACCCTGAAAGACATCATGGAGCGGATCCAGGGTCTGCAACGGGAGCATCCGAACCTGGACGTCTTCTTCGACGGGGACGAGTACGCGGTCTGCGCGAGGCCGAAGGAGAAGGCGCGGGCGATCGCGGAGGCCGTCGACGGGAAGAAGAGGGCCTGAGGGAACCGAAGTCTTTTGCCCGGCCCCGCGTTGCGCCGGCCATGGCGTCGAAGAAGCCGACGAAGGCGGAGCTCACCTCGGTCCCGATCGAACACCTCGACCTCGAGGCCACGAAGTCCGTCGCAGACCTCGTCGAGGGCTACAAGCGGATCTCGTTCCAGGCGAGGACCCTCGGCCTGTGCGCCTCCGTCCTGGAACACATGATGACGGACCCGCAGTGCACGGTCTTCTTCGGCGGCGCGGGGGCCCTGACGCCCGGAGGCCTACGCAAGGTCATGCGGGACATGGTCGAGTTCAGCCTCGTCGACGTCGTCGTGACGACCGGGGCCATCGCGTACCATGACTACTACGAAGCGCACGGCCATCGGCACTTCGCGACGACGCCGGAGACGGACGACATCGTGCTGCGGGAGCACTTCCTCGACCGCGTCTACGACACCCTCGCCGACGAGTCGTTGTTCCGGGAGTGCGACGACGAGATCGCCGCCCTCGCGGACGGCCTCGAGCCGCGGCCGTACAGCTCGCGGGAGTTCTTGTGGGAGATGGGGAAAATCGCCTCAAAGGATCCGAACTCCTTGGTCGGCGCATGCTATCGAAAGGGCATCCCCTACTTCGTCCCCGCCCTCAACGACTCGTCGATCGGCATCGCGCTGGCGAAGCACCACCACGACCGGCTCAAGTCGAAGAAGGCGCCGATCGCGATCGACTCGATCAAGGACAACTACGAGATCGCGCAGGTCAAGCTCAAGTCCCCGCGGACGGGGGTCTTCTACGTCGGCGGAGGGACGCCGAAGAACTACATCTCCCAGGTCGAGGTCGTCCAGGAGGTCATGGGCTATCCGGAGAACCCACACATGTACGCGGCCCAGATCACAGTCGACGTGCCCCAGTGGGGAGGCCTGAGCGGGTGCACCTTCGAGGAGAGCCAATCCTGGGGAAAGTTCCACAAGGATGCGAAGATGGCCCAAAGCCTCGTTGACGCCACGATCGGCCTGCCCCTCCTGATTGGCTACCTGCTGCAGAAGGGGATTCACAAGAAGCGGAAGCAGAAACGGTTCGCTTGGGCGGGCGAGGAACTCCGTGAGTTGAAGTGAGCCGACGCCCGCTCACCCTCCGCGAAGGCGATGCTCATACTGATGGAGAATCTCCTCCTGCTCCGGCTCGATGACGCCGCGGATCGTGCCATAGGCCTCAAAGGCTTTGTCCCGGATTTCCCGGATCGCGGCATCGGAACTCTGGCCCCGGTGGATCAAGAACGCCGCGAGCATGGTGC
The DNA here is from genome assembly GCA_035639595.1 of Thermoplasmata archaeon. GTDB lineage: Archaea > Thermoplasmatota > Thermoplasmata > RBG-16-68-12 > RBG-16-68-12 > RBG-16-68-12. The sequence continues at coordinate 3,389 of DASQXV010000195.1, read as the reverse complement.
CGGTCCGACCGCGGCCCGCATAACAATGCGCCAGGACCCTCTTACCCTCCGCGATTTTCGAGTCCACGAAGGTAACGAACTCATCAATCTGGTCCAAGGTCGGGGGAGCGAAATCCTCCACGCAAATTTTCTTGTGCTCGAAGCCGGCCTCCTCGATCTCGAACGTATTGAGGCGATCGCATTCGAGGCTGACGACGACGGAGAAGCCCATCCCTCGGAGACGAGGGAAATCCCACTCCATGAACGCGGGACCAGGCAACCCCGCGATTCGTCCTCCGTCCAGGGTGTAGTAGAACATCCGCATGGGATCGTCCGCAATCGGCTCGTGATTATGAAACTACGGGAGGGTTGGAGAGAAATACCCTCGTCGACTATGGCCGATCATGGCCCTGGGCCGCATGACGCTCGGCCTCTACAATTCCTACGACAAGGTGAAGTTCGCGGAGGCCCACCGGCGGGCCCTCGCTCGGGCCGCCCCGATCGCCCTTGCCTTCGACGCGAACCTCGCGACCTTTGGATTCCCCTATGACCGCGACCTCCGGACGCCGCGAGAGATTGCCGCTTGGGTGTCCGGGACCACGAGCATCGGAGAGGACGGCCTCTACCTAAGGGAGCTCGCCGAGGCCGGGCGATTCCTCGCTTTCGACTTCCCCAAGCGAGGATTCCCGCCGCAACTCGGGGAGGTCGTCCTCACGACGGACCATCCGGAGCCGAAGCGAGGGACGGATGCGAAGGCCCTCGCGCAGATGCTCCGCGGCGGCACGTCAATCGTCCTCGTCTTCGGATTGGGGCCGCACGGCATCGAGGACCCGGACATCTTGGCCCTGGGCCGCTATCAGTTTGACCTCACCGGGCGCGGCATCGTCCTCGAGACCGCGACCGCGATCGGCGCCGCGCCGGCATTGATCGCGGCGTTCCTCAAAAACTGATGAGCTCCACCCCTTCTACAGCCCCGGAAGTCGCGGGGTCCAGGAAGTTGTCGTGCCCGCTCCGGCTGAGAGCCGATTCTAGGCCGTTTCGCGGCGGGGTCTCGGAGTCGCAAGGAAGTGGAGCCCGAGACCGATCAGCGCAAGGAACACGCCCAAGCCGGTGAGGGCACCGTTCGGGACATATGCCGCACCGGCTCCAATTTCCACGCGGCCGGTCGCCAGACCGGCGAGACAGACCGCAATCCCGAAGAGCTCGACGGCGATTCCGAAACTGACCCCGCGAGGGGGACTGATAAGAGCTGGGATAATACCGAGTTCGTCCGGCATCGCACCACCCTTCCCGGTAATAGCCCCCGGCTATTCGACCATTTCGATGAGGCGACAAAGGAGGGCGGGAACGACTTAGAACGTTTCGGGATCACGTCCACTTGCGTCCGCAGAGCGGTTCCCGGATCCTTCGCTGCGAGTCAGAGGGGGATGTTGCCGTGCTTCTTCGGCGGACGAGTCTCCCGTTTCGTCCGGAGGACCGCGAAGGATTTGATGACCCGCGGCCTCGTCTCTGGCGGCTCGATCACGTCGTCGAGGTATCCCATGCGGGCCGCAATGTAGGGGTTCGCGAAGCGCTCCTTGTACTCCGAGACGAGCTCGGCCTCCCGCTTCGCGGGGTCTTTCGCCTCCTCGATCTCCTTCTTGAAGATGATCGGGACCGCCCCCTCCGGGCCCATGACCGCGATCTCCGCCAAGGGCCACGCGAAGTTGAAGTCGCCACGAATGTGCTTCGAACACATGACATCGTAGGCGCCGCCGTACGCCTTGCGCGTGATCACCGTGACCTTCGGGACCGTCGCCTCGCTGAAGGCGAACAGGAGCTTCGCGCCGTTCCGGATGATCCCTCCGAACTCCTGGGCGGTCCCTGGGAGGAAGCCGGGGACGTCGACGAACGTCAGGAGCGGGAGGTTGAAGCAATCGCAGAAGCGGACGAACCGCGCGGCCTTGATCGACGCGTTGATGTCGAGGGTCCCCGCGAGGATCTTCGGCTGGTTCCCCACGACCCCGATCGCGTATCCGTCGAGGCGCGCGAACCCAATGACGATGTTCCGGGCCCAGTGTTCGTGGACCTCGAACCACGATCCGCGGTCGACGACCCGTGTGATGACGTCCCGCATGTCGTACGGCTTCTTGGACTCCTTCGGGATGACGTCCGCGAGGTCCGCATCCATACGATCCGGATTGTCCTTCGGGGAGATTCGGGGCGGCGCCTCGGCGTTGTTCGCGGGGAGGTAGCTCAAGATCCGGCGCACAATCCGGAGGGCGTCCTTCTCGTCCTCGGCGGCGAAGTGAGCGACCCCGCTCTTCTCCGCGTGGGTCATCGCGCCCCCAAGGTCCTCGAAGGTGACCGATTCTCCCGTCACCGCCTTGATCACCTCGGGCCCGGTGATGAACATGTTCGACGTGCCCTTCGCCATGACGATGAAGTCGGTGATCGCGGGACTGTACACCGCGCCTCCCGCGGCGGGTCCCAGGATGGCGCTGATCTGCGGGATTACCCCGGACGCGAGGACGTTGCGGAAGAAGACTTCCGCATAGCCGCCGAGGCTGATAACCCCCTCCTGGATCCGCGCCCCGCCGCTGTCGTTGAGCCCGATGACCGGCGCGCCGACCTTCATCGCGAGGTCCATGATCTTGACGATCTTGTTCGCGTGCATCTCGCCGAGGCTGCCGCCGAAGACGGTGAAGTCCTGGGCGAAGACGAAGACGGGTCGGCCTTCGATCGTCCCGTGGCCCGTCACGACGCCATCTCCGGGGACCCGCTTCTTGTCCATCCCGAAGTCCGTCGTGCGATGCTCGACGAACGGGTCCATCTCGACGAAGGAGTTGGGATCGAGGAGAGATTCGATCCGCTCGCGGGCCGTTTGCTTGCCCTTCTCGCGCTGCGCGTCCACCTTGTCCTTCCCGCCGCCGAGGCGGGCCGACGCCTTCCGGCGGCGGAGGTCTTCGACGCGCTCGTCGCCCACCATACCGGCGTCGAACGCGGGCCCGACGCATTAAAGCTTCGGGGCCCGGGTTCCTTCAGCTAATGAGGAGGGTGGACCCCGGTCCGGTCGGGAAGCGGCGCCGTCCGATGCGCCCGGACCAGGCCCCAGGCTAGGGCAGCGATCCCGATGGTCGTGTACAGCGAATCGAACCACAAGCGATACGAGGTCAAGTTCCCGCCAAGCGTGTCGGAAGCGAAATACAGCGCACCGCCTGTGAGAAAAACGCCCGATAAAGTGAGCAACAAATGGGCTCCGACATCACGGGGCCAATGCATGGAACTCGTGAATGCTCCGCCCACATAAACCTGCGGCGAGGTCTGGGTTCGTCATGTCGAGACTTCGAGGCGGCCTTCAACGAACTCATGCTTCGTGTTCTTGTCGTCCATGATTACGAGCGCGCCGTTCGGCGCGATGTCGTACGCCT
>DASQXV010000194.1:0-9507 GCA_035639595.1 Thermoplasmata archaeon | reverse complement strand
GACCCTCGTCCACGTCCAGCGGCGTCCGCCCTCCCGGTTCGCCGGCTTGCAGGTGAACCTGATCCTGCTCATCCTGACCGTCCTGACGACCGTCTTCTTCGGCGGCGCCTGGAATTGGGCGGAGTATGCCCACACCCCTTGGTTGTCCCTCGATTCGATCGGCTGGGGCGCGGTCTTCTTCAGCATCCCCCTCCTGACGATCCTCGGTTCCCACGAGATGGGCCACTACGTCGTCTCGAAGCGATACCACGTCCAAGCGTCCTTACCGTTCTTCCTCCCGTCCGTCCCGCCCCTCGGGACCTTCGGCGCGTTCATCAGCATGCGCGATCCGATCCCGAGCCGCCGGGCCCTCCTGGATATTGGCGTCTCGGGCCCCCTGGTCGGCTTCGCGATCGCGATCCCCGTGACCCTCGCGGGCCTCGCCCTGTCCAGCGCGAACCCAGGCGCCGTCCTCGCGGAGTCCCCGCAGCCCTCGATCCTCTTCCTTCTCCTCTCGAAGTTCTTCCCGATTCCGGACCCCGTCGTCCAGCATCCCCTCGCTTTCGCGGGTTGGGTCGGCCTCTTCGTGACGGCCATCAATCTGCTCCCGGCGGGCCAGTTGGACGGAGGCCACGTCGCCCGCGCGCTCCTCGGCCGCCGCCAATTCTACGTGAGCTGGGGTGCCGTCCTGAGCCTGTTCGGAATCGCCCTGGTGACCCAGTACGCGGGCTGGTTCATCTTCGGCTTCCTAATCCTCATGCTTGGGGTGCGCCACCCGCCGCCCCTGAACGACCTGACGCACCTCGACGCGACCCGAAAGTTGGTCGGCATCGCCGCGGTCGCGATCCTCGTCCTGACCTTCGTGCCGGTGCCCTTCGTCACGGTCAGCAATCCGGTCTCGCTCACCTTCACGGCGCCCGACGGGTCTCCGCTTCCGCCCCTGAACCGAACGATCGCGCTCGGCGGGACGATCGTGATTCAGTTCGCCGTGAAAACCACGGGGGCCGCGAGGACGGAGGTCGTCGTGAGCGCCCGCGGAAGGGACGTGAACATCCTGGAGACCTTCGGGTTCGTCATCCGCTTCACCCAGGTGAGCATCAACGGGACGAACACGACCGTGAACGGACCGACGGCGACCTTCAATCTCACCTTGGTCCAACGCGCCGTCCTCGACCTGCGGGTCTCCGCCCCGACGGTGTGGCCGCCCGAAGGCCGGCTCCCCACGGCGGAGCCCTTCGCCGTCGCGGCGACGACCCAGGACGGCATCCCTCCTCAGTCGCTCGAGATCAACCTCTGGGTCACACCCTGACGAAGACGCAGAAGTGACGCACCAGGGAGCGATGCACGCGCAGCGCGTGAGACTCGACGAGTTCAAAGGCATCCGAGGCGAGCTCGGACATCGACGGATCGGCCAGGACGACCGCCGCATGCCTGCCTCGGGGCAGGAGGTCCGCAAAGGCCCGGAACGCCCGCTCGTAAAGGCTGCGGATCGTCTCGCCCTTCGTCGACGAAGCGCGGCCGTACGGAGGGTCCGTCGCGATCCCGTGGACCGACTCGCGGCGGAACGGAAGCCGTCCGGCATCCGCCACGGCGAGGTCTCCGTCCGCTCCGCTCGCGTGGAGGGAGGTCCGGGTCCCGGCGACCATCCGGCGGTCTCGGTCCGATCCGATCGGTCGCAGGCCAATCGCCGCGGCCTCGAGGATTAGCCCACCCGTCCCGCAGAACGGATCCAGCAGGGTGCCCGCCATCGGGACCTGGGACAGGTTCACGAGCGCGCGGGCGAACTTCGGATGCAACGAGATGGGGCGGGAGAAGGCCCGGCGGGCGACCTTCGTCGACTCGAGACGGGATCGATCGACCCGATGGATGACGCGCCCGAGGAGGAACTCGTCGGCCAGAAGGAGGCGGAAGTCGTCCGCGGGGGAGTCCAGGTCCACGCGGCCCGTTCGGCCGAAGTCCGCGCCGAGGGCGCCCTCCAACGCCGCGGGGTCGTGGTCCTTGCCGGGGCCATGGGCCCGGACCCGGAAGGTTCGGCCGGACAGGTCCGTGTCCCGGGCAAAGGCCCGGATCGCCTCGAAGTCCCCCGAGGCAAGCTCCTCGCACACCGTGTGGGCGAGGCCGATCCGGCGAGCGACGCGCTCGATCGGGCCGACCGCGTCGATCCGCAAGAGCGGCCCCCCGAACGTCGCGGACCGCAGGTCGAGTCGCTCAGCCCCGATCGCGGCGAGGGCCTCGGCGCGCGGCAGGGTCGGATGTTCTCCGGAGAGCTCGATGAAAGCCCGCACGCCCGCGCAACGGCGGGTCGCCGGATGAGCCTGCCGGGAACCGTCATTTTGAAATCGCTCGGCCCCTTCGACCCCGCGTGCGGATTCGCTCCTTCATCCCGAACGACATCCCCGCGATCGCGACGATCGTGCGGGAGTCGCTGCGGGAGAATTATCCCACGTCGCTGTACCTGGACATCCACCGGTGGTGGCGAGAAGGCTTCCTGATCGCGGACCGCGACGGCCATCCTGTCGGCTTCCTCGCGGCGGTGATGAACGCGGACGCCCACGCCCGGATCCTGATGTTCGCGGTCTCCGCCCCGTTCCGGCGGCAGGGGATCGGACGACAGATCATGGACGCCTTCGTGCAGGCGTGCGCGATGCGCGGCCTCCGTCGGATCGAGCTCGAGGTGCGCGTGTCCAACGAGGAGGCGATCCGGTTCTACAAGCGATACGGGTTCGAGCTCGCGGGCGTCCTCCCGAAGTTCTACACGGACGGCGAGGACGGCTACAAGATGATCCGTCATCTCTGAACGACGGCCACGATCCACCTGAGTTCGGAAAAAGATTCTAAAGAGGGTGGTCATGAGACGAGACTCGGGGCTGACCGACCACGCCCTTCACGCTGTTCCACCCCGTGCCGGTCTGGCTCCTCTGGCTCAAGTATCCGCATCGACTCGACTTCCTCGCCCTCACCGTGGGATCGGTCGTCCCGGACCTCCTCGAGCCCGTGACCCTCCTCGCCTTTCCGGGATACCACTGGGCGCTGCGAGAATGGTCGCATTCTCTCCTGGGCGCGCTCACATACGACCTTCTCGTCGCGGTCGCCGCGACCTTCCTGGTCGTCCGGCCCCTCCTCGGATGGCTGGACCGCGTTCGCCCGTCTCCGCTCTGGAACAAATTCGGAGGGCTCGAGTTTCGCGTCAAGGGGACCGCATTCTGGACGGTCGCCTCCGCGGCAATCGGGACCCTCTCCCATCTCCTGATCGACCTTCCGTTCCACGCGGCGATGCCACTTCTGTTTCCCGCGGCCCGGATCCAGCTATTCCCCGAGCAATTCGATTGGGCTGTCGGGTCAGTCTCCAGCCTGCTCTTCGGGTCGGCCTTCGCGTTCATGCTGTACCGCTACTGGTGGCAGCCTTCGGAACGTCCCTTCGCGCCGAAGCCGAAGCCCCCAAGCTGAGGCAGGCGCCGACTACTGGTACCCTTGGACGTCGTCCGCCTTGTGCTCGTTCCAGTAATGGTAAGGGGACGCCTCCCTTTGCGCGGGGGACATGTCCGTGCCAACCCCCGCGGAATAGGACCCATACCGGTCGCGGATCTGCTCCTCGATCGTCTTCGCGACCTTCACCGCGCGGCGCACGTGCTCGGCCTCGATGACCTTCGATTCCTCCGTGACCGCGATGTCCCCCGCGGAGCGAATCAGGCCCCCGAGTTCCCGCAGGCGCAGGCTCAGAGCCCTGTCCTTGTTGTCCATCGCCTTCGCCCGTCGGCGGGCCTCCTCGATCACGACCCCGACCGCGTCTCGTGATGCGGGTGGAATCCGTTTGTCCACCGCGATCTCCTGCGCGACGAATTGGGCGAGCTTCGCCCGGTTCGTCTCCGTGTCGGGCATCGTCGTCTCGACGAGGATCTCGTATCCCGCACCGGTGATCCGCGAGCGGAGGGGCGACAGGAGGTGAGGCAGGTCCTGGATGTTGCACGCGCCGACGAAGATGAAGTCGCACGGGACGGCCTCGACCTTCACGCTGGCCCCCGCGCTCTGCGGGTTCCGCCCGGAGATCGGGAAGCGCTTCTCCTGCATCGCGGTCAGGATGAACCGCTGGAGGTGGCCGAGCTGGGGCAGCTCGTCGATGAACAGGACGCCCTGGTGGGCCTCGTGGATCGCGCCCGCGACGACCCGGTCGTAGGGTTGCGTCCCGAGCTGCGGATGCCCTCCGTACGGATCGTGCCGGACGTCGCCGAGGAGTTCCGTCTCGCTCGCGCCCGTCGCGAGGACGAACGGGCGGCGGGTGATGGGGACGAGGACCTTCCGCGGGCTCTCCTTCTCCACCTCGCGCCGCTTCTCCAGGGCCTTCTGGTCGAGGACCCGGATCATCTCCCCCGCGCGCTCGTAGACGACGACCTCCTCCTTGCCGAACTGCTGCCGCGTCGTCGTGACGCGGTCCTTGCCGCTCAGCTGAGCGAACGTGACCTCGAAGATGCCGCCGAGGAGGTCGCCGAACGGATTGCCGACGTTCCCCTGGGTCGCGGCCTTCGGCCGGTTGCACTTCGGGCACATCCGGTCCGTCGGGCTGGAATAGGTGCCGCAGTGGACGCACTTGTAGCCGAGACGCTCCGCGACGTTGATCGGAGCCTCCTTCGGGTCGATCAGGTCCCCTTCCGCCCCCGCGAGGCGGTTCTGCTCGACGAGGACCTCGTCCCTCTGCTTGACCTGGATCAGGGGCCGCTCCGGATTCTCCGGATTGTGGACGACCTGGATCTCCTCCGTGACCGGGGGGAGGTGGAGGGAGAGGGCCTGGGCGATCATCGACTTCCCGGTGCCCGGGGGCCCGACGAGGAGGAAGTGCCGGCGCTGGTTCGCGGCGATCCGCGCGAGGGCGACCGCCTCCTCCTGACCGACGACCCGCTTCAACGGATCGTCCGGGATCCCGATCTCCGCGGTCGTCTCGAACTCGTCGAGGGCGAACCCCTCGTCCGCGGCGAGCAGCTTCGTCCGCGCGATGCGTGCCACCCGCCTACGGAGCGAGGTCGCTGCGGGTCCACACTTCGACGCCCGCGGGCTGCTTCGTGATCGTGCCCATCTTCGTCCCCACGACGGAGTGCATGTTCATCTCCGCCGCAATGTCGAGGATCCGCTGGGTGATGATCCCGTCGAAGACGACGGCCCGGGTCTGCTTCTTCCCCTTCAGGGTGTCGACGAGCTCCCGCACGGGGACCTCGGTGACGACGGCGTCCCCGTCATCCAGGAGGCGCGCGGTCGAGGAGCCCCCGAGCTGCACGAGCATGTCCCGGTACTTCTCGAGCTTCGGGCTCAGGACCTTGGTCGTCGGGGTGAGGGGCGCCGGCGCGGGCGGACCTTCCGCGGGCCCGCGGAACTCGCGGGGCTCAGGACGCGGCTCGGGCCCCCGGTCGGCTCGGCCGGGCGGCGGGGGGGCCGCGGGTCGCGTCTGCGCCTCGGGGAACTCGGCCTCCGGCTTGTACACCTGGCCGGAGAGGCCGTACATCTCGACGTACTGGTCCGCGGGGATCTTGTTCCGAAGGCACTTCATGATCTGCTTCTGGGTCAGCTCCTCGACCTCCTTCCCGCGGGGCGCGCGGGCGATGAAGTCGACCTCCGCGACCTGGAGGAGCTCCTTCAGGATCAGGTCGCCTCCGCGGTCCCCGTCCACGAAGGCGGTCAGGGCGCGCTCCTTCGACAACTCCTGGATCGTCTTCGGGACGTTCGTCCCCTCGACCGCAATCGCGTTCTTGATCCCGGATCGGAGGAGGTTCAGGACGTCCTGCCTCCCCTCGACGATGATGATCGCATCGCTGTCCGCGATGTTCGGGCCGGCGGGGAGCCGCTCGGGTCCGAACGAGACGATCTCGGACACCTGGACGCTCTGCCGCACCTCGTCGAGCAGGTCGGACCCGGACGTCTTCGACGTCTCGACCATCGAGGAGAGGAGGGCCCGTGCCCGCTCGATGATCTTGTTCCGCTTCGTCACCCGGACGTCCTCGACCTTCTCCACCTTGATCGTGGCCTTGCACGGGCCCACGCGGTCGATCGTCTCGAGGGCCGCCGCCAGGATCGAGGTCTCGACCTGGTCGAGGGACGAGGGGATGAGGATCAAGCCCTCGCTCCGCCCTTTCTTGCTCTGCACGTCGACCTCGATGCGGCCGATGCGGCCGCCCTTCTGCAGGTCCCGCAGGTCGAGTTCCTCTCCCAACAGCCCCTCCGTCTGGCCGAACACGGCCCCGACGACGTCGGGCTTCTCGACGATCCCTTCGGCCTCCATTCGGGCCTGGATCATGTATTTAGTCGTACTTGGATCGATGTTCACGTTCGCACCTGTCCGGACTCAGCCGTCCGCGGCTCATCGTTCCCGATCCGGACAATGCACGGCCCCGAGGGGCCTCTCGGCCTCCCTTCTCGGAGGCGGGTAAGCGTGATTCGGATGAGTGGGATCGATGAATCGCGGCCTTGGCCGTTATCCCAGTTCCTCACTGGAACCGGCCCTATTTAAAATTTCTTTGGGGATCGTTCTCATTTCCGAGACCGTCGGCCGACCTGGCGGCGGAAGACCCGGTTCGAGTACCAGCGTTTCGAATCGCGGCCGCGGTCGCCCGCGGATGCGTGTTGCGCGACCCGCTCGACGAACCCATGGAGGGATTCGACGTCCGTGATGTCCTTCCGGCACAGGCGGGTCAGGCGCGCCCGGAGGTCCTCGTCGAACCGGACGCCGTTCGCGGAGAGGCCATCCCGCAGCTGGCGGGCGAGGCGTCCCCCGCGGACGTCCCAGTCCGTCAAGATGATCGCCTCTCGGTGGGCCGCGGCGATCGACTCGCACAGCGCGAAGATCGTCGAGCCCTCGTTGATCGTGCGGATGTCCCCTTCGATCCCGAGCGCGCGGAGGGACCGTTTGTCGTACTCCCCTTCCACGATGACCGGGGCCCGACCGTTCTTCTCCGCGAGGTCCTCGAGCACCTTTCGAAGGTCCTCCTCCAGCCGCTCCCAATCCATCGAGAGGTCGATGAGGGCGAGGACGATAAGGGTTGCGAGGGCGACGCCATCTTATAGCGGCCTCCGGATATTCGACGCGTGCCCGGCGAAGAGGACGTGAATTTCGAACGGGTCACGAAGGTCTACCGCGAAGAGAGCGGGAAGAAGACCTTGGTGGGCCTCGAGGCGGACTTCTACGACAAGCTCGCGGCGTACATCGCCCGCCTCGACGCGGCCGCGAACGCCGAGGCCCAGAGGAACCCGAATTCGCCCAAGGCCCTGCTCCTCCAGGACGAGCTGCGGAAGGCGCGGAAGCGCCGGGACCAGATCTTCACGTACCGCGAGCGGAAACTCGCCCTCCTGGCCTCGAGCCGGGCCAGCGGTGCGGAGGTCGAGGTCCCGAACCTTCCGACGCAGGAACGATTCCTGTTCGAGAACATGGTTGGCTTGCTCAAGAAATCGCGGTCGGACGCGTTCGGGGGTTCGCCCTTCCCATCGGAGCCGCAGGCCGCGACGGGCCCGGCGCAACCCGCGGAAGCGTCCCCGAAAGAGGGCGGTGCGAAAGAGAAGACCCCTGCCGTGAAGGTCATCCGGGCCGAGGACACGAAACGGGTGGCCGTCCCGCCGACGCTCAAAGACCACGTCCTCGTGCACGTGCTCGAAGACCTGCCGCCGTTTGCGGGGATCGACACGACGTATCGGCTGAAGAAGGAGGACGTGGTCACGTTGCCGAAGACGATCGCTCAAATCCTCGTCGACCGCGGGAAAGCGCGCATCGTGCAGATGGCCGGGGCAGCCGCCTGATTACCCCGCGTCCAAGGTCCGGTCACGCGCGGACCGATTCGCTCGATCCGCGCATCAGGAACTTCCTGAACTCGAGGAGGATGGAGACGCCCGGCAATGAGACGAACCACAAGGCCACGAGCCAACCCGCGCTGGGTCGGACGTCGCACACCCCGGGGATCAGGGCGAGTAGCATCCCATGGAGGCAAACCACCTCAAGGAGGCCCCACACCGGGATCCCGGAAAAGGCGAGGGCCAGCGCCAGGTAGGTCGGGTCACGGTCCTCCCGCCACAGGGGACGGCCCGCGGTGACGAAGAGGGCCGCGATGAACACCATGCCGACGTCAATCACCACGAGGCCTGCCGTGTATCCGTACACCTTGGCCGACGGGTTCGCGAACGAAACGCCGCTGGATAGGGCGAGGACGCAGGCGAGCGTACCGATGATCAGGAACGGGATGGGCCGGAGCCTTGCGTGGCGGTCGTAGAATTCGAGGCGCTTCACCTGGCGATCCCACCGGAATCGGGACCACCTCGTCCGTCGGAACCCTCCTCGGACCACGGGATTGGAAACGGACCGCCGGCTTATTTCGGTACCGGGCCGCAGCCCAAGTCGATCGGCCCAAACGCGCTCCGGCTCAGCGAGTCCCGTCGCGTTATCCCCGGCAGGATCGCGCGATGCCAGAGGCGTCGCGCTTTGCATCGCGGGGATGCGATGTCGTGAGGGAAGAATTAAATACGCCCATCGCATTGAGAGCCGGGCCTCCGAGAAGCCTTGGGCTCTGCATCCGTTGGCATCCCGTTTTCGCGCTCGAAGGCAACATGTGCACCCTCGACGTGCGCGGGCGTTCGAAGGGGAAGGGTAGAGGCCGCGGGAGGGGCCTTCGGGTCCCGTTTGCACCGCGTCCGCTGATGCCGATCATATGCAACCTGGACGTGTGCTAAGCCGACAGGTCAGTGGCTAACATGCTGTCTGGGGAATGGCTCGGCTCGGGCGCCGACGAAGGACGTGCCAAGCTGCGAAATGCGTCGGGTAGGCGCAAGGAACCTGTGATCCGACGATCTCCGAATGGGACCTCCTAACCGCGAGGTTGTTCCGCGAGGAACGGGAACCCCCGGAATCGAAGCATCCTAGTACGGGGAGGAAAAGAAACCAATCGGGATGCCCTCAGTAAAGGCGATCGAAGAGGGTACAGAGCAAACCGAAGCCTCCGCCGAAAGGCGGCGGCCGTGTGGTGTTCGGACTCCGGCACACCCGACCCTGCCAACTCGAACTCCGGTGGAATGCCGAGGCCAAAGAGGGTGACAGCCCCGTAGAGGCACGCAGGGTAGGTGATTCGGGGTATCCAGAGTAGCGTGCGTCGGAAATCGCGCGCGAATATGGGTGGCATAAACATCCAACTCTAAACACGACCCGAGACCGATAGCGCACTAGTAGCGTGAGTGAAAGCTGAAAAGTGCCCTTGACGGGAGGTAAAAAGAGCCTGAAACCAGACAGTAACAGACGTACACGGCGCGAAAGCGACGAAGCCCGCAAGGGTGGAGCGGCGTCGTGTTATCCGTTGTGAATAACGGGCCAGGGAGTTCTGATCCACGGCGAGGTTAACCGCTTCACGCGGGAAGCCGAAGCGAAAGCGACATGCGCGCAACGCCGCAAGGCGCGAGGCGCGTCGTGGGCTCGCGAGGAGTCGTGGGTGCGATGCCCGAAGCCGGTCGATCTATGCCTGGCTAGGTTGAAGCCCGCCGAAAGGCGGGTGGAGGACCGAACCGATGTTG
>DASQXV010000193.1:0-8196 GCA_035639595.1 Thermoplasmata archaeon | reverse complement strand
CACGACCGCGGCGATGGGAACGATCCCGATGAGCCAGTTCGGGGAGCCGGCCGGGACGCCGCCCGAGGCTTGGAGCGAGTAGTGCCGCTTCGTGTCCGCGATGTGCTCCTCCGCCGTCGCCGGGGGCACGTTCGGAAGTTCGAAGAACGTGATGCCTTGGAACGCGCACCGGATCCCGACGACGAAGCCGTCGTCCGGGCTATAGACCTGGGCGCAGAGCCCTTTCGTCAGGTCCGCGTCATCGGAAATCAGGTACACGGTATGGAGCTTGCCGTCCGCGAGGGTCATCGTCGTCTCCTGCGCGTGCAGGGACTGGTCCACCGGCAAGGTGATGTCGTGGATCACACCGTCCTTGAGGACCGTGATCGCACCCAGCGTGAGCGTGACGTCCTCGAGGACGATGGGGAACTTGTTGAGTCCGCTCGCGGAGAAGCCGGCGGAATCCAGCGCATGATGGAGATGCTCGAAGAATTCCCTTTCCTGATCGGGATCGAGTCCGCGGACATCGAGGGTCCCTCCAATGCGTCCCGCATGCGTGACGTTCGAACGGACGGACCAGGTCTCACCGGCCCCAATGGGGAAGGCGAACCGGTCGAGAGCCGGGGTGTAGGCGCTTTGCACGTCCAGCTGAACACCTGCGTCAAGGGTCACGTCGTACGACTCGTAGGACACGCTGAGCTCGCACGCCGTTTCGTTGAGTTCGAAAGACGGGACGTTTTGATAGACTGCAGGGCCCCGAGCCTCGATCGAGGTGTTGCTCTCCTCTCCGCGGAGGGCGAACTCGGACACGGTCCACGAGGAGAGGGCCGTCGTGGACAGGAGATACGTGATGTTCACGTCCGCGAACAAGGTCTCCGTCGTCCTTGGGATCTGGTCAAGGGGCGGCGGTTGACACGTCCCCGAACTTGAGTTCCCGGGATAGGTCCCGGCCTTGGGGAACTTCGACGACGTCACGTTGACGACGTAAGCGACCTGGAAGCCGAGGGCGGAGTTCGTGCGGATGGTATACGCGTCCGCGGTCTTGTCGACCACTTCCGTCGTCGACCAGAGGTCGAAGGTTCCCCCGAACTGGAGTTCATGGAACGTGATGTTCGGGTCTCGTCTGTCTGCCTCTTTGATGAGCCGGAGGATGGGTTTCGCCGCATCGCCGAGGTCGATCGAGGTGCCGAATCCAATCTTGTCCCCGACCGCGTGGGTCGGAACGGGAGAACTCGCGGCCCTGACCGGGGCCCCGAGCGCCATTGCCAAGAGGATCCCGAGGAGAATCCATCCCGCGGCACATCGTCGCGACATCGTATCCCCCAGGGCCTCATGTACAAGACGACGGAGCCTTAAGATTATCGGACCGTTTGGTTACGGGCCGTCCGCTTTCACTCGAGTCCGCCGAACAGCAGGGCCGGGTGCTCGAGGGAGTTGCGGACGGACTGGACGAACGCCGCCCCCACGTGTCCGTCGATCACGCGGTGATCGAAGGAGCAGGAGAGGTACATCATGTCCCGGATCACGATCTGGTCGTTGCGGACCACGGGCCGCTTCTCGATCTTGTGGATGCCCAGGATCGCGACCTCGGGCCAGTTGATGATCGGGGTCGCAAGGATGCCGCCTTCCTTCCCGAGAGACGTAATCGTGAACGTCGAGCCCTGAACGTCCTCCAAGGCAAGGCGCTTCTCCCGGGCCGCGGTCGCGAGCCGGTCGATCTCCTTCGCGAGGTCCCACAGGTCCCGCTTGTCCGCATCATGGACGACGGTCACCGTGAGGCCCTCGTCCGTCGCGGTCGCGATCCCGAGGTTGTAATACCGCTTCACCACGAGGTCGCCGCGTTCGTCGTCGACCGATGCATTCAGGTTCGGGAACTCCCGGAAGGCGTTCACGACGGCCTTCACGAAGAACGGGAGGAAGGTGAGCTTCGCGCCCTTCCGCTCCGCCGCGTCCTTCAGATGGTCTCGGAGGTGCACGAGCTGGGTCATGTCCACCTCCTCCACGTAGGTGAAGGGGGCCGCGGTCGCGTTCGACTTCGCCATCTTCTCGAAGATCCGCTTCCGGAGGCCGAGGATCGGGATCCGCTCTTCGCCGCCGCGTCGTGGGGCCACGGCGACGGCCATCGTGGGAGCCGCGGAGACCGCGGGCCTCGGGGCCACCGCAGACGCCGTCGCCGCCTTCCGCACGTCGTCCTCCGTGACCCGACCCTGGGGACCGCTCCCGCGGACGGAGGCGATGTTCACGTCGAGCTCCCTCGCGAGCTTCCGGACCGCGGGCGCTGCCAGGACCTCGCCGGCGGGAGGCGCGGGTGGGGAGGCCGGAGCCCGCGGCGGAGGCGGCGGGGTCGTGCGGTCGGGAGGCCTCGCGCTCGGCGTCTCCCCGGCTTCGCCGAAGACGATCAGGGTCGATCCCACCTTGACGACCTCGCCTTCCTTCGCGCGCCGCTCGAGGATCTTGCCGGTGACGGGAGAGGGGATTTGGACCGTGACCTTGTCCGTCATCACTTCAACGACGGGATCATTCTCCCGGACCGAATCCCCTTCCTTCACGAACCACTTGACGACTTCCCCTTCGTGGACGCCTTCCCCGATGTCGGGAAGCTTGAATTCGCGGGCCATGCCTCGGTTCCCCGGGAGACATCCGTCCCAAGCCCAGGGGTCGTCTTAACGGTTTGCACGTCCGTGCCTCGTGTCCGCCCCGGACGGGAATCGTTTTATTCCCCGCCCCCCTTGTCCTTTCGGGGAGGAGTTGGGTCGTGGAGGAGCGGCACAGACCGGTGGGCGTGATTTGTGCCCGGCGCCTCGCGCCGGAAAGATTCCCGACCGGCTCCTCCTTTTCCTTGACGTGAGAGCCAGGACGCCCCACCGAGGGGCCCGGCAAGGTTCGCGGAGGCCGGCCCTGGCGTTCAGAACGCCATGACCTTGTCGATTGCGGCGAGGACGCGGTCCGCGTTCGGCATGTAGACGTCCTCCAGGGCATACGGGAACGGCGTGTCGAAGCCGGTGACCCGGACGATCGGTCCGCGGAGGTATTCGATCGCCTTCTCCGCGAGGATCGCGCTGATCTCCGCCCCGAAGCCCGCGGTCCGGGGCGCCTCGTACACGACGACCGCGCGCCCCGTCTTCTTCACGCTCGCGAGGACGGCCGATTCGTCGAGCGGCACGAGGGTGCGCAGGTCGACCACCTCCGCCTCGATCC
Source organism: Thermoplasmata archaeon (assembly GCA_035639595.1). Lineage (GTDB taxonomy): Archaea > Thermoplasmatota > Thermoplasmata > RBG-16-68-12 > RBG-16-68-12 > RBG-16-68-12. Next base: position 5,019 of record DASQXV010000193.1, on the reverse strand, counting down.
CCTTCTCCGCCGCCTTCGCGGCCGCGTCGAGGCACACCTGCGCCATGTATCCGTATCCGATCAGGGTCACGTCCTTCCCGGGGCGGCGCACCGCGGCCTGGCCGAGGGGCACGAGGAACTCGCCCTCCGGGACCTCCTCCCGCGTCGACCGGTACAGCTTCTTCGGCTCCAGGAACAGGACCGGGTCCGGCTCCCGGATCGATGCGGTCAGGAGGCCTTTCGCCTCCTTCGGCGTCGAGGGCACGACGACCTTCAGCCCGGGCGTGTGGCAGAAGTACGCCTCCGAGGACTGGGAGTGGTAGTGGCCGCCGCGGATCCCGCCGCCGAAGGGCGTGCGGACCGTCATCGGGACGGTGAACTGGCCTCCCGACCGATACCGCATCTTCGCGGCCTCCGAGACGATCTGGTCGAACGCGGGATAGATGAAGTCCATGAACTGGATCTCCGGCACGGGCCGCAATCCGTAGAGGGCCATGCCGATCGCGGTCCCGATGATCCCGCCTTCGGCGAGGGGCGTGTCGAAGACGCGTTCCGGGAACTCGTCGATGAGGCCCTCCGTGCACCGGAACACGCCGCCGTTCCGGCCAACGTCCTCCCCCAGCAGGACGACGCGGTCGTCCCGCCGCATCTCCTCCCGCAAGGCGTTGTTGATCGCCTGGACCATCGTCATCGCGGGCATGTCACGCCCTCGTCGCGTAGTAGTCCGCGTACGGGTCCTCGGACGGCGTCCCGCCCGGCAGCCGGCCGAGCATGTCCGGGTCCTCCTTGAACGGCCTCAGGTCCGGGTCCTCGTCCAACCGGTCCTGGAGGTCCGGCTGCAGCTCCACGGCCTTCGCAAAGTGCTCGATGACCTTGGATTTGTCGCCCATCCGCGCCGCGATCCGGGCGAGGTTGAAGTACGTGCTCGCGCGGTTCGGTTCCAGGCCGACCGCGCGTTCGAAGGCGTCGAGCGCGCCCTCGAGGTCGCCCGCATGGAACAGGTCGTACCCGAGGCTGTTCCAACCCTGCGGGTTTCGCGGTTCGGCGTCGCAGAGCATCCGGTCGACCTGGGCGGCCTCCGCGTACTGGCCCTCCGCCCCGAGGCAGGCCGCGGCGAGGGCGCACACGTCCCCGTCCACCTCGCCCTTCCGCTGCAGCATGGGGCGGAGGATCGCGAGGGCCTCCTTCGCGCGGCCCTGTTTGAACAGCTCGTGCGCGCGCTGGATCCCGGACGAGGTCGAGGGCGCCGCGGCGGCTGCGGCCGACCCTTTCTTCGCCACGGCCTCACCGCCCTCCGGTCCCGAGTCCTTCCATCTGCTCCCGCAAGGAGCCGGGCATCTCCGCGTAGACGTCCGTGAAGAGGGTGTCTAGGGAGGGCAGGCGGGCGCGTTCGGCCTCTTGGATCGCGTGCGTGATCTCGTCCCCGATCTCCTGTTCCAGCCGGGCCTCCCTCCCGTCGTCCCAGCGCCCCTCATGCTCCAGGTACCGCCGGAAAAGCGCGAGGGGGTCGCGGGCCCGCCACGAGGCCACCTCGGACTCCTCGCGGTACCGCGAAGGATCGTCGCTCGACGAATGCGGCCCAAGCCGGTATGTGAGGGCCTCGACCATCGTGGGCCCGCCACCGTCCCGGGCGCGGTCCGCTGCCGCCCGCGTCGCCCGGAACACCGCGAGGGCGTCCATCCCGTCCACGCGGAGCCCGTCGAACCCGTAGGCGGTCGCCTTCTGCGCGAGGGTCGCGGAGGCCGTCTGCCGCGACACCGGCAGGGAGATCGCCCATTGGTTGTTGTTGCATAGGAAGACCACCGGGGCCCGGAAGACGCCCGCGAAGTTCATCGCGCTGTGGAAGTCCGCGGTGCTCGTCGCGCCGTCCCCGAAGAAGACGAGGACCGCGTGCGGGTCGCCCCGGAGGCGCATGGCCCAAGCGATGCCCACCGCGTGCGGGAGCTGCGTGCCCACCGGGGAGCTGATCGAGAGGTAGTTCCCCTTGCGGTAGACGTAGTGGCAGGGCATCTGCCGGCCCTTCACGGGATCCTCCGCGTTCCCGATCAGCTGGCACAGGAGGTCCTTCAGGGGCATCCCGCGGACGAGGGCCGCTCCCGGCTCCCGGTACTGCGGGACGATCCAGTCCTCCGGCTCCATTGCGATCGCCGCGCCGACGATCGCGGCTTCTTGTCCGAGGGAGGGCCCGTAGAAGCCGATGCGGCCCTGCCGTTGGAGGGCCAGCATCCGGTTGTCGAGGATCCGCTGGAGGCACATTCCGCGGTACAGCCGAAGGGCGTCCGCCTCCGTGAGCTTCGGGTCCAGACGAGGGTCTGTCGAGCCGTCGTCTCGAATCACGCGGAGGGCGTCGACCACGGTGTTTCCTCGCACCCCCAGAGGACGTTCGACAAAACGGCCAGTGCGACCTTAAGCCTTCCTACCTCAGAATCTCTAAGTCGCCCGCGTCCTTCCCGTCCCCGTGCCATCCGGGATTTCGGCGCGAGCCCGCGGATACCTCGCGATCGTGACCGCGGCGGCGTTCTTCGGCGCCTGGCCCACGATGTCCAAGATCGTCCTCGTCGCGATCCACAGCGCGATTGTCCTCGCCTTCTTCGTCCAACTGATCCCGGCGGTCGCCCTCCTGCCGACCCTGCGGCACATCGGACTCTCCCGCTCGAACCTGAAGCTCGTCGTCTTCACCGGGATCGCAGGATCGGTCATCGCCCCTCTCGTCTACTTCGTCGGGCTCCAGCGGACGACCGCCACGAACGCGGTCCTCCTGTCGAACAGCGAAGCGCTCTTCACGGTCCTCCTGGCCTACGCGTTCCTGGGAGAACGCGCGACCCGAAAGGAGTATGTCGCCCTGGCGGGGATCGCGGTCGGCGCGTTCGTCGTCACGACGGAACTTCGATTCGGCGACGTCCGGTTCCTGGAGTTCCTGATCGGGAACATCCTCCTCGTGATCGCCGCCGTGGGCTGGGCCTCCGCCAACACGGTGAGCTCCTTCCTCCTCCGCCGGATGAGGATCCTGCCCCTCCTCGGATTCCAGTTCCTCATCGGAGCCGTGTGCTACGCCCCGATCGTCGCGTGGTCCGGTGACCCGGTCGACGTTCCCCTGGGGATCGTGCCCCTCCTCCTGTTCCTCGCCCTGAGCGCCGTCGTCATGTTCTCCCTCCTCTTCTTCTACGCCCTCCGGACGATTGGCGCGATGCGGGCCGGCGCGATCCTGCCCACGTCCGCCCTGTGGGGCATCCCCCTGGCGATCCTCCTCCTCCCGGGCGAGGGGTTGAGCGTCGTCCAAGTCCTCGGAGGGGCGCTGATGGTCGGCTCGCTCATCGCCTTCTATCGGCTCCACGGGCCGTCCCCGGAGGAGGTCGAAACGTTGAAACCCACCGCCTCGGATGGTCCTGATTCGCCGTGACGCCGACGACGACGGACGAGACTCCGTTCCTCCGCCTCGCGGAGTTGACCGAGGCCCTCGAGGCGACGACGAAGCGCCTGGAGAAGCGCTCTCTCCTCGCCGCGTTCCTCCGTTCCCTCCGGCGGGAGGAGGTCGCCCCCGCGGCGCACCTCGTCATCGGCCGGATTTTCGCGGAATCGGACGCCCGCGCCCTGAACGTCGGGTGGTCGACTCTCAAGAAGGCCCTCGCGGGGACCAAGCAAACGATCCTGACGCCGCGGCCCCTCACGATCCTCGAGGCGAACCAGGCCTTCGCCGCGATCGCGGAGGCCCATGGCGCGGACTCCGTCCAGGCGCGACGCCGACTGCTCGAGTCCCTCCTCGGCCGGGCCACGGAGACAGAGCGGGACGTCCTCCTGCGGAACGTCTTCGGGGAGATGCGGATCGGGGTAAATGAGGGGGTCATGCTCGAGGGGATCGCGGACGCCGCAGGCGTGGATCCGGAAGCCGTCCGGACGGCCCACATGTTCCTCGGGGACATCGGGCTCGTCGCGGAGGTCGCGTTGTTCGAGGGCGCCGAGGGCCTTCGGTCCCGCGGCCTGCGGCTCCTCGCCCCGATGAAGCCGATGCTCGCGGACCTCGGGGAGGACCTCAACGAGGTGCTGAAGGAGCACGGCGGCCGGACCGCGATCGAGTACAAGCTCGACGGCGCGCGGATCCAGATCCATTGCATGGGCGAAGCGATCCGAGTCTTCAGCCGGAGGCTGAGCGACGTCACGGCGAGCCTACCCGAGATCGTCGCGATGGCGCGATCCCTGCCCGCGACCCAGTTCCTCCTGGAAGGCGAGGTCGTCGCGGTCGATGCGTCCGGCAAGCCCCTCCCGTTCCAGGACCTGATGCGGCGCTTCCGGCGGGTCCATGGAATCGAGGCCGCCCAGGAGGAAATCCCGTTGAAGCTGTTCCTCTTCGACCTCCTCCACCTCGACGGGCGGACCCTGATCGACGAGCCCTACAGGGTTCGATGGGAGCGCCTCGAAGCCCTCGTGCCGCGAGACCTCCTGACGCCGCGGCGGATCGCGACCCGGCGGGAGGAGATCGAGGCGTTCCTGGCGGAGGCGATCCGGGCGGGCCACGAGGGGCTCATGGCGAAGGACCTCGAGTCGACGTACTCCGTCGGCAAGCGCGGGAAGAAGTGGTTCAAGATCAAGCCCGCGGACCATCTCGACATGGCGATCGTCGCGGCGGAGTGGGGCAGCGGCCGGCGGGAGGGATGGCTGTCGAACTACTGGCTCGCGGTCCGGGACGAGTCCAACGGCACGTTCCCGATGATCGGGAAGACGTTCAAGGGCCTCACGGACGCGGAGTTCGAGGCGATGACGGAGCGGCTGCGCGGCCTGGCGACCGAGGAGGAGCGCTGGGGCTTCCACGTCAAGCCCGAGGTCGTCGTCGAGGTCGCGTACAACGAGATCCAACGGAGCCCTCATTACCTGAGCGGTTTCGCCCTCCGGTTCGCGCGGATCGTCCGGATTCGGGACGACAAGGGACCCGACGACGTGGACACGTTTGCGCGGCTCAAGGACTTGTACGCGAAGCAGTTCGAGCGGAAGGGCCGCGGGCCAGACGATTTGTGACAGGCACGTGCCCATTCCGGATCGGGGAGT
>DASQXV010000192.1:0-5982 GCA_035639595.1 Thermoplasmata archaeon | reverse complement strand
GGCCACCGCCGGCATACGCGAACCCCGGGCCCGTTGTGCCCCAAGGCGTGGCGATTCATCCGAGCCATTCCGGATGAGAGACGGTTGAGTCGAAATCGCGTGTCGTCTTGTAGCGTTCGAACGCGCCATCCTTCGCGGCTCGAGTCGTCTTGTCCAGGAGGGCTTTCACCTCGTCCGGCGTCATCGGTCGGAATGTCCGTGCAGCCTGGAGCGCCTGCTCGAGCCTCTCCAAGGAGTCGCACCCCGTGATCACCACGCTCGTGGGCAGGTTCATCGCATAGTGCAGGGCCTCGACCGCGCCCACGGTCCGGCTGCTCGGGACCTGGCGGTCCCCGAGAGGCTTCATCCCGAGGACGCCGACCCCTTCCTTCACGAGGAGGGGCAGGACTTCTTTCTCGAAGCTCTGGAAATGGGCGTCCATCACGTTGAGGGGCATCTGCACCGTGTCGAAGCGGAACCCGTGCCGTGCCGCGGTCTCGAGCATCTTCCGATGGATCGCAGGGCTCTTGTGGCCCGTGAAGCCGATGAACCGGATCCTCCCCGCGTCGCGGGCGTCGAGGGCCGCCTCGAGGGCTCCGCCCTCCGCGAAGATTCGATCCGGGTCCCCCATCCGGATGATCTCGTGGAACTGGAGGAGGTCGACGACGTCGGTCCGCAGGCGCCGGAGGGATTCGTCGATCTGGGCAGCGGCCGCCTCCTTCGTCTGCCCATCGATCTTGGTCATGAGGAACGCCCGTTCGCGGTACCCTCCCTCGAGGGCCTTCCCCATGCGCCTCTCGCTGGCCCCGCCGTTGTAGTCCCATGAGTTGTCGAGGAAATTGAGGCCCGCATCGATCGCCGTCCGGATGATCCGGATGGCCTGGGCCTCGGGGAGCTCCGGCTTGCCGAGGTGGAACCCTCCAAGCCCGATGGCCGAGACCCGCTCGCCCGTGCGGCCGAGCGCGCGGTATGGAATCCTTGTTTCGGCCTTCTCGGCAGGCCGCGAAATCGACGCGCCTCTCACGTCGGACCCTCGCGCCGACCCGAAGGCGTCTCGATACCCATAAGAGCTTGCGCGGCGGCCCGGAGTCCGAGTCTCTTTCCAATGTCGGTTCAACGCAGAAGGGCGTCGGCCACGGCTTTCATGTCGGGTCCGATGATGTCCGGTTTGGGGGCCAAGGGAAACAGTGGAATGGCACGTCTCGCGACAAAGGCCGCGCGCCATCCCGCCTGCATCGCGCCGAACACGTCCCAGGCATGGGCCGCGATGAGCCGGAGTTCGCTCGGCTTTGTGCCGAGGTGCGCCGCAGTGCTCCGATAGACTTCGAGATCGGGTTTGAAGCGGCGCACCGACCCCACGGAGATCGACTCTTCGAAATACCGGGCGAGCCCGGCGTTCTCGAGCTGCGCCTTGACGCCCGCCGGGCTCGAATTGGTGAGGGTGACCATTCGAAATCCTGCGGCCCTCAGGCGATTCAGACTCTCGACCACGTCGGGATGGGGTGGGAGCCTGAGTAGGCCTTGCAGGATGCGGGTCTTGTCCTCCGAAGAGAGCGGGACTTTCCGCATGCTGGCCAGCATGTCGAGGACCGCGCCGCCCACGGTCCCGAAGTCGACGTAGGCATTGGTCACGGTGACGACCAAGGAATAATGCAAGAGGAGGGAGAACCAGGCGTCCAGCGCGTCGCCGCTGCCAAACACCCGCTGGAATTGGGGGCGAAGGGCGCTCAAGTCAAGCAGGGTCTCGTTGACGTCAAAGACGAGAGTGTGTGGCTTCGTGTCGTCGCCCGACCTCGACGGGTCCAACGACTTCTTCAAGCTATCGTTTGGCGTGCGCCGCCTCGCGCTCGCGCGGACTTCAGCCTGGGGTGGACTGTACGTTCGGCCTCAGAGAACCTGCGGTCGGTTGGCATCGAGGGAAGAGGATGGGCAGGTTCGGTGTCCGCTAAACCTAGCGTTTATTATTCGGAGGAATCTCGCGTCGGCTCGGGCAGCCGGAGGGTCGGGCTGCGTCTCTCCATGGGGGAAGGGAAAATGACGATGGACTTCGACAAGATCGGTGTGTTCTACCTCGGGCGAACGTACGACATGGCGACCAAGGAGAGGAAGGAGGACCTCGTTCTGTACGACTCGAGGGACCTCGTGACCCACGCCGTGTGCATCGGCATGACGGGCAGCGGCAAGACGGGTCTGTGCATCAGCCTCATCGAAGAGGCCGCGATCGACGGCATCCCCGCGATCGTGATCGATCCGAAGGGCGACCTGCCGAACCTCCTCCTGACGTTCCCCGAGCTCCGCCCGGAGGATTTCCGTCCCTGGATCAACGAGGAGGACGCCGCGCGCAAGGGCGTCTCCCCCGACGAATATGCTCGGCAACAGGCGGACCTCTGGAGGACCGGACTGGCGGACTGGGGCGAGGACGGCGACCGGATCCGGCGGCTCAAGGCCGCCGCGGACTTCGTCGTCTACACGCCGGGGAGCACCGCGGGAATCCCGGTGTCGATCCTCAAGTCCTTCGCGTGCCCTGACCCTGCGACCCTCGCGGACGACGAATTCCTCCGGGAGCGGATCGCGACGACGGCGACCTCCCTTCTCTCCCTGCTGGGGATCGAGGCGGATCCGATCCGGAGCCGCGAGCACATCCTGATCTCGACGATCCTGGACGACGCCTGGAGGAACGAACAAGACCTCGACCTCAGGTCCCTGATCCAGCGCATCCAGTCCCCGCCGGTCCCGAGGATCGGCGTCCTCGACGTCGAATCCTTCTATCCGTCGAAGGAGCGATTCGAGCTCGCGATGGCCCTCAACAACCTGTTGGGCGCCCCCGGCTTCTCGACGTGGCTGGAGGGCGAGGCGCTCGACATTGACGCGATCCTCCACACGCCCGAGGGGAAGGCCCGCGTCGCGATCTTCTCGATCGCGCACCTCAGCGATGCGGAGCGCATGTTCTTCGTGACCCTGCTCCTGAACCAGACCCTGGGCTGGATGCGGTCCCAGCCGGGGACCGGGAGCCTCCGGGCGCTCCTGTACATGGACGAGGTGTTCGGGTACTTCCCGCCCGTCGCGAACCCGCCCTCCAAGCCCCCGCTCCTCACCCTGTTGAAGCAGGCCCGCGCCTTCGGCCTGGGCGTCGTCCTCGCGACGCAGAACCCGGTCGACCTGGATTACAAGGGCCTCTCGAACGCGGGCACATGGTTCCTCGGCCGGCTGCAGACGGAGCGGGACAAGGCGCGCGTCATGGAAGGGCTGGAGGGGATCGCGGCGGGTACTTCGATGAAGTTCGATCCTTCGGAGATGGGGGAGACCTTGGCGGGGCTGGGGCCGCGGGTGTTCGTGATGAACAACGTCCACGAGGACGGCCCGCTTGTGTTCCAGAGCCGTTGGGCGATGTCGTACCTTCGCGGCCCGATCACGCGGAACCAGATCAAGACCCTGATGGATCCTGTGCGGCCGGCCGTTTCAGTCTCCCGGTCCTCACCAACCCCAGCCCAGATGGGCGACGGCGGCGAGATCGCGGCGGCCCGTCCCCTTCTCCCGCCCGAGGTCCCCCAGGTCTTCGTCCCGCTCCGCGGGTCCCGGCCGCCGGGGGTTTCCCTCCTCTATCAGCCGCGGGTCCTCGGCGCCGCGGACGTCCATCTCGTCGACCCGAAGATGTCCGTCGACCAGAAGGAGGAGCTCGCCCTGGCCGCGCCCGTCACCGGAGGACCGGAGCCGCTTCGATGGGAGGACGCGGAGCGGATGGACATCGCGATCGGGGACCTCGAACCCTCCCCGCAAGAAGGAGCGTCGTTCTCCCAGCCGCCATCCGCGGCCGGAAGGCCTGACAACTTCGAGGCCTGGCGGAAGGCCCTCGAGGCGTGGATCTACCAGACCCATAAGTTGGACGTCCTCCGGAGCCCGAGCCTCAAGGAATTCTCCCAACCCGGTGAGTCGGAGCGGGATTTCCGGATCCGACTTCAGGAAAGCGCCCGCGAGAGGCGGGATGCCTCCGTCGACAAGCTCAAGCAGACGTATGCCGCCAAGATAGCCTCCCTCCAGGATCGGATCCGGCGGGCGGACCAGGCCGTCGCCCGGGAAAAGGAGGAGACGACCCAGGCGAAGATGCAGACCGCGATCTCCCTCGGGGCGACGGTGCTCGGCGCCGCCCTCGGCCGACGGGCGACGAGCCTCGGGACGATCGGCCGCGCGACGACGGCCGCGCGCGGGGTCGGGCGCACGATGCAACAGGCGGGGGACGTGACCCGGGCCGTGGAGAACGTCTCCGCCCTGCAGCAGCAGCTCGCGGACCTCGAAGGGCAGATGCAGTCCGAGGTCGAGGCCCTCACCGCGGCGACGGATCCATTGACGGAGGCGCTCGAGACCGTGACGGTCCGCCCGCGGAAGAGCGACATCTCCGTCCGAATGGTGGCCCTCGCCTGGGTGCCGTTCTGGAAAGATGCCGAAGGGGTTGCCACCCCCACGTGGAAATGACCTGCCCTCAGGTCCGAACCGTTCGGCCTCGTGCAACCGAGCAGATCGGTCTATTCCACGACCTCGAATCGGGGGGTCCCTGATCGGGTCGCCCGAACCATGTAGCGGCCCCCGACGAATACTCCCAGCAGCCCGAAGAAGACCGACGAGCCGAAAGCTCCTGGGTCCTTTTTCAGAACGATCGAGAAGCCCCTGATTGCCAAGCCCATGTCGAAAGGCCCGCCCAACCGCGTGATTTCGACGGCGATCCAAAGGATCGTACCCAAGAGGATGGCCGAAAGCGTGAAAACGGCCATGAGGCCGATTAGCCCGAAGTTCGGCCTTTGGGCCCCCTTCATGACGAGCAGGCCGATCAAAACCGCAATTGCGATTGCCGCGAGGCTGAAAATGTAGCCCGACGCAATCAGGATGCCCGCCCAGGCCAACGATCCGACGAGGAGCCCAGTGAGACCGAATGCGAATGCCTTCGCCCAGTTCGTCTTCATCGCCGTCATGGCGGTCGAGACGGCGCCGAATTGACCGTGGAGCTTCTGGAAGTCCGCGTCGCACAGCTGCGCCGGGGACCCGTTCACGAGGCGGACCCTCGAACTCTGGGCACCGCACTGCTCGCATCGGTCGCCCAGGGGTGGGCCTCCCCGATCTGCGAGACTCGAAAGTCCGTCTAACATGGACTTGACGTCATTCGCTTTTGGAGACCGAACGGCCGGCCGATGGGAGTAAATGAGGATTCGTTGGGTCGGATCGAAACGGAGGGTCGCCGGCTTCAGCCCGCTAGCTTTGAGTCCATCCTTGTCCTGAATCGAGGCGGCCACCCCGGGGACCGCATCGGGTCCGAGAAGGACCCGGAACACCAAGGCATTTCCCTCCAGCGCACTCTGTTGGGTGACGGAGACAGGATGGCCGCGATAGCGACCGAACAAGTACCGGCCGTTCGCAGTTAGGTTCGTGAGCACTGCCGCTGTAGCAAGCAACTTCGAATTCGACATTCCCTCCTCTCCCTCTGACAAGATTCCCTTGATCCGGCTTAACGATATCGGTTGCCGGAACGCGCGCGAGACCGTATTCCGCGAGAGCGAGCCGGGAGACGGCAACGAGAATGAGATTCTCCATGAAATCGGCCGGCCCTGTGGCCCACGAGGTACCTGACGGCGACCCTCGCTCGCGGCGTCTCTCGGGAGGGCGGGCGGCACATGTGGCCCTGGAGCCGCTAGTCTGGTTCGGCGAAATTTGTCCTTGAGCGCCCGAGCCGAGGCTCTTGACGCTCGGTCACGATCGGCCGGGGAGGCCGCCGGTCCCGATCAGCAGGTGAAGCCCGAGGCGCACGTCGAGATCGGCCCGAGTTCATCCGCGCGCTCGATGTTCGCGATCGGGCTGTAGACGAACGAGGTCCCGTCGAGGTCCCCGCCCCACAGGATCCCCCGGAGCTGGACGTCGTTCCCCGCCGTGATCGCGAAGACGGGCGATCCGCTGTCTCCCGACCCGACCTTCGCGCTCACGACGTCCTGGCAAATCTGGGCGAAGAGGCTGCCCAGG
>DASQXV010000191.1:0-10502 GCA_035639595.1 Thermoplasmata archaeon | reverse complement strand
TCCGGGATCTGAACGCCACCGCAGCGAAGGGGGACCTCGTCATCTCCGTCGACGTGGTGCGAGGGAACGACGTCCCCCAGGTCGTGTACGAGGACGTGCTGCTCGTGACGGTATCCGATTCTGCGGGAACCACGGTGGGCGAGTTCAAGGACCGCGTGTCCCTCCCGGCGCCGGGTTCGGCGCAGGCCTTCTCCTTCACGGTCCCAGGCATCCCTCCGGGCACCTACACGATCACGGCCGTCCTCGGATCCCCGGACCGGCCCGTGGACACCCGCATCATCACCCTGACGATTTGAGCCCGGGGTAAACCTCAAGGCCTCGCGGGCGGTCGGAGAGGTGTGGACGAGGATCCGCGCCGCGTCCTCGCGCGCCTGGGGGTCCGACCTCGCAAGGCGAGAGGCCAGCATTTCCTCGTCGATGCGCGGATTGCCGCACGACACGTCGAACACGCTAGGGTTGATGCGTCGCACACGGTCCTGGAGATCGGCCCCGGCCTCGGCGTCCTGACCCGCCGCCTCGCGGGGCGGGCGAAACGTGTAATCGCGATCGAATCGGACCCCCGATTCGCCGCCTACCTGCGACAGGAGCTTCCCGAGGTCGAGGTCATCCTCGGCGACGCCCTGAAGGTCGAGTGGCCCCCCTTCGACGTCATCGCCTCGAACCTCCCCTATCAGATTTCCTCCCCGGTGACCTTCCGGCTCCTCGACCGGCCCTTTCGACGCGCGGTCCTGATGTACCAGTGGGAGTTCGCACGGCGGATGATCGCGGAGCCCGGCACGACGGACTATTCGAGGCTCACGGTCGGGGTGTACCGTCGGGCGTCCGCCGCGATCCTGGAGCGGGTCCCGCGGAACGCGTTCCACCCGCAGCCCCGCGTGGACTCCGCTCTCGTCTCCCTGGAGCCCCGGCCTCCTCCGTTCCCCCTCGCCCACCCGGAGCGGTTCGACGCCGTCGTCGAGGCGTTGTTCTCGCACCGCCGGAAGACGGTCGAGAACGGACTGCGCCTTGGATGGCGGAAGCTCGCGGAATCCCGCGAGGCGCTCGAGGCGGCCCTGCCGGGCGTCCCGCACCGGACCCGCCGGGCGGAGGACTTGTCCCCGGAGGAGATCGCGCGCATCGCGGACGCGACTGCGATGCCGAAAGGTTAATGACGCGCCGGCCAATCGCTACCATGTCGTTCCTGGCCAGGTGCCCGATGGTCCGGAGGAAGACGCTTTCTGAGCTCGAACAGGCGGAGATCAAACTCCAGAGCCTCCTCGAGAGGCGGGACGCGCTGAACCGCGAGGCGCAGCTCCTGCGAGAGGAGCGGGACCTCGTCCACGCGAAGAAGCGGGAGGTCGGCGACCGATTGGGATCCCTCCGGGACCGCCGGGCGTCGTTCGTCGACGACGCTCGAGCCCACCGCCGGAAGCGAGACGAACTCCAGGGGAAGGCGCGCGCCCTCATCGAGGTGAAACGGAAGCTGCGGAGTTCCGGCCCCTCGGACGTGGGCGCGGAGCTCCGGGCCCTGACCCAACGGGTGGCTCAGATGGAGATGCGGCAGCAGACCGCCTCCTTGTCCCTGAAGAAGGAGAACGAGCTCCTCGAGACGCTGAAGGATTCCATGAAGCGCGTGAAGGTCCTGCAGGGCCTGAAGGCGGAGCAGGACAAGATCCTCCGGGAGTCGCGGGACCTGGACGGAGAGATCACGGGATTGTTCCAGGCTGCGGACAAGGAGCATGAGGCGGCCCTCGCCTCGAGCGAGCAGGCCCGCGCGGTCCACGAGGAGACGCTCGCCCTCGTGGCGCAGGTGTCCACCCTGGGGGCCGAGGGCGACGAGAAGCACAAGGCCTACCTCGAGGTCCGCGGCAAGGCCGACGAGGTGCACGCGAAGGTCGTCGAGATGCGGGAGAAGGTCCTCTCGATCAAGGGGGCGAAGCGGGCGGAGGCCCGGGAGTCCCGCGACCTGCTGCGGTCCCAAAACCGGTCCGTGCGCGCGGCCCTCCTGGACGAGAGGAAGCTCGAGGCCAGCGCGGACGCGGCCCTGCAGGCCCTCCTGGAGAAGGGCCGGGTGGAGATCGGCCGATGAAGGCGGTCGTCCTCGCGGGGGGAGAAGGGACCCGGCTCAAGCCCCTGACCTATAAGCGGCCGAAGCCCCTCATGCCCGTCGCGGGACGTCCGTGCATCGACTACGTCCTCCAGTCCCTCGCGGGATCCGGCTTCCACGAGATCGTCATCACGACCGCGTACATGTCGGACGCCCTGATCAAGTCGATCGGCGACGGCCTCGACTACAACGCCTCGATCCTGTACAGCTTCGAGGAGAACCCCGCGGGGACCGCCGGGGCCGTCCGCCGGGTCGGCAACTTCTTCGACGAGACCTTCGTCGTCTCCATGGGGGACATCCTGTGCGACGTGGACTTCAAGGCCCTCTACGATTTCCACAAGAGGAAGGGCGCGGCCCTGACGATCGCCCTCACGGAGGTCCAGGATCCCACCCAATACGGGGTCGTCGGCCTCGATCAGAACGGCCGCATCGCGAAGTTCAAGGAGAAACCGAAGAAGGAGGAGGCCTTCTCGAACCTCGTCAACGCGGGCATCTACGTCCTCGAGCCGAAGGTCCTGGAGTTCGTCCCGCCAGACCAGAAGTTCGATTTCGCGAAGGACCTGTTCCCGAAGCTGATGTCGAAAGGCTTGGGCCTGTATGGCTCGCGGATCGACGGGGTCTGGATGGACATCGGGCAGCCCCACGACCTGTGGAAGGCGAGCATGGCGATCGTGGCCCGGGAGGGGAAGCCCTTACGCCTCCAGGGCGTCATCAGCGAGGGCCCCGTAATCCTGGACCCCGTGGCCCATCTCGAGGACGGCGTGACGATCCGCGGACCCTGCTACGTCGGGCCCGCGGTCCTGCTCAAGAAGGGGAGCGTCGTGGACAACTCCTGCCTCCATGAGGGCGCCCGCGTCGATTCGAACGCGGCGATCGAGAAGAGCATCATCCTCGAGGGCAGCTCGATCGGCTCGACCGCGCAGGTCGTCGACAGCGTCGTGTCGCGGGACTGCGTGATCGGGGAGGGGGCGCGCATCGTCTCGAGCATCATCGGGGAGGGCATGACGGTCCGGGCCGGATCCCGCCTGGAGAATGCGACGGTCTCGCTGCCGCCGCGGTGAAAGCGTCCCGGCCTGTCCTCAGGCTCAGGCTCGGGGTCGGCGGGCCTCCAGGACGCGCCCCCCGCGGATGACGGCCTCGACCGGGTTCCCGCTCAATCGGTATCCCAGGTGCCGCCACGAAGGGAGTTCGAGGACCAGGATGTCCGCGCGCTTCCCCGGTTCCAGGGCGCCGACCTCGCCCGCGCGGTCAATCGCGTGCGCCGCATTAATCGTCGCCCCGACGATCGCCTCGGCCGGCGTGAGCCCGTTGTGATGGCACGCGAGGGCGATCGCGAAGGGCATCGAGTCGCACCAGTTGTTCGGACTGAAGTCCGTGCCGAGGGCGACTGGGACACCGGCGGCGACGAACCGACGGCCGTCCGCGAAGGGGAGGTGAGAGCTCAGGCAGGTCGCCGGGAGGAGGACGGCGACGACCCCCGAGCCCGCGAGGGCCTCAACGCCCGCGGAGGACGTCCGGTTCAGGTGGTCTGCGGAGGACGCTCGGACCTCTGCGGCGAGCGCCGCGCCTCCGGTCTCCTCGAGTTCGTCCGCATGGACCTTCAGGCGCAGGTCGGAGGCCGCCGCCTTCCGCAGGATCCGACGCGCCTGGTCCGCGGAGAAGTAGCCTCGGTCGACGAAGACGTCGCAGCCGGATGCAAGGCGGCCCGCGACCACGGCCTCGAGCATCTCCCCCGCGACGAGGTCGACGTAGGCGTCGGGCCGTCCCGCGAACTCCGGTGGGATCGCATGCGCGCCGAGGAACGTGGGCACGACGTCCACGTCCGCGAGGCGCCCCGCACGATCGATCGCCCGCAGGAGCTTCAGCTCATCCGGCGTACGGAGTCCGTAGCCGCTCTTCGCCTCCGCAGTGGTCGTGCCGGACGCCCTCATGGACCGAAGTCGAGCGGCCGCCTCGCGGGCCAAGGATTCCTCGGACGCCTCGCGGGTCTCGCGCACCGTGTGGAGGATGCCCCCGCCCCGGGCCGCGATCTCCGCGTAGCTCAGGCCTTGCGCCTTCCATTCGACCTCGTGCGCGCGGGACCCCGCGAAGACGGGATGGGTGTGCGGATCCACGAACCCCGGGAGGACGACCTTGGACGTCGCGTCGATCCGCACGTCCGCCCGCGGATGACCGGATAGGACGTCCGACGTGGTCCCGACGTCCACGATTCGATCCCCCTCCGCATACACGGCGCCGTCTTCGATCAGGCTGAGCTCTCCCGCGGCCTCGTGGATCCGGGGTCCCGGCGGGCCTCGGAGGGTCAGGAGCTCCGCGGCGTGGACGAGGAGGAGCGAGCGAGGCGCCCTCGCGGCCTCGGGGACCTCGCCCCGCGTCGCCCGGATCTTGTGGGCCCGCGGCATCATCCGAGCTTCGCCACCCCGACGGGATCCGGACGGACGACGAAGGCCGTCCCGCCGGCGGCTCGGATCGCCTCCGCGGTGGGGCCAGGCCGGTCCGTCAACGCGACGATGCTGCCTCCTCCGCCGGCGCCCGTGAGCTTCGCGCCGTAGCTCGAGGGACGAGCCGCTTCGACGAGGCGATCCAGCGCGGGATGGCCCACGCCGAGTTGCGTGAGGAGGGCGTGGTCGCGGTCCATCAGGCGCCCCGCGCTCTCCAGGTCCTTCCGTTGGAGGGCGCGCAATCCGTCCAAGGTGAGGACGCCGATCTCGCGGATTGCGTCCGCGGCAAGGCGGTCCCGGTCCACGCGATCCTTCACCTTCGCGACGAGCGGGCCCGTCGCGGCGCTGATCCCCGTATTGCCGACGACGAGATCCAGGGGCGGGAGGTCGATTCGGTGGAGGAACCATCGGCGGCGGTCCCGTTCGATCGACCAAAGCAAGCCCTCCTTCGGTTGCCGGAGGACCAGGATGCCGCCCCCCGCGCTCGCGGTGCTCGTGTCGATCGGGCTCGCGCGGCCCTGGACCTCATGCTCGACCTCGAACGCGTCCCGCGCGATCGTCCGCGGATCGAGGGCCCCGCCCGCTTGATGGAGGGCGCCCAGGGTCGCGACGGTGACTGCGGCGGAGGAGCCCAGGCCGGCGCCGCTCGGGACCATCGATCGGATCTCGATCCACAACGGGCCCTTCGCCCGCGCCTTCTGGACACACGCCTTCACATATCGAAACCGGGGCTCGTCGAGGGAGGCCCCGTCCGCGAGCCACGATGTGTGCGGCCGCGCATACACCTCCGCGCGGAGGGTGATCGCGGTGCTCAGGGCCGGCTCGCCGAAGACGACCGCATGCTCCCCGAAGAGGATGAGCTTGCCGGGAGCGGAGGCCGCCATCGTCGGCGATTCCCCCGTCGCCGGCTTATCCTTTGCGGCTTAACCGATCTCCGCGCCGCTCGGGAAGTTCGACGGCATCCGCATGTAGGCGGACGCATCCCCGGTCTGGGGCGAAATCTTCTTCAGCGCCGCGTCGAAGTGCCGCTTCTCGACCGCGACCTTCTTCAGGGTCGCCTCCTCGAGCTTCGGGAACTTCAGCGCGAACTCGCGGATCGCGAGCATCGAGGCCTCGTTGCAGACCGCCGCGAGCTCCGCCCCGGTGTACTTGTCCGTCCGCTTCGCGAGGTCGTTCAGGTCGACGTCCTTCGCGAGCGGCTTCCTCTTCGTGTGGATCTCCAAGATCGCCTTCCGGGTCGCGAGGTCCGGCGGCGCGATGTAGATGTGCCGATCGAAGCGTCCGGGCCGGAGCAAGGCCGGGTCCACGAGGTCCATCCGGTTCGTCGCCGCGATCACGGTCACGTTGTGCAGCTCCTCGAGCCCGTCCATCTCCGTGAGGATCTGGGAGATCACCCGTTCCGTCACCTGGGAATCCACGCTCCCTCCGCGGACCGGCGTGATCGCATCGATCTCGTCGAAGAAGATGATGCACGGAGCCGCGGTCTTCGCCTTCCGGAACGTCTCGCGGACCGTGCGCTCCGACTCCCCGACCCACTTGCTCAGGAACTCGGGTCCGCGGACGGAGATGAAGTTCGCCTCGGATTCCGTGGCCACGGCCTTCGCGAGCAGGGTCTTGCCCGTCCCCGGGGCGCCGTACAGCATGATGCCGCGGGGCGGCCGGGCATCGAAGTGGGCGAACAGTTTGTTCATCTTGAGGGGCCACTCGATCGACTCCCGCAGCTCCTGCTTCGCCTCGTCGAGGCCACCGATGTCGTCCCAGCGGACGTTCGGCTTCTCGATAAGCACCTCGCGCATCGTCGAGGGCTCCATCTCGCGGTAGGCCTGGAGGAAATCGTCTCGCGTGACCTCGAGCCGGTTGAGGACCTCCGGCGGGATGTTGTCGACCTGGATGTCGATCTCGGGCAGGATGCGGCGCAGGGATCGCATCGCGGCCTCTTTGCTGAGGGCGGAAAGGTCCGCGCCCACGTACCCGTGGGTGAAGCCGGCGAGTTCGTTCAGGTCCACGTCCTTGCCGAGGGGCATTCCCCGCGTGTGGATCTGGAGGATCTCCAACCGGCCGTCCCGGTCCGGGACGCCGATCTCGATCTCCCGGTCGAAGCGTCCGGGTCGCCGGAGCGCGGGATCGAGGGCGTTCGGCCGGTTCGTCGCGCCGATCACGACGACCTTCCCGCGGGCCTGCAGACCGTCCATGAGGGCGAGGAGCTGGGCGACGACCCTGCGCTCGACCTCGCCCGTGACCTCGTCCCGCTTCGGCGCGATGCTGTCCAGCTCGTCGATGAAGATGATGCTCGGGGCGTTCTCCTCGGCCTGCTTGAAGATGTCCCGCAGGTTCTCCTCGCTTTGCCCGTAGAACTTGGACATGATCTCCGGCCCGGAGATGGAATGGAAGTTCGCGTTCGTCTCGGAGGCCACGGCCTTCGCGAGGAGCGTCTTCCCCGTGCCAGGGGGTCCGTGCAACAGCACCCCCTTCGGGGCCTCGACGCCGAGGCGCTCGAACAGCTCCGGATGGCGCAGCGGCAGTTCGATCATCTCCCGAACCTTGCGGACCTCGTCCCCGAGCCCTCCGATGTCCTCGTAATCGACCTTCGGGACCTTCGCCCCTTCCTCCTTCGTCGGCTTCTCCGCGATCTTGATCTCCGTCCCCGATTCGACGAGGACCGCGTCGGCGCCGGGAGAGAAGGACGTGACGACGAAGTCGAACTTGCGGCCCATCACGCTCACGCTCAGGACGTCCCCGCGGGTGATCGGCCGTCCCTGCAGGGCCTGGGCCATGTACTGTTCCCCGCCCATGATCCGGATCGCCTCCGTCGGGGCGAGGGACACCTTGTCCGCGGGCCGCGCGAGGGCCTTCCGGAGGCCCACCTTGTCGTCGATGCCGACGCCCGCGTTCCGGCGCTGCATGCCGTCCATCCGGACGACCCCGCGGTTCGCGTCCTCCGGGAATCCCCGGCGCACGATCGCGGCAGTCGACTTCGTCCCCGTGATCAGGACGACGTCCCCCTCCTTGAGGTCCAGGATGCCCAGGATCTCCGGATCGAGCCGCACGAGCCCGCGGCCCGCGTCCGCGGGCCGGGCCTCGGCGACCCGGAGGAACTTCTCGTGGCCTCCGGCCATCGTCTACCCGACTCCTGCCCCGCTCCGTGTGACGGAGGATGGGGCGGGACGGCCCAACGAATCCGCGTTACTTGAACCCATGTGGACACCGGTCCTGGAGAGAGAAAAAGAAAGGGAGAGGCCCGCCTACTCGACGGGCACTTTGACGGGCTTCGATTCGGGGGTCGGCGCGACCTTGGGGATTCGGACCTGGAGGACGCCGTCCTTCAGGTTCGCGACGGCCAGGTCGGCCTTCACCGCTTCCGGGAACGCCAGGGCCCGTTCGAACGCTTGGTACCTTCGCTCCTGGTAGTAATAGCCCTTCTCCTTCTCCTCGCGGGTCTTGTCCGTCCGCGCCCGAATCTCGATGCCGTCCGCGGCGACCGTCAGGTCCACGTCTTCCTTGGCCACCCCGGGCAGCTCCGCGCGCACGACGAACTCCGAGCCCTTGTCGATCAGGTCGACGAGGGGCTCCCGGACCTGCAGGTCCGAACCGCGGAAGCGCGCGAGGGGGCTTCCCCAGAAGCGCTCCTCGAAGCTCCGTCGGAAGCTGTCAAACCATCGGTCCACTTCATCGAACCATGCGAAGGGCGACACGGTCGTCGGCCTTGCGAGGCTCGTCTCCTTCTCGGGTTCGGTTGTTTTCGACTTGCGCTCCATGGTTGTCCACCTCCAAGGTTGAGTGGAGGACGACATTAATGTGTATACGGTTCTATATAAAACCTTCGAGCCAAAGGCCGCGGCTGCCGGTCTTAGGCTGGCTCGGGTCCCTCACGTCTCCCGTTTGACCGTGATCGGAATCGCCTCGCTGTTGAACTCGATCCACGCGATCTCGATCGGGTCGACGACGCCCTGCGGGACGTCGATGAGGATGGGCGCGCCCATGCTGATCTGCAAGGCTCGGGCTCCGATGATTCGGGCCTTCTCGAATCGCGTGTAGCGCATCACGGAGCCTCGCGCCGGGCCGCGGGGCAAAGGAAGTCTCAGGAGGCGGGGACGGCCGTAGGGGGCCGGAACCGGGTACCCCTACTTCAACCTTGCTTAGACGCAGGCCCGATCCGGCCACCACGAATGCCCGCGAGAAACCCGTGTAGGCTCCGTGCTCTGGACGCTTCGCGCGCGGGACAGTGATCGGTATGTTATTCAATAATCGGGTGTGAGAATTGCGCGGGGTCCCTTATAAGCAACGAGGTCCACCGCGCATAGAGTCGGGTGTCGATACAGCGCTCGGCCGAGGGCTCTCCCCATGGACCAGCAGACGTTCCGCCAGGCCCTCTCGATCCTCTCTGGGGAGCACAGCCTATCCATCCTCAGGAGCCTGAAGGACGGGAGCTGGCATCTGTCCAGCGAGGTCGCCCGGGCGCTCGACATCCACATCACGACCGTGTCGAAGTTCCTGCAGCGGCTCGCCGAGCTCGGCCTCGTCGAGCGGCGCCCCCACGACTCTCGAACGCATGAGTACCGCCTCCGATCCGCCCACCTCCGGTTCGAGGTCGACCTCTCCGACGACGCGGGCCCCCTCCGAGAGGTGATCGACTTCTACGTCGCCTACTTCCACTACCTCTTCGACCGCATCCGGTCCTTTGGATCCCCCGGGATCGAGACGGAGATGGAGCACCGGCTCACGACAGACCACCAGGAACTCCGGAAGGCGGTGTTCGACCAGATGATCGCGGGCTCGGAAGGGGGGCTCGAGTATCTCCGGGAGCTCGTGGCGGACGTCCACCGAGACCTCTGGACGGTCTGCGCCCAAGGCCTCGGGGCCGACGCCGCGAAGGGCGTCTTCCAAGCCGCGCTCCAGGAGGCGATGGGCCGGTACCCCGACCTCGCCGTCCGATGCGGCCTGACGCGACCCTTGGAAGAGTGATCCCATGGTGCGGCTGGCGACGGGCATCGAGGGATTCGACGGGATGGTCCAGGGAGGCCTCCCCGTCGGATCGAGCGTCATCCTTCAGGGCCCTTCGGGCCAGGAGAAGCTCCAGTTCGCCCTCACGTTCCTCGCCGAAGGCCTCAAGGGGGGCGCGAGCGGCGTCCTCATCATCTCGTCCCAGTCGCCCGATTCCGCCCTCGCCACACTGCGGACCCTCGGCGTCGACCTCGACGCCGTCACGAAGGACGGACGGCTCCGGGTCGTGGACTGGTGGTCCTGGAGCGAGGAGACGGTCAAGGACGTCGAGGAGCGAGGGATCGTCCATCGCTCGTCGATCGATCTGACGAACCTCGGGGTCGCCCTGAGCCGCGCGATCGCCGCGGTCTCCAAGACGGAAGCCCCGCGGGCCGTCATCGAGATGCTGTCTCCCGCGACGAACGTCTACGAGGTCACCCAGGTCTACGCGTTCGCCCAGAGCGCGAAGAAGAAGTTCGATCGGTTCGGGTTCACGAGCCTCGTCCTCCTGGAGAAGGAGATGCACGCCGGGCCCGAGATCACGACGCTCCACCAGCCCTTCGATGGCGTGATCGAGATCGAGCGGACTCGGATCGGGGACCGCATCGTCCGGAAGATCGGCGTGCTGTCTTTGAAGGACACCGCCGCGGACCCGACGTTCCGCATCCTCGAGATGACGGAGTCCGGCTTGCGGGTCGTCCGAGCCACGAAGCCCTCGGAAAGCAGTCCAGCAGTCGGATCGGCTCCGGGTTCCGTCCTGGAATCCCAGGAGGAGCGGGCACGCCGCCTCACCCTGATCATGCAGATCGCGGGCGAGCGGCTCAAGCTGGACCCGCGGGACGCGGACGCCCTCTTCGCGATGGCTGCGGCCCAAGCGACCCTGGACGATCCGCGAGGCGGCCTGGAATCACTCGATCGGCTCGCCGAACTCGATCCCTCGTATCCGGGCCTCTGGGTCTTGAAGACGAAGCTGCACGCCCGCCTCGGCGAGGCGG
>DASQXV010000190.1:0-22364 GCA_035639595.1 Thermoplasmata archaeon | reverse complement strand
CCTCAAGCTCAAACGGAAGACGGGCGACTTCGCGACGGTCGGGGTGGCCGTCCAAATGGGAGTGGACTCGAAGGCAAACATTTCCAGGGTCCGGATCGGCCTTGCCGCCGTCGGACCGACCCCGATGCGTGCGCTCCGGGCCGAGGAGGCGCTGATCGGAAAACGCGCAGGGCCCGTTGCCTTCGCGGAGGCCGCCAAGATCGCGGCCGAGGAGGCGAAGCCGGTCTCCGACCTTCGGGGGACAGAGGCGTACAAACGGGCGATGGTTGACGTGTTCACGCGCCGTGCCCTGGAGACTGCTCTGGAGCGGACGAAGAGGTGATGGGATGGCTTCGAAACGCCGGCCTGGGCGGGCGAACCGTACGAAGACCTCTCCCGAAAACGGGGGCCACATCGTCCACCTCACCGTGAATGGGCAGGAGTACACCCGCGCCACGGAACCGCGTGTGCTCCTCGTCGACTTCCTCCGAGATGAGCTGCGCCTCACCGGCACCCACGTGGGCTGCGACACGAGCCACTGTGGTGCGTGCACGGTCCTCCTGGACGGTCACGCGGTGAAGTCGTGCACCCTGCTCGCGGTACAAGCGGACGGTCATTCCATCACGACGATCGAAGGGCTCGCCCAACACGGCCGGCTCCATCCGATCCAGGAGGCGTTAAAGGCCCACCACGGCCTCCAGTGCGGGTTCTGCACCCCCGGCGTGGTCCTCGCGGCGCTGGAATTGCTCGAGGTCGAGAACGCGCCGTCCGAGGATCAGATCCGCACCGCGATTTCGGGAAACCTGTGCCGGTGCACGGGATACCAGAACATCGTAGATTCGGTCGCGGCCGCGGGCCAGCGGATGCGGCCGGGGAAGGGGTGAGAGGATGGCCCAAACCGCGAAGGTGATCGGCGAATCCGTCCCGCGCAAGGAAGACGACCGGTTCCTCACCGGCCGCGGCGCCTATGTCGCGGACATGCTCCCGCCGGGGACCGTGTTCGCGAAGTTCGTGCGGAGTCCGTATGCGCACGCGCGGATCCGCGGGATCGACGCGGCGAAGGCGCGAAAGGTCCCCGGCGTCCTCGAGGTGCTGACGGCGGAGGATCTGAAAGACCAAGTGGGGGACATCATCACGGCGTGGCCGATTCCGAATGCGAACATCAAGACGCCTCCTTATCCGCCGCTCGCACGGGAGGTGGTCCGATACGCGGGAGAGGCCGTCGCGGTCGTCGTGGCCGAAAGCCCGTACATCGCGGAGGACGCGCGGGACCTCGTCCAAGTCGATTACGAGCCCTTGCCGGTCGTGACCGATTCGGAAACCGCGGTGAAGGGGGGCGCACCTGCTCTCCATGCGGGGGCCCCCGATAACGTGGCGTTCAAATGGACCCTGGCGGGCGGCGACGTCGACAAGGTGTTCCAGTCGGCGGACGTCGTCGTGAGCCAGCGGTTCGTGAATCAGCGGGTCCAGCCCACCGCGATCGAGCCCCGGGCCGCGATCGCGAGCTACGAGCCGGCGACGAGGGAACTCACCCTCTACGTCACCTCCCAGAACCCCTTCGTCCATCGCCTCGTGCTGTCGATCGTCCTGAAGCATCCGGAGCATCTGATCCACGTGATCGCCCCGGACGTCGGCGGCGGGTTCGGCAGCAAGATCCCAGTCTATCCCTGGGAGGCGATCGTCTGCCATCTCGCGATGCGCCTCGGACGTCCGGTCAAGTGGGTCGAAGATCGGGCGGAGAACTTCGTCGCGACGATCCATGGGCGGGACCATGTCCAGTACGTGGAACTCGCGGCGAAGAAGGACGGGACGATCCTCGGGGTCCGCGCCCGGGTCATCGCGAACCTCGGCGCCTACCTGTCGACCGCGGCCCCGGGCGTGCCGACGATCCTGTTCGGGTTCATGGTCGGCGGCTGCTACGGGATCCAGGCGGGCCGGGTCGAGGTGACGGGGGCCTTCACGAACACGACCCCCGTCGACGCGTATCGCGGCGCCGGCCGCCCCGAGGCCCTCTTCCTCATAGAGCGGATGGTGGACATCCTCGCGCGGAAGCTCAAGAAAGACCCGGCCGACCTCCGCCGGAAGAACTTCATCCCAGCGGACAAGTTCCCCTTCGCCACGGCGATGGGCCTCACGTACGACAGCGGGAACTACGAAGGGACGCTGAAGAAGGCCTTGGAGAAGGTCGGATACGACCAGCTCCGGAAGGAACAGGCCGAGTCCCGGAAGAAGGGTCGGCTCATGGGGATCGGCCTCTCCTCGTACGTGGAGATTTGCGGCCTCGGGCCTTCCTCCGTCGTGACGTCGACGGGATTCGCTGGCGGACTCTGGGGAGCCTCGACCGTGCGGCTCCATCCGACGGGCAAGGCGACCGCCTATACGGGCGGGCATCCGCACGGGCAGGGAGAAGAGACGACGTTCGCCCAGATCGTCGCAGGGGAGCTCGGCATCCCGGTCGCCGATGTCGAGGTCCTCCACGGGGACACGAAGATGACGCCGTACGGCCAGGGGACGTATGGGAGCCGGACCACTCCGGTCGAAGGAGGATCGATCGCCCTCTCCGCGCGCAAGGTGCGGGACAAGGCTCGCAAGATCGCCGCCCACCTGCTCGAGGCTCGGGAGGACGACTTGGAATTCGCGGACGGCAAGTTCGTCGTGAAGGGTTCGCCGCAGGCGACAAAGACGATTCAGGAAATCGCTTGGGCCGCCTACATGGCGGGGAACATGCCGAAGGACGTCGAGCCGGTGCTCGACGCGACGACCTTCTACGATCCGACGAACTTCGTCTTCCCGTTCGGGACCCATGTCTGCGTGGTCGATGTCGACAAGGAGACCGGCCAGGTATCGATCCGCCGCTATGTCGCAGTCGATGACTGCGGGAACCAGATCAATCCGATGATCGTGGAGGGACAGGTCCACGGAGGCGTGCTCCAGGGCCTCGCCCAGGCCATGCTCGAACAGGCCGTCTACGACGAGAGCGGCAACCTCCTGACGAACAGCTTGATGGAATACCTGGTCCCCACGGCCCTCGAGGCGCCGCGGATCGAGACGGATTCCACGGTCACCCCCTCCCCGCACAACCCTCTCGGCGTGAAGGGGGTCGGAGAGACGGGGACGATTGCCTCCTCCCAAGCGTACGTGAACGCCGTGTGCGACGCGCTCGGAGTGGACCATATCGATATGCCGATCACGCCGGAGAAGGTGTGGCGGATTCTCCAGGAGAAATGAGCGCCCGACCGACTTCCGCAAAGCTATTTGCCATCGGACGCGGGTCATCGTCCCGGGGAGGCGAAATGGCGTCGCTGTGGACGGAACCTTCGCAATCGACGGCCGGGGACCGTCCATGATCTCAGCGATCGTGCTCGCGGCGGGCCGCTCCTCTCGGATGGGCACCGCGAAATCCCTCGTCCCGGTCGGCGGGCGCCCTCTCTTGGACCACGTCCTCCGGACGGTCCACCGCTCCGCCGTCGATGAGGTCGTCGTTGTCTTGGGCCACGAAGCGGAACGCGTCCGGAGCGCGATTTCTCTCGATGGAGCGCGCGTGATCATCAACGAGGCATACGAGGCCGGCATGAGCACCTCGATCCAGGCTGGCGTGCGCGCGGCCAATCCCCGATCGGACGGACTCCTGATCGTCCTCGGGGACCAGCCCTTCGTTTCATCGAAGACCGTGGATGAACTAATCACGCGCCGGAACGGATCGGACGCGAAGATTGTGATTCCCACGTACCGAGGGCAGCGCGGGAATCCGGTCCTCCTCGACCGTTCCATATCCGAAGAGGTCCAGGAGATCGAGGGGGACCAGGGATGTCGGGCCCTGTTTGGCCGCCATCTCGACGGGATTCTCGAGGTGCCCGTGGACGACCCGGGGATCCTCGTCGATCTCGATACGCCGGAGCAGATCGCCCGCGCCGAGGAGGCGGTCCGGACCGGCGAATCCATCCTGAGCCTCGTCGCAACGACCCACGGAACCGGGGATTCCGGGACGTCCGCCCACGAGAGGTCGCCGATCGAGGCGCCCATCGACGTCTTCGCTCAGGCTCAGGAGTTCCGATCCCGGGACGAACCGTTCGTCCTGGCGACGGTCGTCCGCGTCGAGCGTCCTTCATCGGGTCGACCCGGGTTCAAAGCGATCGTGCGGGCAAACGGGGAACTGATCGGTTGGCTCGGGGGAAGTTGCGCCGAAGCGGTCTTGGTGTCGGAAGGCCTCCGAGCGTTGCGCGACGGCCTCCCGCGGATGATGCGCCTCACTCCGACGCCAAGACGCGGACTTCCCCTGGAGGGCATCGTGGAGCACGTGATGGAATGCGCGTCGGGGGGCACGATGGATATCTTCCTGGAACCTCACCTGCCGAAGCCGCACCTCGTCGTCGTTGGAGAGTCCCCCGTGGTCCGGGCGCTGATGGACCTCGCCCGGATCCTCGACTACCGGATCGTCCACGTGACCTTGGAGCCCGGCGGCGCCGCGGGCATTGACGATCGGGTCATCCGGGATCTCGCCGGCCTCGCCGAAGTCGTCACTCCGGACACCTACGCGGTCGTCGCGACGATGGGGAAGTACGATGAGACCGCGCTCACGCACCTCGCCCGGACTCCCGCGGCCTACGTGGGCCTCGTCGCGAGTCGACGCCGGGCCGCCGCGGTCTTGGAAGCCCTCCGGGAGGCGGGAGTCGAGGACGCGGCCCGGGCCCGGATCCAAAGCCCCGCGGGCCTCGACCTGTCTGCCGAGACACCGAAGGAGATCGCGCTGAGCATCCTCGCCCAGATCGTCCAAGTCCGACGGACCGCGGCTCCTCGCGAACTCCCCGTCTCCGCCAACCCCAAGCTTGACGCCAAGGAGACGGATGTCGTGTGCGGGATGCAGGTGGATCGGGACTCACCGGTCCGGACGACCCATGAGGGCCGGGTGTTCCTGTTTTGCTCGGAAGGTTGTCGCACCCGATTCCTCAAGGCTCCGGAGGCGTACGGTCGTGCGTCCCCCTGACCGCGGGGTCCGAGCTGCGCTCGGAAAAAGGGCTCCCGCTGGCCCGCCATCCCTTCTCTTTTTAGCCTTAGTCGAGGGTTCGGACGCTGCCCCGCTGTGAAGCGTTAAATAGGCCCCGCCTGCTCTGCGCCGGAGGGTTGAGGCGTGCAGGCGCGTCGCGTCCCGAAGGATGCCGATTCGATCCAGGTCTACGTGCCCTACCCGCTCCGGGAGCTCACGAGGGGCGTCGGGACCATCGAGATCCGAGCGACCGATTTGGCGGGGGCCATCGACGAATTGAACCGCCGGTTCCCGGGGATGGCGTACCGAATCTTGGACGACCAGGGTCGGTTGCGGCGGTTCGTCAATGCGTTCGTCAACGATGAGCCGGTGTCCGACCGACCTCCGAGAGAGGTCGCGCTCCGGGCGGGCGACGAGGTCACGATCCTTCCCTCGGTTGCAGGTGGTTGACATGGCGGACGTCAAGAAAGGCGAGACGGTGGTGGTCGTCGGGACGCGAAAAGGTCTCTTCCTCTTCCATTCTCGGGATCGGAGGCGATGGTCGTCGCGGGGACCCTACTTCGAGGGGAACGAGATCCGGCACGCGATCCTCGACCCGTCCGATGGGCGGACGGTCTTCGCCGGGGCGACGAGCGAGCACTGGGGCCCCATCGTCGCGAGGACGAAGGATTTCGGAGGGAAGTGGACGATCCCGCACGAGGGCCCTCGGTTTTCGAAGGAGTCCGATATCTCGGTCACGCGGATCTGGCAACTTCAGGCCGGGGCCGAGGACGGCCTCTATGCGGGCGTCGAACCCGCGGGGCTGTTCCGGAGTGGGGACCAAGGCGAGACCTGGTCCTCCATCGATGCGCTCAACTACGGATCCGGCCGCGAGAAGTGGGAGCCCGGCGGAGGGGGCCTCTGCCTTCACACGATCTTGCCCTATCCTGGCGATCCCCGGAGGATGTTGGTCGGGATCTCGGCGGCCGGGATCTTCTCGACGAACGACGGAGGCGCTTCCTGGCGAATGTACGACGCGGGGATCCGATACTATGGCAAGCAGAAGGTCTTTGAAAAGGAGGACTTCGCGACGTGCGTCCACAAGATGGTCCGCGACCCGCGGGACCCGGCCGTCGTATACCAGCAAAACCACGCCGGCATGTATCGGCGGTCTCGGGGGGACTCGGGATGGACGATCATCGAAAAAGGCCTCCCGGTTTCGAAGAGCAGCGGGGGAACCTTCGGGTTCCCGCTCGCGGCGCATCCCCACGATGCCCAAACCGCCTACGCGGTCCCTCTCGTCGGAGACTACAACCGCGTGATGCCGGAGGGGGCCATGGCGGTGTACCGGACGACGAATGGCGGGAAGCAATGGTCCAAGCGCACGAAAGGCCTGCCCCAAGAGGGAGCCTGGTTCACGGTCCTCCGGGAAGGCCTTCGCACGGACACGAACGATCCGGCCGGAGTGTATGTGGGTACGACGACGGGGCAGTTGTATGCTTCGCGGGACGACGGGGAGTCGTGGCAGCTGATCGCAGACCACCTGCCCCAGGTCCAGAGCGTCGAGGCCGGCGTCGTCGGCTGACTACTTCCCCTCGAGGACCCGACGGGCATTCTCGAAGAAGGCGTTCGTCTTCTTCTCCGTCGTCCCTTGCAACAACCTGGCTCCCACGGTCGCGATGGTCCCGCTCATCTGGACGTCCGCCGACCACTTGACCGTCGAGAGGTCCCCGGCCTCGGACATTTCGAGATTCGCGACGATGTCGAACCCGCTCCCCATGCCGGATCCGTGGACGGCCAGTTGCGCCCGCTCCGGCGGGACGCGTTCCTTGACGTCCGCCGACCAGGTGAAGGTGCCGCGGATGAAGGAGACGCCCGTCTTCACCGTCCCGCGGAAGTGATCCGCATCGATCACCTCGATCGTATGCGGGTCGTCGATGCAGGTCGAGAATTCCTGCGGATTCAAGAAGAACGAGTAGACCCGCGCCCGCGGAGCCCGAACCGTGAAAGTGCCTTCGAAGCGCACGTCGAGGCCCCCGTCTCCTAGGCGACCCCCTTCTGATGGAGGATGCTCCAGACCTTCCACGGCGTGATCGGGATGTCGATATGCGTCACCCCGAGAGGAGAGAGGGCGTCCACGACGGCATTCGCGATGGCGGCCGGAGCGCCGACCGTGGCCGACTCCCCCACCCCCTTCGCCCCGATCGGGTGGTGCGGCGATGGCGTCGTCGTCTTCGCGGTCTCCCATTTCGGCGTCTCGACGGCCGTCGGGAGGAGGTAGTCCATGAAGGAGCCACCCTGGATGTTCCCGTTCTCGTCGTACTGGATCTCCTCGAGCAGGGCGGGCGCGAGCCCCATCGTGAGTCCGCCGTGGATTTGTCCTTCGACGATCATCGGGTTGATGATTGTCCCGCAGTCGTCCACGGCGACGAAGCGGCGGATCTTCACCTGGCCCGTCCCTTTGTCGATGTCGACGACGCAGATGTAGCTCCCGAATGGGAAGGTCAAATTCGGGGGATCGTAGTAGTCCACGGCCTCGAGCCCCGCCTCCATCCCGGGCGGGTGGTTCGTGTACGCCGCGAAGGCGATCTCCTGCATCGTCTTCGCCTTGTCGGGCACGCCCTTGACTTGGAACCTGTGATCCTTCCACTCCAGGTCGTCCGGGCTCACCTCGAGCAGGTGGGCCGCGATCTTCTGCGCCTTCTCCCGGATCTTGCGCGCGGCCATCGCGGCCGCCGCTCCGGCGGTCGGCGTACTCCGGCTCGCGTACGTCCCGAGCCCGTACGGCGCGGTGTCCGTGTCGCCCTCCTCGACGGAGATGTCGTCCGAGGAAAGGCCCAGTTCCTCCGCGAGGATCTGCGCGTACGTCGTCTCGTGCCCTTGACCCTGGGACCGTGTCCCGAATCGGGCGATCGCCTTCCCCGTCGGGTGGATCCTCACCTCGCAAGAGTCGAACATCTTCAGGCCGAGGATGTCGAACGTCTGGGATGGGCCCGCGCCCACGATCTCCGTGAAGCTCGAGATCCCGATGCCCATGAGCTCGCCGCGGGCCCGTTTCTCCGCTTGCTCCTTCCTCAACGCCTCATAGCCGATGAGGTCCCTCGCCTTCCGCAATGCCGCCGGATAGTTCCCGCTGTCATACGTCCAGCCGAGGGCCGAGCGGAACGGGAACGCTTCGGGTCGAATGAAGTTCTTCATCCGGAAGTCCGCGGGGTCCATCCCCAGCTTGTGGGCGAGGATGTCGACCATCCGCTCGATCGTGAACGCGGCCTCCGTCACGCGGAACGAACAGCGGTACGCGATCCCGCCCGGCGGCTTGTTCGTGTAGACCCCGTCCACCTCGACGTGGGCTTTCTGGAACGGGTACGAACCCGTGATGATGTGGAACAAGCCCGCGGGGAACTTCGACGGATTCGCCGCCGCGTCCGTGTAGCCGTGGTCCGCGATCGTCTTCACCCGGAGGGCCGTGAGAGTCCCGTCCTTCGTCGCGCCGATCTCCGCAGTGATGTGGTAGTCCCGTGCGAACGAGTCCGCTTGGATGTTCTCCGACCGGTCTTCGATCCACTTCACCGGACGGCCCGTCTTCAGGGCGGCGACGACCGCGAGGATGTACCCGGGATACACGGGGACCTTTCCGCCGAACCCGCCGCCGATGTCGGGGGAGACGATCCGGATCTTCTGTTCCGGCAGTCCGGAGACGAGGGCGAACACGGTCCGGATCGCATGGGGGGCCTGGGTGGTCATCCAGACGGTCAGCTTGCCCATCGCATCGAAGGCCGCGACGCACCCGCAGGTCTCGATGGACGATACGTGGATGCGCGGGATGTAGAGGTTCTCGCGGACGACGACGTCCGAGGCTTTCAGCGCTTGCTCCGTCCCGTCGCGGTCCCCGACCTCCCAGTGCCAGATCCGATTCGTCTTTTCCTTGCGGTCCGGCCGCAGGATCGGGGCATCGGGTTCGAGGGCCTTCCGCGGGTCCACGACGACGGGCAGGGGGTCGTAATCCACCTCGACCGCCGCGACCCCGTCCGCGGCCGCATACCGGCTTTCCGCGACGACCGCGGCCACCTCCTGGGCTTGGTACATGACCGTTTCGATGGGGAGGACCATCTGCCGGTCGGACATCAGGGTCGGCATCCAGGCGAGGTTCGAGGCCTCCAGGTCCTTCCCGCGGATGACGGCGAGGACTCCGGGGACCTTCATCGCCTTCTCGATGTCGATGTTCCGGATTCGCGCGTGGGCATACGGGCTCCGCACGATGTCGAGATAGAGCATGCCCGGGAGCTTGACGTCGTCGACATAGTTCCCCTTCCCGCGGACGAAGCGGGCATCCTCCTTCCGCTTCACGGGCTGACCGATTCCCCCATGGACCGTCATTTGGGTCCCCCCGAGGTCCGCGGCATCTTGTTCGCCGCGTACTGGATCGCCTTCACGATGTTCACGTAGCCCGTGCACCGGCACAGGTTCCCGGAAATCGCGCGGCGGATTTGTTCCTCCGTCGGACGCGGATGCTTTTGGAGGAGGGCGACGGAGGTCATGATCATCCCGGGCGTACAGAAGCCGCATTGCAGGCCGTGCTCCTCGATGAATCCCTCCTGGACCGGGTGGAGTTTGCCGTCCGTCTCGAGGCCCTCGACCGTCCGAACGTCCCGTCCGTTGGCTTGGACGGCGAGGACGGTGCAGGACTTCACCGGCTTCCCGTCGAGGAGGACCGTGCAGGCGCCGCAGTTCGTCGTGTCGCATCCTATATGCGTGCCCGTCAGGCCCAGGTTCTCCCGTAGGAAGTGGACCAGGAGGGTCCGCGTCTCGATCGTCGCGGATCGGGGGACGCCATTCACCGTCACGCGCACGCCAACGTGCGGACCTGTCTCTTCGCCCGGGGAGGGCATCTCGGCGAGGACCATGTCATGCGCCCCCTCGGGCCCGCTGGGCCGCGCGATGCAACGCGCGTCGGGCGAGGACGCCGACCATCGCCTTCTTGTATTCCGCCGGCCCCCGTAGGTCCGAGGTTGGGTTCGCGATTCCCATCGCCAGTTCGGAAGCCCGCGCGAACGTCGCTTCGTCGGGAGCCTTGCCCACCAAGTGCCGTTCGGCCTCCGTCGCCTGCAAGACGGTCGGGCCGACCGCCGTCAGCGCGAGGCCCGCGGACCCGATTTTGCCTTTCGATTCCATCCGAAGGTTCGCGGCGACCCCGACGATTGGGAAGTCTCCGACTCGCTTCTCGAGTTTCACATACGCATTCCCCTGGCCCGAGCTCGCCTTCGGGATCTCGATTTCGGACAGGAGCTCGTTGGGCTCGAGAGCGGTCACGAACGTGTCTTTGTAAAATTCGCGGGCCGGGACCGTCCGGGAGCCCTTCGGACCCCGAACGTGAAAGCGGGCCCCCAGCGCCAGCATGCAGGCGGGCAAGTCGTTCGCCGGGTCCCCATGGGACACGTTGCCGCCGACGGTCCCCATGTTCCGCACGAGGGGATCCGCGATTTCGAAGGCCGCGTCGGAGAGGATCGGATAGCGACTGCGGATCAATTCGGAGTCGTTCAGGTCGTTCGTGCGGGCCGTTGCACCGATGCGGAGGGACTTCGCATCTTCCCGGATGTAGCCGAGATCCGGGATCCGATTGATGTCGACGAGAGCCCGCGGTTCCGCGAGCCGGAGTTTCATCACGGGGAGCAGGCTCTGGCCCCCCGCGAGGACCTTCGCCTCGCCGCCGAAGCGGTCGAGGATCTGGATGGCTTCGTCGATGGACGAGGGCGCAAAATACTCGAAGCGTGGTGGAATCATCCGGACACCCCAGTGCTACGGAGTAGCGCGCCTGCATCAGATGGAGGCGTTAAAGGTTTTTCTCCGACTCGTGGAGGATACACGAGGTCTCCGGGCCCCGATCCGGTGAGGGGCGAAGCCCGCCCGATCCTCGAAGTCCCGCGGTCCCAGAAGGAGGTCGATCCGCGGGAGCGCTTCCCGCATGCCCGCGGTCGCGGGCTCGAACCGCGGATCGTCGGCGTACGGGTTCACCCAGGCGACGCGATGCGCGCGGAGGTGCAGCCGGTCCAACGCCGTCGCAAGTCGGGCCGTATCGCCCAGGTCCCACCCGTCGCTCAGGATGACCAAGGTCGTCCCGCCGTGGATGAGCCTCCCATACCGTCGGAGGAAATCCTCCAGGCACGGACCGATCCGCGTCCCGCCTCCCATCGATCCCAGGGCGACGGACAGGGTCCGGGCCGCGTGGGCGTAGCTCCGTCCCCGCACGAGGTCCGTCACCTCATCGAGGCGCGTTCCGAAGGCGAAGATGCGTGTCCTCCGAACGACGCCCAGGATTCCGTGGACGAGGGCGAACAGGACCGCCTCGTGTTCCCGCATCGAACCACTGACGTCCCAAAGGAGGAAGAGGTCCGCCCGGCGCTTCTTGCGGCGTTCGAAGCGGAACTCGACCCACTCGCCTCCGTGGCGGAGGCTGTGTCGTGCCGTCGCCGAGAAGTCGAGGGCGCCTCGCGGTGCGGCTCCTCGGTGCCGGCCGGGCCGCGTTGCGACCTGCCTCCTAAGCCGCCTCACGCCTGCGCGAATCGCCAGGATTCGCTTCCGGTCGAGGGGGGATATGATGTGCCCCGCGGGCGGAGCGTCGGGGCTGTAGAGCCCCACGCGGACGACGCCCAGCCCGTCGACCGACAGGCGCATGCCGGGAGCCGCATTCCCCGTCGGGACGGCTCCATCCGGCGGCGGGCTCGCGGGGGCGGAGACCGCGAGTCGCGTACTCGACTCCGAGGGATCGATGTACGTCGACCAGTAGAGGTCGAACGCATCCCATAGGCGAGAGACGTCGTCGGGCGACTTCGCCAAGGTAAGGAGGCAGACGGTCCGAACCGTGTCGCGATCGAGGATCGAGACCTCTCGCAAGGCCCTGCCTAGGTCGAGCGCCGCGCCGGTCCCCACGGAGAACCCCCGGAGCCGGAGGAACCGGATGAAGCCCGCGAGTCGCGGAAGGAGGAGGGGTGCCCTCGGGGCGATGGTCACGTCGATCCCAGCAAGTCCACCAGGCGACCCGACTGCATCGTCTGGAGGTCTTGGGCATCCTTGACGACCAGGCCGAGGGTCTGCTCGACGACGTCCGGATTCAACTTCGTCGTGCCGAGGGCCACGAGGGCGGTCGCCCACTCCAGGGTCTCCGAGATTCCCGGCCTCTTCACGAAGTCGGGCTCCGCCCGGACTCGCTGGACGAAGCCTGCGATTTCCTCCGCGAACTGCTCGTTGAGGCCCGGGACCTTGAGCCGAAGGATCGCGACTTCTTTGTCGCGGCTCGGATACCCGATGTAGAGGTACAGGCACCGCCGCTTCAAAGCATCCGAGAGCTCCCGGGTGCGGTTCGAGGTGATGACGACGAGCGGCGCCCGCTTCGCGCGGACCGTCCCCATCTCCGGAATCGTGATTTGGAACTCGGACAGGAACTCGAGGAGCAGGCCTTCGAACTCCTCGTCGGCCCGGTCGACCTCGTCGATGAGCAGGACCGGCGCTCGGGGCCCTTCGTGGGTGAGGGCTTGGAGGAGGGGGCGTTTCAGGAGGAACGCCTCGCTGAAGATCTCCTTCTCCAACGCCTTGGGATCTTTCCGCGCCTCCTCAATCCGGATGGTGAGGAGCTGCTTCGCATGATTCCACTCGTACAAGGTCGCATCCGCATCGAGCCCTTCGTAGCACTGGAGGCGAATGAGGTCCGTGTCCAAGGCCGCGGCGAGCGTCCGGGCGATTTCCGTCTTGCCGCATCCGGGCTCGCCCTCGACGAGCAAGGGCTTCTGCATCCGAAGGGAGAGGAAGATCGCCATTCCGATCGGGCGGTCCGCGACATACTGCTGCCCCGTGAGCTTTTTCAATACATCGTCGACATTTTCGGGATAGCTGTCCCTCGCCACAGACTCCTTCCCGGTCCTTCGTGAGGAACCGTCCCCGCGATAATCAACGTTTGGCCAGAGCCTCGGATGGAGGATCCCCAGACGTCTTGGCAGCCGAACCGCCCTTGAACGTCTTTTCTGCCTCGCGTTGCGGGACGCGAGCGAGTTCCTCGAGGCGGATCGGCGTGCGGCGCAAGCGTTTGCCTACGGCCCGCTCGATGGCCCGCACGAGCGCGGGGGGAACGCCGATCGCCGGGCTCTCCCCGACGCCCTTCGCCCCGTGGGGCAGGTCCGAGGCCGACTTCGGCGTCTTGAGGGAAATTCTCTCCGCCATCTCCTCGACCGTGGCGAGGCCGGCATCCATCAGACTCCCTGTCAGGACCTGGCCTTCCGCATCATATTTCACGCGCTCGTAGAGCACCTGCCCGATTCCCTGGAGGGAGCCGCCGGCAACTTGACCATCGACCATGGCGGGATTCAAGGCACGACCGACATCGTAATAGGCGAGGCACTCGCGGACCCAGACCCTTCCGGTCTCTTCGACCTCCGCCGTGACGAGGTTCGCGCCGAAGGAGTTGTAATTTCCCTGGGGCTTGAAGAAGGTCCTCGCGTCGAAGGAACCCGCGAGAAGATCCTTGGCCGAATACCGGCCGTGCGCCTTCCGAACTTGGTCCTTGAGCTTGCGCGCCGCCTCGATGACGGCGCCGCCTCCCACCATTGCGGATCGGCTCCCCCAACTGCCGATGCCCTTCGCTAGGGCGTCCGTGTCGCTCCGCTCGAGGACGATGGAGTCGGGAGGAACGCGAAGCTCCTCGGCGACAAGCCGACGGACGAACACTTCGTGGCCTTGGCCGTGCGCGCTTCCGCCCAACCAGACCCTCACCCTTCCATCTTCGACGGCGATGCGACCGCTCTCCCCCGGATTGGCCGCGGGGATCAGGACGAAGCTCGAGAAGCCGGTCCCCCGGAAGCGGGATCGCTTGCGGTAGCCGAGCTCTCGGACGGCGGCCTGGAGGAACGGTTTGAACGCCGGGATTCGGAGGCCCGTGGGAGACGTCCAGGGGCGTCCGCTCGCGTTCTGCAGGCGAACGTCCACGGGGTCGCGGCCCAGCTCGTCCGCGAGCAGGTCCATCATCCGTTCGATGAAGAAGGCGGCTTCGGGTCGACCCGCCCCGCGGTACGGCCCGGAAGGGACTTTGTTCGTGTACACCGCCCGGGCGTCCACGAAGACCTTCGGGATTGCGTAGGGCCCCGTGATCTGGTATGAGATCCAGCCGGGAGCAAAGGCCCCCATGCCCGCGGAGTAGGCGCCGCCGTCGACGACCACGTCCGCGCGGAGCCCTTGGACGCGTCCGGCCCGGTCCGCGAAGACTTTCATGCGAGCGCGGGCCCCACGTCCCTGCTCGGTCGCCTGCAGGTGCTCCGATCGGGTCTCGATCCAGCGCACGGGTCGGCCAGACTGCATCGCGGCGTGGGCGGCCACGACGTATTCGGGATAGATCCCACCTTTCGACCCGAAGGCGCCGCCGGTGTCCATCTGGACGACTCGGACCGCCCCCGGGGTCAGTCCCAGGGCCTCGCGGAACCCATCCTGGAAACTGATGACGGACTGGGTCGATGCGTAGACGGTCAGGCGATGCCCGTCCCAATCGACGACGACGCCTCGGGGCTCGAGGGGATTCGGGACGATTCGCTCGTTCTCCAAGGTGTCCTCGAGGACGATCGGGGTGGAAGGGTCTTTGAAGGATCGTCCCGTGCGGGCGGGGGCGAAGACGTTCGTCGTGGTGCCGGGATGGATTGGTTCACGACGGAGGGCCTCCTCCGGATTCACGATCGGTTTCAGGGGTTCGTACCCGATGTCCACGCCGCCCAGGAGGTCCTCCGCCCTCGCCTCCGATTCTCCGAGGACCGCGGCGATGGGCTGACCGACATAATTGACGCGGTCCCGCGCGAGAACCGGATAGGGCACCTGCCCCGTGCCTCCCTCCGCGCCCTCTCCGACTGCGGCCAGGTCCGCGGTGACCTCATGGCCCGTGAGGGGAGCCTTGACGTGGACCAACCGCGCCCGCGCGTAGATGCTCCGGGCAATCTTGAGGTGGAGCATCCGGGGAAGGACCAAATCGGCGACATAGGTCCCGCGACCGCGCACGAAGTTCGCTTCCGTATCCGTCATCGTTCCGACATCCCGCGGGATCGCGGACGGGAATCGGAGCATGCGGCAGGGGTTTATCTTCCCTTCTCCTCGCACGTCGGCTACGACAGAGGTAGCTTTTCAACGCGAGGCGCGATGGAGGCTCCGTGAACACGGCCCTCATCCTCGCCGGCGGCCAGGCGTCGCGCCTCGGACGGGTGAAGGCCCTCGTCGCCTTTGAGGGGACGCCAATGGTGCGTCGGATTCACGACGCGCTCGCCCCGCTCGCCACCGAGATGCTCGTATCCGTGGCCGACCCTCGGACGGCCGAAGCGATTCGCCCCGGCTTGCCGTCCTCGGTCCGCTTCGTCATAGACCGGCGGCGCGCCATGGGGCCTATCGAGGGGATCGCTCGTGGGACGGAGGCTGCTCGTGGAGAGCGGCTTCTGGTGGCGCCCTGCGACGCGCCACTATTGCGGACCGATCTCTATCGGTTGCTCCTCAGGAGCTTGGGCGGGCACGACGCCGCGGTTCCCCGGATAGAGGTCTTCGACCCGGTGCGGGCGATCTACCGGAGGAGGTCGGTCCTTCGGATTCTCGAAAGGGAGGACGACCCGCCCGTATCTCCTTCGGCCCTCGTCGACCGCTTGGATGCTGTATTCCTCGACGCGCAGCGGCTTCGTTCGGTCGATCCCCGGCTCGACTCGTTCTTGGACGTGAACACGGAGGCGGATCTCGCCGAAGCGCTTCGCAGGAATCCGACGCCAACTCCCTGAGCCGAATTGGGCCGCTCGACGATCAGCCTCGTCGAAGGCCACGGAACAACGTTCGGACGGCTTTGACCCGCTCTTCTCGCCTGATCTCCCTCGCCTTCAAGATCTCCTCGATTTTCTCGGGCGTGAAGTGTCGGAACTCGGCGTCATCCATGGAGGCGAGTCGCTCCAACTCCCCGGCGTCCAGCCACACGCCGTTGCAGTCGAGGCAAACATCCACCCGGACGGCCCCCGCGTCCTCGATGTCCATGAGCCCGCCACAGTTAGGGCACACGAGCGGGCTGTCGGAGTCGAGCCCCAGGTACTTGGTGAGGAGCTTGTTCAGGGCGGCATCGCCGGTCAACCGGCGGATCTCTTTCTTATCGAGGAACAGGCCATGGCAAGAAGGGCATTCGTCCACTTCGATTGTCCGGAGGTGGGTCTTTCGTGGTTCCTTCTTGAGGGGGGTCCAATCCCGAGGGCACTCCCGGTCCGCCCGGATCTTCTTGGCCACGGGCCGGGCACCGACGTGGAGGCGGATGACCCTTTCGTCTGGAACGTGCGTGTCCGGTCCGCGTCACGTCAACTTGACGTTCCGCACGATCGGGGCGACCGTCTCGACGTACCCCTTCGGATCCGTGTTCGTCAGGAGGTCGCGGAGCAACGTCGTCCGCTCCTTCTCCGGGACCCCGTCCAGGAATTTCCTCTTCTTATGCGTACGTTCCCAGTCCCGGAACTCCTCTTGCTTCGAGACATAGAGGGACTTGACCGTGTTCTGGACGAACTGCGTCCCGCCCGCGGCCTTGTCCGCGTCGTAGTCCCTCTGCACGAACTCGATGAAGAACCACTCGTCGTCGAAGAGTTCGCGGGTGAAGGACTGCAGGAGGGGACCGAAGGAGTCCTTGTCCTTGTAGATCGGCGTGAGGAACTCTGCCCCTTTCGACTCGAGGTACGACCGCAGCTTGGCAATGTCCGTCGTCCGGAGGGCGAGGTGCTGCATGTAGGTCCGGGCGTCCTCCTGCCTCTTCCCCGCGAAGCCGTAGGCGAAGGGGGCCTGGGCATGGGACACCTCGTTCGGGGCGCTCAGCCCCAGGACCACCGCGAGCCGCTCCCCCGTGAGAGGGCTGAGGCACGCGAACGTGGCCATCGCGGTCTTTTCCTCGCCGACCCGTTCCGTCTCGTAGACGGACTTGTAGCCGCTGTTCAGGAGGAAGTCTCGGAGGCTCCGGTACGTCTCGAGATCGCGACACAGGACCGTCTTGTGGTCCACCTTGAGTTTCATGTAGGACGGAAGCGCAGCCATCGGGACCCGCCGCCCGAGAAGTCATCCCTCGGACGATAACCCTTTCGCTACCGTAAATAATACTTCGAAGCGCCTAGCCGCTCCGGTGCCCCCCGCGGCGGCTGGCAAATCAGTCTTTTCTTCCCTAGTCCAAAGATTCTCAAGTCTGCTTATTCGCGCGAAGACCGGGATGTTCCCAACCCGGATCCTAAGGATCGCTAAGCCCTTATCCGGATCGGAGCAACGAATCGCGATTGCCACGGGACAATCTTGCTCCTCGCCCGCTCTCTCGAGTTTAATCACCTAAACTGTTTCCAATCGGCTTCGTCCTTGGCGTGCTCGCCGGGTCCCTTGAGGAGATCGATTGCGTAGGCTCCGCCTTCCGAAAGATGCTTTTGCGAAACAGCCCCTGATTCGCGGGGATTTTCCTCGGGGTCTTCTGCGGGATCAAGGCACCCTTCCCGCGTGGTTGACCCGTTGGCACGCCGGTCCCCCTTCCCCCACGGCCTCACTTCCACAGCCCCTGCGTGCTCCCCTGCGGAACGTTTATAGTTTGACCTGTCGATGACTCACACGGGTCAAACGGAGCCGCGAGGAGCTGGACCATTTTCAGGCCCCCGCGTCCGTCCAGAGGGTGATGGGAGGTATGTCCGAAGATGAGAGTGTGCGGCTTGCGAAGGAGCTCCTCGCCGCTTACAACGCGCACAGCCCCGACCGAATCGCACGGCT
Source organism: Thermoplasmata archaeon (assembly GCA_035639595.1). GTDB lineage: Archaea > Thermoplasmatota > Thermoplasmata > RBG-16-68-12 > RBG-16-68-12 > RBG-16-68-12. Next base: position 4,651 of record DASQXV010000190.1, on the reverse strand, counting down.
CCTGTCCGAGACACTCTGGGTTGATTCCACCGTCGGTCCGATGGGACCGTACGGCTGGACCTCGGTGACGGAGAAGCACTTCAAGGCCTTCCCCGATTCGACATGGGCCGTCGAGAAGGTTTCGGGCGACGATCAGTCGTTCACCCTCGAGGTCCTGTGGACGGGGACCCAGATGGTGCCGATAACCCGAAAGGAAATCCGGAGCCATGTCAGGCTAACAGGCCGGGTCGAGAAGGGCAAAATTGAACGGCTGCGAGTCGATTACGACAGGCAAGACCTCCGGCGGCAGCTCGCCCTACGCCCCAGCGATCCGCGCCTCCCTCTCCCGTGAGGAACGACGGGCGATCCAGCGGCGTGCGACCGGGTCCCCGACGACCGAATCCGAACAGGACCGCGCGTCGGTCTCGATCTGGGCCCCACGCGGGCGGGCGTCAGCCGTCCTTAGGCTGAGGTCCGCTCACCTTTTCTGTGTCACCGGCCGCCGTGAAAGGATTTCCTGTCCGATTCCCGAACCCGACTTTCGCCACCCATGTCTCCGAGCAACGAGAGAATATCCTCCGGCGACTCCACATTGGATCGCGCTGCGGACGCGACGAGGCCAACGCGGATGGAGTGACTTTCCTGAGGGAGAGCCGCGAAGAGGCTCTCGTCCGCCTGGTCGTCACCGACGGCGAAGATGAAGTCCCAGCCCTTGTCCGCCAGTTGGGAGGTGAAGTAAAGCCCCTTCGTCATCCGGGTGCTCTTCACTTCAACGACCCGGCTCCCCGAGAGGACCTGGAGGTCCGAGTTCGCGGTGAGGTTCGTGAGCGCCTCGATCAGGTCTCCTGCGGCCGCGAATCCGGTTTCGAGGCTGGCTTTCCGATAGTGCCAGGCGAGGGAGTAGTCCTTCTCCTCGACGGAGGAGCCAGGGATCCGATTCACGAAATGCTCGAGGATGGGTCGGATTCGGTCTTTCCAACGGTTTTCCAAGGGGGCGGTGTTTCTCCACCGCCCTTCCGCTGGGGTGAAGGCCCAGGCTCCGTGCTCGGCCACCAGGGTGAGTCCGAGACCACCGAACCATGTCTTGAGGTCTTCCCTTCGCCGGCCACTCAGGAGGACGACCACATTTCGTGGATCTGCCGCGAGGGCCTGAATGCGGTCGCGGAGCGACGATGGCGGTATGGCATCCGAGGGATTCGCCGCGAAGGGGACGAGCGTTCCGTCGTAGTCGAGGAGCAGAAGGCGACGACGGGCCTTCCGATACGCCCGGAGGATGTCGGCCCGTTGGTCAGGCGCAAGCAGTCGAACGGATAAGGATTTAGAGACCTGGGCCGCGTTCTCGAGGCTCTCCAGGAAATCACTGGCCCACCGACGGAGGTTGTATTCCTCCAAGCGACGGCGCATGGCCCGGTTCCGTCGGACCTGTTCCTGCTCCGGCATGATGAGAGCCTCATGGAGGGCCGACGCCACCTCGTCGACGTTGTTTGGGTTCACCAGGAGGGCTTCGGTCAACTCCTTCGCAGCGCCAGCCATCTCGCTCAGGACGAGGACGCCTCGCTCATCGGATCGCGCCGCGAGGTACTCCTTTGCAACGAGGTTCATTCCGTCCCGCAGAGGGGTGATCAGGGCGACATCGCTGTTGCGGTACAGCCCGATGAGGTCCCCGAACTCAATCTGTCGATAGATGTAGCGGATTGGCGTCCAGTCCAAGCCGCCGAACTGGCCGTTGATCCGACCTACGAGCTCATCGATCTTCCGTCTCATCTCGGTGTAGCCATCCGCCTTCTCCCGCGAAGGGCTCACGACGAGCAAATGGGTATATTTGCGACGCCACTCCGGATGCCGCTCCAAGAACGCCGCAATCGCGAGCAGTTGTTGTGGAATCCCCTTGGTGTAGTCCAGGCGGGACAGGGAAAAGGAAAGTTTTCCACCCGCTGGAGGGCCCTGCCGACTGCCCAGCGCTCCCGAGCCCGTCTCGGCGTGGTCAAGGGCGAACCGTTGGAAGTCGATGCCCATCGGGAAGACGTCCACCTGAACGGCGCGATGGCCGACAACCAGACGCCCGATGTCGTTGTCGAGGCCCAGGAGTCGCCGGACGCCGGTGAGGAACGCCTGGGCGTAGTCGAAGGTGTGGAAGCCGATGAGGTCCGCGCCCAAGAGCCCTTCGAGGATCTCCCGGCGCCAGGGCAAAGCTCGGAGCAGGTCCCACGGTGGGAACGGGATATGGAGGAAAAAGCCGATTTCCAGGTTCGGGCGTCGCTCCCGAAGGAGCCCAGGCAGGAGCATGAGTTGGGAATCGTGGATCCACACACGGTCGCCCGAGGCAAGCAGGCCGTCTAGGCGCTCACAAAAGAGTTCATTTGCCTTCTGATACGCGCTCCACTCGGACGGTGAATAGGTCGCGGACGAACTGAAGTAGTGGAAGAGGGGCCAAATGGCGCGATTCACGAAGCCGAGGTAGTATCGCCGCACGAGCGGTGCCTCCAAGAAAACAGGATATGCCCCGAACTCCTTCAGCAAACGCCGCTCGACCTCGGTTCGCTGTCGCGGGGGGACAACCCCTGGCCAACCGACCCAGACGGCTTTCTGCATCGCCGCAACCGACTCCAAACCGATGGCTACGCCGCCGACGCTCCGCCGCATCTCGAGGCCCTTGCTCGTTTGTCGGATCGTCACGGGGAGGCGATTCGACACGAGGACCAGTGTCATGACTTTTCCATCCTACGCCGGAGGCCGAGGACGCAGATGCGTCGCCCTCCTCCGCCGACTCGACCGACGACCCTTCCGTTTGACCCCTCAATAGAAGGAGCCGGCGACATTCTTCTAGAACCTAATAGCATATAGTTTTGTCCTGTTCCAGCGAGAGAGTCGATTTCGGCGTCCGCCGTATCCCTCCCGTGCGAAGGGGGAACATGGCTCCCTGTAGCGGGGTCAGGAAAGACCCGGTTCTCCGTCGGATCGGTCGTGCCCTCACGGGAAACGAGGTGGCGAGTATGGTTCGTGGAAACTGCGGTTACTCCCGGCGGGGACCGTGTAGGTGCAGGTTGGGAACCCATCTAGGCTGACGGTCAATTAGGCCGGATCGAATTGCGGAGCTGTGGGAATCTCTGCCGCCATGCCCGCCCGAGCGGCTCCGCTTTCCCGTTCGGCTCAGCGGTCGAGGGAGGGCCGTCCCGCGCTTCTTCGCCTCCCTCCCCCAACGCAACTACATAAAGACGAGGCGGCCTACGCGCGCGTCCCCTCGGGTTGCGGATGCAATACAAGTACGTCGTCCTCACGAACACGACGATCGGGACGTTCATGGCCCTCCTGGACTCGAACATCGTCTTGATTTCGCTGCCGACGATCATCCGCGAACTCCCCGGCACGACGACGATCGACGGCATCTGGATCATCCTCGGGTACGTGCTCGTCACCGCGAGCCTCCTCCTGACGATCGGCCGCCTCGCGGACTTGTACGGCCGCGTCCGACTCTACAACGTCGGGTTCGCGATCTTCACGATCGGGTCGGGGCTGTGCAGCCTCGCGCCGAACGGCGGGAGCCTCGTGCTGTTCCGCCTCGTCCAAGGGGTCGGGGCCGCCCTGATCTTTGCCAACAGCACCGCGATCCTGACCGATGCGTTCCCCGTCTCCGAGCGCGGGAGGGCCCTCGGGATCAATCAGGTCGCGGGCGCCGCGGGATCCTTGATCGGATTGGTCGCGGGGGGCGTCCTCACCGCGTATCTCGGATGGCCATCGATTTTCTGGATCAACCTACCGGTCGGCATCTTCGCGACGATCTGGGCGTACGCCCGCCTGAAGGAGCTCGAATCCCGTCCGGGGCACGAGCGGCTCGACCCCGCCGGTAACCTTCTCTTCGCGGGCGGGCTGACCCTCGCGCTCCTCGGGCTCACGCTCGGTTCCGTCTCCGGATGGCCCGCGGCGGACCTCGTCCTGATGATTGCCGGCATTGCGTGCCTCGTCGCGTTCATTCCGGTCGACCGGGCGGTGGCGTCCCCGATGATGGACTTGTCCTTGTTCCGGAACAGGATGTTCTCCGCGGGCGTCGTCAGCAACCTGCTCGCCTCCACCGCCAGGGGGGCTGTGGGCCTCGTTTTCGTCTTCTATTTCCAGGGAGCGCTCGGACTCGACGCGTTGACGGCAGGTCTCCTCCTCATCCCGTTTTCCCTCGCCTTCGTGAGCGTGGGCCCGGTGAGCGGCTACCTGTCCGACAAGTACGGGCCGCGCCGCTTCACGACGGCCGGCCTCCTCGTCTCCGCGGCCGCATACGCGTGGGCCGCGACCCTCCCGTACGGGGTGTCGTATTCGATCCTCGTCCTGTCGATGATCCTCGCCGGGATTGGCAGTGGATTGTTCATCGCTCCGAACGTCGCATCGATCATGAACTCGGTTCCGGTCATGCGCCGCGGGGTCGCCGCCGGCATGTCGTCCACCATGTTCAACGTCGGGTTCCTGCTGAGCCTCGGGCTGGCCTTCGTGATCATGGCGTCGCGGATGCCGCTCTCGGTGATGCAAACGATCTTTGCGGGCCTGCCCGTTCCTCCCGGCTCCGTCGAAACGGGCGCGTTTATGGACGCCTTCCACCAGATTTTCGTATCCATCGCGGGCGTCAGCCTCGTGGGGGCGATCCTCACCTCGACGCGGCAGTCTCCGCGTGCCGGAGCGCGGTCCC
>DASQXV010000189.1:0-3956 GCA_035639595.1 Thermoplasmata archaeon | reverse complement strand
CCGCCATGAAGCGCAGGTTGTCCACGCTGAACGGGAGGTCGCCGTCCCGGGCCTGCTTGATTGTCTTCCCTTGGTTCTGCGATTCGAGGGGACCGAGTCGGTCCATCTCGGCCTCGATCAGGTTCGCGAGTTTGAGCAGGGCCGCGGCGCGGTCTCCCGGCGTCATCCGGGGCCACTTGCCCTGGTCGAAGGCCTCCCGGGCCGCGTCGATTGCGGCGCGCGTGTCCTCGAGGTCGGATTGCGGTACCGCGGCGATCTTCCCGCCCGTCGCGGGATTGATCACCGGGTACGTCGCCTCGGAATGCGCAGGCACCCATTCGCCGTTCACGAAATTGAGGTATTCCGACTTGCCCACGGTATCTTCCCCTGTGGGTTCGCTACCGTGAAGGAAGGGTAAGTAGCTTTCGAGCGGGAGTGCCCGCCGAGGGCGGGCCGCCGAAGTCGTTCATTCTCCCTTGCGGGAGCCCCGTCTTTGCGTCGTCGTGTTCGACGTCCGCCGTTTCACCGCTCGCTGGGCGTAGCCGATCTCCCGATCGACGAAGACGAGCGCCCCTGCGAGAGTCGATCCCGCAGTCCGTACGAACGCATCGGCGAACTTCCCTCCGGCGGATGCTGCTTCCTCCACTCGGCCCGCCAAGTCCTGGAAGAATCCCATGCTCGATGCACGGACGTCCGGCATTATGAGCTTATCGCGACCCCTTGCGGGCGAGGGCCTCCATGACCGCCGGGAAGCCGTCCGCGAACCGACGGGCATCCGATTCCGGGACGGTGAAGGAGACCCGAAGGAACTCCTTCCCGTGGGTCCGCGAGAGATACGATCCTGCGCGGGTGTGCACCAGATGGTCGAGCAGGAGCCGCTCTTCGACGGCTTCCGGATCCGCGCGGGTGGATGAGAGATCGATCACGAACATGTTCGCTTTCGACGGATAGACGGGCAACGAGGCGCCGTCGACCTTCTCGACGGCCCGACGGATCGTCGCTTGATTCGCCTCGCACGTCATCCGGACGCCGGGGAGCCATTCCTCCTTGGAGCGGAGGGCGGCGAGGGCCGCTCGCTGGGCGAGGACATTGACCCCGAGGACGTTCGTGTCCATCCGCCGGAGCATCTTCATCACATCGCCCTCCGAGCCTTGGGCCGACCGACGTCCCCCGGAGGGGGCGAGCACCGCGCCGATCCGCATGCCGGCCATCCCCGGACCCTTGCTGAACGAGTACGAGACAAGGGTCTTCTCCGGATAGAAGTCCGTCGCGAGGACGTGAGCCGGATTGAAATCCCGGTACGTGACGTCGTTCAGGAGCCAGAGGTCGTGGTCCCGCGCGACCTCCGCGAGGCCCCGGACGTGGTCCCTCGGATACCCGGACCCGAGCGGGTTGTTGGGGTCGATGAGGAGGAGCATCGTCGTCGCCGGGGTCACGGCCTCCTCCGCGAGTTCCGGGGTCAAGAGGTACGGCTTGCGGTAAATGTCCACCTCGATCGCTTTCGCGTCCGCCATCGCGACCTGGTCGTGGATCGGGAGGAAGGACGGGTCCGTCGAGAGGACCATGTTGCCGGGTCCCAAGAGGCTTCGAGTCGCGATGTACTCTCCCTCGATCCCGCCGTTCGTCAGGAGGACATCGAAGGACTCGAGTCCGAGGTCCGCCCGGATCGCATCCGCGAGCCCCGGCACGCCGCCCTTCCTCGGGTACAGGTTGAACTCCCTCTCCTCCACGCTCTGGCGGATCGCCTCGAGGATCGCCGGATGAACGGGGAGGGTGTTCGTGTTCTGCGACATCCATGCGACCTCGCGCCGGTGCGCGTGTGCGAACTCGAAGTTGTCCTTCGATGTCATGGTGGCCTCCGGGTCGTGCGAGCGAGGCTCCGAGGCCTCTTATCCGTTTGGGTCGCGGCGGCTCGGAAGCGAAGGGATTTTGGCGCAATCGGCCTTCGGGCCCGCATGACCCTTGCGGGACGGAGGATCGCGGAGCTCGTCGAGGACGGATACGAGGATCTCGAACTGTGGGTGCCGTACTACCGGCTCGTGGAGGAAGGGGCCGAGGTCGTGCTCGCGGGACACGAGAAGCGGATCTACAGCTCGAAGCATGGGTACCCGTGCGAGGCCGACAGGGCCGCGGGAGAACTGAAGGCGAAGGACTTCGACGCGGTCCTCGTTCCCGGGGGCGTCGCGGGGCCGGACAGGTTGCGCCGGCATAAGGAGATCCTCTCCTTCGTGAAGTCGATGGACGAGGGCCGCAAGGTCGTCGCGGCGATTTGCCATGCGGCCTGGGTGCCGATCAGCGCGGGGATCGTGAAGGGCCGCCGGATGACATCGTACGCGAGCGTGCGGGACGACTGCATCAACGCGGGCGCCTCCTGGGTCGACAAGGAATGCGTCGTGGACGGGAACCTCATCACCTCCCGGTTCCCGGACGACCTGCCCGCCTTCTGCCGCGGAATCGTGACCGCACTCTCGAAGTGACGACGATGGGCGGCCCTCGGGACCGCGGCACGATCGCGAATCGTCGGATTTACTCCGATCCGTCGGCGGCAAGAAAGGCTTAAGGAGGGTCGGAGGTTAGGCGGCCTCGCTGGGCTCGTGGTCTAGTGGTCATGACATCGCCTTGACATGGCGAAGGTCACCGGTTCGAATCCGGTCGAGCCCACTCGACCCTCCGTGCGGGACCGGAGCTGTTCTGCAGAACGAGACCTCAGGACGGAAGGCATTTATCCCTCCTTGGCCGATGCGACGGGCGGCAAACTGGATCCTCGTGGAGGGACCCCGACGCCACAGCGTGCGCCTGAGCTCGCAAAGGCCGCGGACTTCCAGCCCGATGAGTCGGCCACCGCCCTCGTCTTCCAGGCCGTCTTCGAGACCGGGCCGGACGCCCTGCTCCTGGTGGATCAGTCCGGACGCATCGCGATTTCGAACCGCCGTGCGGAGGAGTTGTTCGGCTACGGCCGGGCGGACCTCATCGGAGCGCGGGTTGAGATGCTGCTCCCGGAGCGGTTCCGAGCTGGCCATGTCGGATACCGGGAGGGATACGTCGCCGACCCGAAGGTGCGGCCCATGGGGGCGGGGCTCCAGCTGTTCGCGCGGAGGAAGGATGGAACCGAGTTCCCGGTGGAGATCAGCCTGAGCCCGATCCGCTTTGGGGACCGTCTGTTCGTGGCGAGCGCGATCCGGGATGTGACGGACCGGAAGCTCGCGGAGGAGGCGCTGCGGCGCAGCGAACAGGAACGGTTCGCGGCGATGGGCCGCATGGCGGCGTTCGTCGCGCATCAGCTCAACACGCCCCTCACGAACATCTCGCTCCTCACGGCGTCGGTCCGGCGGATGACGGAGGATTCGAGGACGATCGCGTACCTCCAGCGGATCGACGAGCAGCGACGGACGGCCGCGACGATCATCCGCGAACTGAGCCGGCTGTCGACCCATGCCGAGATCCATGCCGAAAAAGTGGACTTCCGACTCCTCTTGGACGAGGCGATCGACCAGATCGAGACCCTCCGCAAGCCCTCCGTCGAAGTCGTCCGATCGTTCCCGGAAACGCCGGTCATGGCGGTCGCCGACCGCATCCATCTGAAGGAGGTCTTCGTGAACCTCCTGAAGAACGCCCTCGAGGCGACGGGTGCGGGGAGCGTCACGGTCGGGCTCCAGGAGCGGGGCCACCAGATTCAGGTGAGCGTCAAGGACACGGGTTCCGGAATGGCGCCCAAGACGTTGGAACAGCTGTTCCGGCCGTTCTTCACGACGAAGGAGAAGGGGGCGGGGACGGGACTTGGGTTGGCCTTCGCGAAGAGCGTGGTGAACGCCCATGGCGGCTCGATCGATGTCGAGTCGCGCCTCGGCTTCGGGTCGACCTTCACGGTCACCCTCCCGAAGACCCCGCCTGCGACGATCCAGGGCACCCCCGTCGACTCGACGGTCCGCCCGGACTGACGTGGGCCTGTCGGCGGGAACATCGTCGAACCGTCGGGG
>DASQXV010000188.1:0-11662 GCA_035639595.1 Thermoplasmata archaeon | reverse complement strand
GTAGGACCAGAGGAGGACGGGGATCAGGCGGAACTCGAGGAACCAGCCCTTTGCCTTCTGCATCCAGGCCCCTCCTTCCCCGTCGAGGACGACCAGATTGACTATTTCGATAGTAATATTAGAACGTTCGTTCATCGCAGGTTCGATGCGTGACCCGCAACCTAGATTGCGGCCCAACGGATGGGGGCGGTTGGTCATGGACCGGCGGTTGTGGTACCTGATCGCGGGGACGCGCGGGGGGATCAGCCGCGCGCGCATCCTGCGGGCCCTCCGGGAACGTCCGTGCAACGCGAACGACCTGGCCACGCAACTCGCCTTGGACTACAAGACGATTCGCCATCACCTCGACGTGCTCCACGAGAACGACTTCGTCATGACCCAGGGAGGCGAGGGCTACGGGACCCTGTACACCCTCTCCCCGCGTCTCCAAGTTCATTTCGAAGAATTCCTCGAAATCTGGCGGAGGATCGAGCCTCGACTGGGGCAAAAGTAGATATCCGCACCGCCCGCGTTTCTCCCCGGAACGCATGGCGTTGGGCACCCTGTGGATGATCGACCTCGTCCTCGCCGCGGCGAGCCTCATCTTCCTTGCCGCCCTCCTCTACGTCTACGGGACGAACTTCCGTTCCCTGCGGTCACCGCTGTCCCTGGGCCTGATCATCTTCGCGGCCCTCTTCTTCATCGAGAACGCCGCGGCGATGTACTTCTACGTCAGCCTCGCGGACGGCGGATTCGGCGCGTCCGTGGCGATGCCGATGCTCGCGCTGAACGCGGTCGAGCTCGTCGGATTCGCGACGCTGTTCTTCATCTCCTGGCGCTGAGCCGGCGTGGACCGCGAGGGCGTTGCGGTCAAATACGGATCTCCCGTTAGCGGGCGCGTGGAACCGTGGTGAACTACCGTCCCCTCGGAAAGACGGAACTCGAGGTGTCGGAAATCGGGTTCGGCCTGTGGACCCTCGCCTCGGGGCGCTGGGGCTCTTTCACGGACGCGCAGGCGATCGACCTGCTGCGGAGGGCCTACGACGCCGGGATCAACTACTTCGACGTCGCGCCGACGGACGGCGATGGCCGCGGGGAGCGCCTCCTGGGGGAGGCGTTCAAGGACCGGCGGGAACTCGTGATCCTCTCGAGCAAGGCGGGCCGGTCCGGGGGCCGACCCGATTTCTCCCCCGCCGCGATCCGCGCCTCCCTGGAGAAGACGTTGGATCGGCTCGCCTCCTCCTACGTCGACGTGCTCCAGCTGCACTATCCGGATGCCGCGACCGTCGCGGACCCCGCGGTGTGGCAAGCCCTCGAGGCCCTCCGGTCCGAGGGGAAGATCCGATACTACGGCATCGCCCTCGGTCCCGGTCCGGGAGGGCTGGAGGAGGGGCGGGCCGCGATGCGGAAGCACGACCTCGGCCTCATCCAAACGTATTACAACCTGCTCGAGGAAGAGCCGGGCCGGAAATTCTTCCCGGTCGCCCTGGAGATCAACCAGGGCATGGTGATCCGCGCGCCCCACGCGGGCGGCGTCCTCGAATCCGATCCGAACGCGGCCCAGTTCCCGGCGGATGGGGACCTCCAGGTCAAGGACGCGGCGTGGGTCGACCGGGCGCGTCGGCAGGCGGCGAACCTTCGGTGGATTTACGAAGGAAAGGGGATGACGCTCCCGCAGGCCGCCCTGAAGTTCATCCTGTCCGAAGAGACCGTCGCATCCGTCATCCCGAACATCTACTCGGAGGAGCAACTGGCGGAATACACGGCCGTCTCCGACTTCGAGTCCTTCTCGCAGATCGAACTGGGCGAGATCGCGGAGCAGTTCCGTCGCGGCTTCGGCGTCTGAGGTCGACGATGATCCTCGGATACGTCGATTCGGAGGATCGGATGTACGACCTGAACTTCGCGACCCTTCGGATGCGCGTCCGCGTGGAAGCGGGCGATCGCGGATCCCCGAGCCGCGTCGTGTTCTCCCAGGTCGCCGGGGAGGGCGCGGCCTCCTACCGAGTCGCGGGCGAGTCCGACGCGACCGCGGAGGTCTCGATGGACCACGACGGACACCGGGTGCCCCTCCTGCGGCCCGTCGAAGGGCATCTGTACCGGCACGAGAAGGGCCTGCTGTTCTTCGCCTCTCCGACGAACCGGGATCCCGAGGACCCGGGGTTCTTCCTCGTCAAACTGCGGGCGATGCCCAGCGCCGTCCGTTTCTTCTTCGAGGACCGCGAGGGGCGGGAGATGATCTCGATCCCGGACGACGAGATCCTTCGAATCGAGCCCGAGGGGGACGCGATGACCGTGTACGTCTCCGCCGCGAACGTCGCGCTGCCGAAGGAGAAGATCGCGTACGCGGTCCAACTTCGGCCCTTGGACAAGGTCGCGTCCTTCGTGGAGCAGCGGGCCCCTCCGCCTCGCGGACGAAACCCTTAAGTCGGTCCCGCGGGTTCGCCGCGAGGGTTGTGCCATGTCCTACGACGTCGCGGGGCTCGGGTTGGGCGGCGGCAAGTCCCGCAAGACGACGTACATCATCGCCGGGGCCGTCGTCGCGGCGGTCGTCGTGATCGTCCTCGTCCTGTGGGCCTTCACCTCGATCCTCTGAGGTCCCGCCCTCCTTGCGGGCGTCCGTGATCGGCTTCGACTATCATCCTCGATAGGCACGCCGGAAGCCTGATGCCCCCCTCCGGGGAGGCTAGCCTTGGTATGAAGGTCCGGCTGGACGCCGCGTCGAAGCGCATTCTCGTCGCCCTGCTCGCGAGTCCGAAGACCCCGGGCGAGGTGAGTCGGATCTACGGGATCCCCGTCGCCACGGTCTGGGACCGGATCCGCCGCCTCCAAGAGCTGGGCTTCGTCCATCAGATCCTGACCTTCGTCGATTCCGCGGGCGAAATGCGCCGCTACTTCGAGGCGGTCCTCCCGATCGACACCTCGGAAGACGAGGTCGTCGTCGAGATCTAGGTCGGTTCCCTACGGCGATTTAGATTCTACCCGGTATTTTTAAATACTGCCGGCCACATGCTTCGGTCGTCCACTTTTGGACCCCTTTTGAACGGGAGTGTATCCATGACAGCGGTTTCCAAAGAAGTCGAGACCGGCACGACGACGCTCGGTCTCGCCTGCAAGGATGGCGTCGTGCTCGCGGCGGACCGTCGGGCGACCGCCGGGACCTTGATCGCGCACAAGCGCACGAAGAAAGTGTACAAGCTCGACGAGAACCTGGGCCTGACGACCGCGGGACTCGTCGGCGACCTGCAAGTCCTCGCCCGATACATCACCGCGGAGGTCGAGCTGTACAAGCTGAAACGCGGGATCCCGATGCCCGTCGAGGCGGCCGCGACCCTGACCGCGAACATCCTCAGCGGGAGCCGCTTCTACCCGTACTGGGTCCAGCTCGTGATCGGCGGTTGGGACCGCGCGGGAGCCCACGTGTACTCCCTCGACGCCGCGGGTGGTTCCCTCCCCGACAAGTTCGTCTCCAGCGGATCCGGGAGCCCGTACGTGTACGGGGTCCTCGAAGACCACTGGAAGGACGACATGACGCTCGACGAAGGCGCGAACCTCGCGATCCGCGCCGTGACCGCCGCGATGAAGAGGGACGCGGTGTCCGGCGAAGGGATCGACGTCGCCCTGATCTCGAAGGACGGCTACAAGACGTTCGACGACAAGGAAGTCGAGAAGCGCAAGACGAGTATGAAACTGGCCTGAGCCCCCAACGGCTTCGGGCCAAAGTGATGTCCGATGACCATCGAGGACATTCTGAGCGACGCGCGAAGCGTCGTGAAGAAAGTGGTCCCTGACCACGTGGAAATCACGCAGGTCGACTTCGAAGGCCCGACCATCGTCATCTACACGAAGAACATGGAGGTCTTCGCGGAGTCGAACGACCTGGTGCGACAGATCGCCCAGCAGCTCCGGCGCCGGATCGTCGTCCGGCCGGACCCGTCCCTCCTGGCCGCGCAGGACGAGGCGGAGAAGGTGATCCGCGAGGTCATCCCGGCGGAGGCTCAGATCACCGGTATCTACTTCGAGACGGAGACCGGCGAAGTCACGATCGAGGCCCTGTCCCCGGGCATGGTGATCGGCCGGCACGGCTCGATCCTGAACGAACTCAAGAAGCGGATCGGGTGGGCGCCCAAGGTCGTCCGGACCCCGCCGATCCCGTCGAAGACGGTCGACGAGATTCGCCAGTACCTCCGGACGATCAACGACGAACGGCAGGCGTTCCTGAAACAGGTGGGCCGAAAACTCGCCCGGGAGATCCCCGCCGGGGAAAACTACGTCCGGATCACGGCCCTCGGCGGCTTCCGCCAGGTCGGCCGGTCCGCGGCCCTCCTGAGCACGCGGGACTCGAAGGTCCTGATCGACTGCGGCGTCCTGATCTCGGAGGACAACGGATCGCCGTACCTGAACGCTCCCGAGGTCATGCCCCTCAGCTCGATCGATGCGGTCGTCATCACGCACGCGCACCTGGACCACTCGGGCCTCGTCCCGGCCCTATACAAGTACGGGTACGAGGGCCCCGTGTACACGACGCCTCCCACGCGGGACCTGATGTCCCTCCTTCAGCTGGACTTCATCAAGGTCGCCATGGGGGAGGCCCGCAAGTCCGCGTACGACTCGAGCAACATCCGGAAGGCGGTCGCGAACACGATCCCCCTGAAGTACGGGGAGACGACGGACATCGCCCCGGACGTCCGGCTCACGTTCCAGAACGCGGGCCACATCCTCGGGTCCGCCGTGGCGCACTTCCACATCGGGGACGGCCTGTACAACGTCGCGATGTCGGGGGATATCAAGTTCGAGAAGACGTGGCTCTTCAATCCCGCAGTGAACAAGTTCCCGCGGCTCGAGACCCTCGTCCTGGAGTCGACCTACGGCGGGTACCACGACGTCCAGCCGTCGAGGCACGAGGCCGCGCAACAGCTCAAGGAGGTGCTCCGTCGGGTCCTGAGCCGCGGCGGCAAGGTCCTCATCCCCGTCTTCGCCGTCGGCCGGTCCCAGGAGGTCATGCTCGTCCTCGAGGACGCGATGCGGAACCGCCAGATCCCGGAGGTCCCGATCTACTTGGACGGCATGATCTGGGAGGCGACCGCGATCCACACCGCGTATCCGGAGTACCTGAACAGCCAGCTCCGGACGCAGATCTTCCAGACCGGGGAGAATCCGTTCCTGAGCCCGATGTTCAAGAGGGTCGAGACGGCGGACATGCGGGCGAACATCGTGGACGACGTGGAGCCGTGCGTCGTCCTCGCGACGTCCGGCATGATGTCCGGCGGGCCCGTGTTGGAATACTTCAAGGGATGGGCGGACAACCCGCTCCACGCCCTCCTCTTCGTCGGCTTCCAGTCGGAGGGCTCCCTGGGCCGCCGGATCCAGCGGGAGGCGCGGGAGATCACGCTGACGGACCGCGGGCAGCCCCTCACGCTCCCGATCAAGATGGACGTCGAGACGATCGACGGCTTCTCGGGCCACTCGGACCGGCTCCAGCTCCTGAACTACGTCGGAACGATGGAGCCTCGGCCGGAACGGGTCATCGTGAACCACGGGGAGGAGTACAAGTGCTCCGACCTCGCCTCGGGCCTCTACAAGAAGTTCGGCCTGGAGACGCGGGCGCCGATGAACTTGGAGACGATCCGGCTCAAGTGAGGGCGACGGTCGCCGCCTCGGGTGCGTTCCTCAGTCCGAGATGAAGTCCATCCAGGCCTGGAGGGCGTCGTGCGCGGCGCCGAGCTCGACCGTGCGCTCCTCCCCGTCGTCCGAGATCGTGAAGCGCTCCAGGACGACTCGGTCTCCCTCCTGCCGGAACCGCAGCCGCAGGCACGGGACGTCCGAGGGGGCCTCGTGCTCGAGGGACCACGGCTCGAACGCGACCTCGAGTCGCTCGCCATCCGCTTCCACGCTGTACCCAAAGCTCCTTCCGAGCCCGGACAAGAACGTAGTCGCGGGTGCGGAGACCTCGCTATCGGACATCCCGTGCTCGATGGTTCCCCGCGGGATGAACCCTCGGAACACCTGTCCCGTCGCTTGTGCTCAAGGTAAGGCTTTTGTGCGCGCCGGCGTTGGGCGGGCAGTGCGCTCCGCCTGGTACGAGAGGGTCCGGGACCGCGTCGATCCCGAAGGGTTCGACGCCCAGGTGGAGGACGTCATTCGCGAATGGGGCGGCCTGCTGGATCGCGACGCCGCGGAGATGGTCGTCGTGGAGAGGCTCGGCGGACAGGTCGCCTCTTTCACGCGGATCGCGGACCTCGAGGAGGGCATGGAGGCGAACCTGCGGGCGACGGTGACGGGGATCACGCCGGCCCGCACGTTCACGCGCCAGGACGGCACGGGCGGCCGGGTCGTCAACCTGGAACTCCGGGACGAGAGCGGGTTCTGCCGCTTCGTCCTCTGGGACGACGACGTGGCGTTGGTGGAGCGAGGGAAGGTGAGGGTCGGGTCCACGGTCCGCGCCCTCGATTGCTTTGTGAAGCGCACGAACTTCGGGCTCGACGTGGTGCGGGGCAAGTTCGGGGCCCTGGTCGTGGAGGCCGCGTAGATGGCCGCGGCGGGATTGGAATGGGCGTACGCGAACCACGCTCGGATGGCCGTGCTGTTCTTGGCCCTCGCGAGCGCCCTCCTGGGACTCGGCATCGCCGCGGTCGCGGCCTTCGGCACAAACGCCGCCCTGGCGGGCACGATCGTCCTGATCCTTGCGATCTTCATCCTCGCCTTCACCCTCTTGGTCTTCGTGAGCCGCGTCGCGAAACACGGGGCGGTGAGCTTCAGCATCCTCTCCCGTCGATCGATCGATGACGCGGAAGCGGCGGTTCGGTCCGCGCTCGAATCGGACGGCCGGACGGCCCACGTGCGGGTCGTGCGTTCCCGTTCCCGCGCGCCGGCGAGGATCGTGAGCGCGGACGGCGTCTCCGCCCGGTTCCGCATCGAGGTCACGCGTCACGCGGCGACCGTCGAGCCGGGAACCTGGACGGAGATCATCGAAGTCTTCCCGAAGGGGGAGCGGCCCGAGGCGCGCGCCCTCCGGGCGAAGATCCTGGAGGGCTTGCGGTCCGAAGGATCCCTGCCGCGGTGAGGAGCCTACATCCCCATTCCGGGCATTCCGCCCATCCCGCCCATTCCGCCGCCATGGCCGTGCTCGCCGCCACCCGGAGGCGGCGGGGGCGTCTTCTTCGAGGCGATGACGTCGTCGATTCTGAGGATCATCGACGCGACCTCGGCCGCGGAATCGATCTCCTGGACCTTCACCCGAAGGGGTTCGACGACGTTCGCCTTGATCATGTCCAGGGGCTCGCCCGTGAGGACGTCCACGCCCATCGACTTTCCCCCTTTCGACTGGTGGGCGGCGCGGAGTTTGATCAGGACGTCGATCGGGTCCAGGCCCGCATTCTCCCCGAGGGTCCTCGGGATGACGTCCAGGGAATCCGCGAAGGCTTCGATCGCGAGCTGCTCCCGCCCGCCGACGCTCGCGGCGTAGTCCTTCAGCGCGAGGGACAACTCGATCTCGGCCGCCCCGCCGCCCGCGATCGCCTTCCCGTCCTCGATCGTCGCGGCGACGACCCGCAGGGCGTCGTGGAGGATCCGTTCCACCTCGTCGACGACGTGCTCCGTTCCGCCGCGGATCAGGATAGAGACCGCCCGGGCCTTCTTGTTGCCCGTCACGAAGGTCATGTCGTCCGTCCCGACCTTCCGCTCCTCGACGAGGTCCGCGGCGCCGAGCTCCTTGGCCGTGAGGTCGTCCAGGTTCGTCACGATGCGGCCCCCCGTCGCCTTGGCGAGCTTCTTCATGTCGCTCTCCTTGACCCGGCGGACGGCGTAGATGCCTTCCTTCGCGAGGTAGTGCTGCGCGACGTCATCGATGCCCTTCTGGCACAGGACGACGTTCGCCCCGGACTTCTGGATTTTCTCGACCATCGTCCGGAGGCTCTTCTCCTCTTCGTCGAGGAACATCTGGAGCTTCGCGGGGTCGCGGATCCGGATTTCCTCGTTGACCTCCGTCTTCTTGACCTCCAAGGCTCGGTTGATCAAGGCGATCTTCGCGTCCCGCACGAACTTGGGCATCCGCGGGTGGACCCGCTCCTTGTCGAGGACGACGCCGTCGATCAGGGCGGTGTCCGTCAGATTGCCCCCGTGTTTCTTCTGCACCAGGATGTTGTCGACGTCGGCTCGGACTTCGTTCGCGACCTCTTCGACGATCGACTGGACGGCCTTGACCGCGATCTCCGCGAGGAAGTCCGCGTTGGCTCCCACGCTGCGCCCGGACATCGCCGTGCGGGCGATCGACTGCAACGTCTTCTTGTCGTCCCGCTTCACGTCGAAGGCGAGGGTCCGGAGCTTCTTGACGGCCTCCCCGGCCGCCATCCGATATCCGTTCACGATGATCGTCGGATGGACCTCCTGCTCGATGAGGGACTCCGCCTCCTTGAGCAGCTCCCCGGAAAGGACGACCGCGCTCGTCGTGCCGTCCCCGACCTCATCGTCCTGGGTCTTCGCGACCTCGACGAGCATCTTCGCGGTCGGGTGCTCGATCTCGATCTCCTTGAGGATCGTCACCCCATCGTTCGTGATCGTCACGTCGCCGAGGGAGTCGACCAGCATCTTGTCCATCCCCTTCGGCCCGAGGGTCGACTTGACGGCATCCGCGACCGCGCGCGCCGCGGCGATGTTGTTGAACACCGCGCCCTTCCCCTTCTCGCGCTCGGTCCCTTCCTTCAAGATGATGATTGGCTGACCGCCCATCATAAGATTACCGCCGGGCCTATGCGAGGGCTTCTATATGAGTTTTGTGACGCTTCGAATTCGGCTTTCGGATCGCGGGAGAACGACGAGCCCTTGGCCTCGATGCTCGGCAACTTCGAAGGTCGCAGCCGTCGATACGGCAACTTGGTCGTCTTCGCTCGGGTCCCCCTCCTCGTGATCGTTGGAGCGATTCGATCCTGCTCGGGGTCGTAGTGAATCTGCACACCGTGAAGCCTGAACTTTATATCGGACCGCAATCGTAGTAATGGACGAGGTGGCAAAAACATGCCAGACGAGCAAGTTCAGGTTTCTCAAACGGCCAAGCCGATCCATGTCACGGATGCTGAGTTCGACTCGGCAATCAAGGAACACGCCTACGCCGTGGTCGACTTCTGGGCCGAGTGGTGTGCACCCTGCCGAGCGATCGCGCCGATCATCGAGGAACTGGCGAAGAAATACGCGGGCAAGGTGACGTTCGTGAAGATGAACACGGACGAGAACCCCCAGGTCCCGCAGCGGTACATGATCATGGGCATCCCGACCCTCTTGTTCTTCAAGAACGGGAAACTCATCGACCAGGTCGTCGGGGCGATGCCCCGCGGTCCCCTCGAGGAACGTGTCAAGAAGCACCTCGCGTGACGACAACTAGAAATAACGTCGCGCATCATGGTCGAGGCGAACATGGGCAGCCTCATCGAGATGCTCGCGAGCAAGAGGAAGGCCCCCGCGCCGCCGACGGAGACCGCGGTAATCCTGCCGGTCGTCCACAAGGAGCACGAAGGCTCCTGCGACCCGAACTGCGCCTGTTCCTCCGGGGAGCAGGGCGGCTGCTGCGGCTGAGCTGAGCCAGGCGGACACCGATTTCCGGGTGTTCTCGAAAATGAGAATCGCCCCGGATAATCGCCTCGCCCCGCTTAAATACCAACACTTCCACCTTTGTTCCAACAGAGGAGGAAGCGGCCCTTGGACCCACTTGAGGCATCGCGGCTCGTCACCGACGAGTATTCCGCGAAGATCCTCGTCGCCACCTTCAAGAAGGCGCGGTCCGCGATCGACCTGAGCCGGGAATACGGCATTCCAATCGCGGCGTGCTACCGCCGGATCCACGCCCTCGAGCACGCGGGCCTCCTGCGCTGCACGGAGAGGGCCCTGACCCAGAAGGGCAAGCGGATCTCGATGTACATGTCCCAGCTCAAGAACGCGTACATCTTCTTCGAGAACGGCCGGCTCCGAGTCCGGTTCCAGCTCGCGACGGGCATCACGAAGGACTTCGGCGGCGACTGGAAGGCCGTCGACACGATGGAGCCCGCTTATCCCACCCCCTCCCCAACCCAATAACCCCTCCTCCACAACCCACAGGCAGGACCGAGAACCCCTCGGCCTGCCTCTTTTATTGTCACAAAATCGGGGAGAAGGCCCGCCGTTTTGGGGCCTTTGACAAACGGGTCCCATCGCTCCAATCGTCGGACATCCGAGGTCCGTCTCAGACCTGAGACGGTTGACAATTCGCTCTTATAAGTGACCCTGTATGGCCGCGGGGCCATGGACCCGGAGCGCATGAAGTACCTCTTCCGCGAGGTCCTCGGCGTCGACGTCGACGAGGTCGTGCGAAACGTCGTCGCCACGATCGCGGTCGAACGCGCGAAGCAGGCGCAGAAGAACACGACGGACTGGAAACGGTACATGGAGGCCGAGGGCGGGATCGTCATCCTCCCCTCGAACGTCACCCAGTTGGGGCGGAAGGAGTCGAAGCGCTAGGCCGCCCTTCGTCCGCGGGCCACTACTCGGGTGGGTGGGTCCGGCCGGGTATCCTTTAAATTGGACCTCCGAATATGGGGCCCGATGTCGGACTTCCGCGGGAGGGACGTCCTCTCGATCCGCGACTTTTCGCGGGCCGACATCCAGCTCGTGCTGAGGGCCGCGAAGAAGATGGTCCCGGTGGCCCTCGGCGAGAAGCGCTCGCGCTCCCTCGAGGGGAAGATCCTCGCGACCCTGTTCTTCGAACCTTCGACCCGGACGCGCCTCTCGTTCGAGAGCGCGATGGCCCGGCTCGGCGGACGGGCCCTGGGATTCAGCGGCACGGAAGGGACGTCCGTCCAGAAGGGGGAGACCCTCGTCGACACGATCCGGATGGTCGAGGCGTACAGCGACGCGGTCGTCCTGCGCCATCCCCAGGAGGGGGCGGCCCGGCTTGCCGCGGAGTTCACGGAGAAGCCCGTGATCAACGCGGGAGACGGGGCGGGCCAGCACCCGACGCAGACCCTCCTGGACCTGTACACGATCTGGGACGAGAAGGGAGCCATCGAAGGGCAGACGGTCGCCTTGGTCGGGGACCTGCGGTACGGCCGGACCGTCCACTCCTTGACCTACGCCCTCGCGGACCTGGGCGCCCAACTCACCTTCGTGAGCCCGCCGACCCTCGAGATGCCCCACGAAATCCTCGGGCACCTGAAGGAGCAGGGGATCACCTTCCGGATGGCCCATCAGCTCCATGACGTGATCCGCGACGTCGACGTCCTGTACGTGACCCGGATCCAGAAGGAGCGATTCCCGGATCCCCAGGAGTACGAGGGCGTCGTCGGATCGTACCGGATCGATGCGGACACCCTGCGGGACGCGAAGCGCGGGCTGATTGTCATGCATCCCCTCCCGCGGGTCATGGAGATCGCGCCCGAGGTGGACCGGACGAAGCACGCCGTGTACTTCAAGCAGGCCTTTAACGGGGTCCCCGTCCGGATGGCCCTGCTGGACCTGATCCTCGGAGGGGCGGAATGAGGGAGCTCCGCGTCACGCCGATCAAGAACGGCACGGTGATCGACCACATCCCCGCGGGCCTCGCCCTGAAGGTCCTCAAGATCCTCGGGATCGAGGATTCCGTGACCTCGACCGTGACCGTCGCGATGCACGTCCCGAGCCAGGCGATGGGCTGGAAGGACATCGTCAAGGTCGAGGACCG
>DASQXV010000187.1:0-10577 GCA_035639595.1 Thermoplasmata archaeon | reverse complement strand
GTTGCAGAAGTCGGCCGCGGAAAACGGATACGCGATCCAATGGATCTTCGACACCCACCATCATCCGGACCACATCTTCGACAACGAGCGCCTGGCGAACGAGACGGGCGCCAAGGTCGCGGCCCACCGTCTGAGCGAGGTCCGGAAGGACGTGGTCTTGGAGGACGGCATGATCGTGAAGGTGGGCGAGCTGGCGATCAAGGTCGTCCACACGCCCGGCCATTCGCCGGATTCGTGCTGCTACATCGTCGGCGGCCGGGTCTTCACGGGCGACTGCCTTTTCGTCGGCGACTGCGGCCGCGTCGACCTGCCCGGGTCCAGCGTGGAGGCGATGTACGATTCCCTGTTCCACAAGGTCCGGAAATTGGACGACGCCCTGATCGTCTGCCCCGGCCACCACTACGGCAAGTCGCCGACGTCGACGATCGGGGAGGAGAAGCGGACGAACTACACGCTGCAGCCGCGGGAACTGGTCGAGTTCATCCGGTTCATGAAGGCACCCTAGCCCGTGGGGAGGTCCGGGGCGATCGGGATCGGCTCCGGCTTCGGTTTCGCTTTGCGTGGCGCCCTCTTGGCTCCCTTAGTCTTCGCCGCGGCCCTCGTCCCTTTCTTCGCCCTCTTCTTCTTCCCTTCCTTTGCGGGGCACTTCATGTTCAGGCAGAGGACCCAGGGCGGTCGGCCGCGGGTAATCACCTTGATGACGGGATGGCCGCAGGCCTTGCACTTCTCGTCCGTCGGGACGATGAGGCCTCTCTGCGGCAGCGGGTACGAGTTGTCGCACGCGGGATACTTCGAGCATCCGACGAACCGCTTCCCGTAGGTTCCGTGCCGGATGCTCAGCTCGCCTTCCCCGCACTTCTCGCACTTCCCGATGAAGTTCCTCTCCCGGACGGTCGGGCAGTCCGAGGCGACGCAATACGTCGTCGTGCGGCCGCGGTCCGTGTGCTTGATCATCGGCGCCCCGCACTCCGGACAGATCTCGGCCGCGCCCTCGACGAGCCCCATCTGCGGGAGGGGATGCGTGTTCCGGCACGCCGGATAGCGGTCGCACCCGAGGAACCGCGTCCCCCTCCGGGACCGGATCACGTTCAGGTTCCCTCGCTTGCACACGTTGCACTTGCCGATGTAATTCTGCTCCCGCAGGGCCGCCTCGATCTCCTGCCCGATCGCCTCGCGGTTCGCCTCGAGCGTCCCGAGGACCTCGCTCAGCATCTGCTGGGATTCCCGGACGATCTCCTCGCGGGTCCGCGTGCCCGTGGCGATGGCCTGCATGTCCGTCTCGAGGCGGGCCGTCATCTCCGGCTGCGTGATCCGCTCCGCATGGTCCTCGAGGGCCTCGATCACCGCGCGGCCACTCGTCGTCGGCTTCGGATACTTCCCCTCGATGAACTTGCGGTCGACCAGCTTCTTGATGATCTCGTGCCGCGTGGACTTCGTCCCGAGCCCCACCCGCTCCATCTCCTGGATGAGGGACCCTTCGCTGTACCGCGCGGGGGGCTTCGTCCGGTCCTCGCGGATTGCGACGGGACCCACGCGTTCCAGGGCCTCCCCGACGACCAGGGCGGGCAGGATTGCCTCGCGCACGCTCCAGTATGGGTAGTAGGCCCTCCAGCCCGGGTCCTTGATCCGATATCCCTGCGCGAGGAAAACCTGGCCCCCGAGGTCGATCTTCGCGTCCGCCGTCTCCGCGAGGGCGTTCGGGGCCACGGTGGCGAAGAACCGCCGCACGACGAGCTCGTAGATCGCCCAGTGGTCCTCCCGCTTCACCTTGTCCCGGGTCACGCCTTGGACGGGATAGATCGGCGGATGGTCCGTCGTCTCCGTGCGGCCGCGGCTCGGCGAGATCCTCTCCTGGGACGCGAGGGTCCTCGCTTCCTTCGCGAAGGGTGATTCCGCGAGCTTCTCGAGGACCGTGCGAAGGTTCACCGTGGAAGGATAGACCGTGTTGTCCGTCCGCGGGTACGAGATGTACCCGGATTGGTAGAGGTCCTCCGCGATTTTCATCGCCTGGGCCGCGCCGAATCCGAGGCGGTTCGCCTCGGAGACGAACATCGTCGTGTTGAAGGGCGGGGGAGGCCTCTCCTCCCGCTCGTTCTGGACGTATTCGCGGACCTGGCCTTTCGGCGCCGCATCCGCGAGGCCCAGGGCCGCCTGCGCCTCGGACCGAACCCAGAACGGCCCGTGTTCGTGGTCCGCCTCGAAATCGACCGGCGCCCCTTCGACGTCCTTGCGGAACTTGGCGTGGAGGGTCCAGTAGTCCTGCGGGACGAAGTTCTCGATCTCCCGCTCCCGGTCGACGACCAGGGCGAGGGTCGGGCTCTGCACCCGGCCGACGGACAGGAAGTCGCGGCCGAGCTGGTTCGAGGCGATCGAGAGGAACCGCGTGAGGACGGCGCCCCACGCGAGGTCGACCGTCTGCCGGGATTCCGCGGAGGCCGCGAGGGGATGGTCCACCTCGACGAGGTTCGCGAAGGCCCGCTCGATGTCCCATTTCGTCAGGGCGGAGAAGCGCGCCCGGCGGACGCGGACCTTGGGCCGCACCTCGCGGATCAGGTTGAGGGCCTCGACGCCGATCAGCTCCCCCTCGCGGTCGAAGTCCGTCGCGATGACGACCTCGTCCGCGTCGACGGCGAGGCGCTTCAGGGCCGCGCCGATCTTCCCCGCGGTCACGACCTTCTGCGGCTCCGCCCAGACGAGGTCCTTCAGGGCGACCCGCTGCCAGTCGTTCAGGGCCTCCGGGTAATCGAGGTTGATAATGTGGCCCCGCAGGCCGACCACGCAGGTCCGGTCCGGACCCTCGCCGAACTCGAAGACGGACGTCCCCTCGACGTTCGACCGCTTCGCTTTCCCGTCGGAGAGGATCGTCGCGATGCGGATCGCGGCGTTGAACTTCTCGGTCACGATGAGCCGCGGCACGAAGCCGTTCTCACGCGGAGGGCTCTATTTAATGATTTGGCGGTTGCTTTCGCGAAAGGGACGTTTTCGCGCGCGCGTTTTCTGCGCGTGCGCACGCGCGCGAGATCAACGGCCCTTGGCCGATTCGAACGCACGGCGGATCGAACCCGTCGCGGCCTTAGGATCCGACGCCTCCATGATCGCGGAGACGACCGCGACGCCCGCGACCCCTTGGCGCGCGAGGAGCCCCGCATTCTCCGCGGTGACGCCTCCGATCGCGAAGACGGGGAGGCGCGAGCGATGGACGACCCTGTCTAGGACGGGCAAGGGCAGGACGGGCTCCTCGGGTTTCGTCGGGCTCGGGAAGAACGGACCGGCGGCCACGTAGTCGGCTCCACTCGCCGCGGCGGCCTCCTCCTCGCCGGGCTTCCCATAGACCGTGACCCCGATCAGGGCCTTGGGCCCGAGGAGGGCCCGCGCGATTTTCGGGGACGGATCCCCGCGGCCGACGTGGACGCCGTCCGCATCCACGAGACGCGCGAATTCCGGATCGTCGTTCACAAGGAACGGGACTTCGCGGCCTTCGCACAGGGCTTGCAACGCCTTCGCGATCTCGGCCCGTTCCTCCGGAGGGTAGAATGCTTTATCGCGGAACTGGACGAGGGACGCCCCTCCGTCGATGGCGGCCTCGACGATGGCGAGGAAGCGGAACACGGGTCGCTTCGGCGACGTGACCAGGTAGACACCTCCCAAAGCTTTCCCGCGGATGGAATCGGGCGTCAGGCCATCTCCCCGGAGAGGGCGCGGCTGAAAGCGATCCAGAAGGGGTCGCGGTCCGCGGGCCGGAACGGACGGCCTCGGTCCAGACATGGCGCACCTTTCTTCGTGAACCTCCCGAGGTCGGAGACCACGATGCCCTTGCGCTTCAGGCGGGCCTGGAGATCCGCCGCAGCATCCGGCTCCACCGCGATGAGGAGGGTGCCCTCGCTGATCGCGTCCAGAGGATCCATGTCGAAGACCTTGCAGACCGCGGCGACCGCCGGGTCGATGTACGCTTTCGAAAGGTCCACGTCGACTCCGAGCCCCGAGGCCTTAGCCATCTCCCACACCGCGTTCCGAACGCCGCCTTCCGTCGCATCGTGCATCGCCCACACGCCGTCGCGGCGGAGCCCCACGGTCGCGGCCGCGAGGGCATCGTCCACCGTGCTCATGGACTCGAACAAGGCGCGGGCCTTCGATGCGGCCTCAGAGCCGATCCGGCCCTCCACGATCTGAGGGAACGTGTTCGAGAGGATCGCGGTCGCCTCGAGGGCCGCCGTCTTCGTCACGAGGAGTCGGTTCCCGGGCCGGGCCATGTCCGCGGTGACCCAGCCGTCCTTCGGCGCGATCGCGAGGAACGTGGCCCCGCCGACCATCGGGTACGCACACCCCTCGTACCGGCCCGTGTGGCCCGTGACGATCGCCGCGCCATACTTGCGGCACTCGCGGTCCATCACGCGAAGCATGGTCTCAATCTGGTCGTCCTCGATGTCCATCGGGAGATTCCAATCGAGCGTGACGTACTGCGGCGCGACGCCGGACGTCGTCAGGTCGGAGGCGAGGATATGGAACGCGAACCAAGCGGCCCTCTCCCACCCGTACGGCGGGACGATGTAGATCGGATCCGTCGTCGAGATCATCGCCCGGCCATCGGGAAGGCGGACGACACCGACATCCACGCCGTTCGCGGGGCCGACCGCGACATCCCTCCTTCGCGTGCCCAGATGGCGAGCGATCACGGTCTCGAAAAAGGCGCGACTCACCTTGCCCATCGGGTACTTCCGCGGCGTGTCCGTCAGCGGGAGTGGACTCCTCAGGGTCCCGTGGCTGAAAACAACCTCGTGTTCCCTACGCCGGCATGACCCGGATCAGGTTCCAAGGGTCTATCCCTCATTCGGGATACTCTCAGCCCTTCTGGGCTCCCCGGTTCCGCGAAGCTGCCGGAGGTACATAAGTTTCGCGACTTCCTTTCGAGGACGAGGGCAGGGACATCACGCGGGACTGGGGCCTTGGGCCGCGGGTGGGGGCGCTGCCAGGAGGGTCGCGACCTCGCTCGGGTATTGGGCGACCGGCACGCCAGCATCCGTGAAGGCCTTGACTTTCGACTCCGCGGTCCCCTTCCCGGCCTGGATGATCGCGCCTGCATGCCCCATCCGTTTCCCTGGCGGCGCGGTCCGGCCGGCGACGTAGGCCACGACGGGCTTCGTGACCTTTCGCTTGATGAAGTCCGCGGCCTCCTCCTCCGTCGTCCCGCCGATCTCGCCGACGACCACGATCCGCTTCGTCTGCCGGTCCTTCTGGAACATCGCGAGGGCCTCGACCATGTTCGTCCCGTTGATCGGATCGCCCCCGATCCCGATGCAGGTCGACTCCCCGAAGCCCGCCTGCGTGATGGCGTTCACGATCTCGTAGGTCAGGGTGCCGCTCCGCGAGATCACGCCCACGTCGCCTTCCTTGAAGATGTGATTCGGCATGATGCCCATCTTCCCCTGGCCCGGCGTCGCGATTCCGGGGCAGTTCGGCCCGATGACGACGGTGCCCTGGCTCCGGGCGTAGGGCATCACGTCGAGCGCGTCGTGGAACGGGATCCGTTCCGTGATGATGACGAGGAGCTTGAGGCCAGCTTCGATCGCCTCGATCGCCGCGTCCTTCGCGAACGGCGCCGGCACGAACACGATGGACGCGTTCGCCCGGCGCTTGCGGACGGCCTCCCGCACGGTGTCGAAGACGGGCACGCCCTCGACCTTCGTCCCGCCCTTCCCCGGCGTCACACCCGCGACGATCTTCGTGCCGAACTCCCGCATCCGCTGCGTGTTGAAGAGGCCCTGGTGGCCCGTGATCCCCTGGACCAGGACGCGGGCCCGCTTCGTCAGGAGGACGGCCACGTCAGGCGCCTCCCGCCTTGGTCCGGACGGCGAGCTCGGCGGCTTCCTCGATCGTCTCCGCGGCTTGCATGCCGACGGACCGCAGGATGTCCTTCGCCTGGGCCTCGTTCACGCCCTTGATCCGAGCGACGACCGGGATGCTCGTGTGCATCTCCTCGAGCGCCTGCTTCACACCGAGGGCGACCGTGTCCGCCTTCGTGATCCCGCCGAAGATGTTGACGAGGATCACCGCGGGGTGGGCTTTGATCAGGATCTCGAACGCCTGCTTGACCTTCTCCGGATCGTCCGTGCCGCCGAGGTCGAGGAAGGTGCCTCCTTTCCCACCCTTCAGGTTCAGCACGTCCAGGGTGGCCATCGTCAGGCCCGCCCCGTTCGCGATGACGCCGATGTCCCCCTCGAGCTGGATGAAGACGATGCCCTTGTCATGGGCCTCCTCCTCGAGGGGCGTGCGGTCCTGATCCAGGCCAGCATATTCCGGATGCCGATATTCTGCGTTGTCGTCGACGACGAGTTTCGCGTCGCCGGCGATGACCTTCCCGTCCGTCGTCACGACCAGGGGATTGATCTCCACGAGCTCCGCGTCCTCCTTGCGGAAGAGGTCGTAGGCCTGACGGGCGATCGTCGCGACCTGGTCGCCGACCTCCTTGGAAAGGCCGAGCGCCGCCCGCAGGGACCGCAAGACGTACGGCTGGATCCCGACCATCGCCGGGACGTGCTCCATGAACAACTGGTCCCGCGGGACCTGCTCGACCTCCACGCCGCCCATCGCGGTCGCCATGAGGAGCGGCTCGCGGGCCGATCGGTCGATCGTCAGGCTCAGGTACAGTTCCTTCGCGATGGTGAGGCGCTCCTCCAGGTACACCTGCTTGACCGTGTACCCATGGATGTCCATGCCCAGGATCTCACCGGCAACCTGCCGGGCCTCCTCCAGGCTCTCCGCGGGCTGAATCCCGCCCGCCTTGCCACGTCCGCCGACGAGGACTTGAGCCTTCACCATGCACGGGAGCGGCGGATCCGCAATGTCCTCGGGACGCGCGGCGAGGACACCACGGGGGACCGGGATACCGTAGCGGGCGAAGATTTCCTTCGCCTTGTGTTCGTAAAATTTCATCCGCGGTTCGGCGAAGGCCCTCTTCCGATTAAGGTTTGCCGCGAAGGCCGACGGAGCCGCGACGGCCTTTCGCCGGCCGACATACCTCTAAGTGGAGGTATACTCGGGTGGGAGCACGCGATTCGTTTCGGCGGGCCCGCTTAGATGGGCGTACCCGTGCTCATCACGAGGTCCCGGAAGGCCTTCATAATCTTCTTCGTCGTGGCCCCGGGCTTGCCGTCCCCAATCGTTCGGCCGTCGACTTCGACCACGGGCGCGACCTCCGCGGCGGAGCCCGTGATGAACGCCTCGTCCGCGGCCCAGACGTCGTACAGGGTGAAGAATTGCTCCTTCGCCTCCAGGCCGAGGCCCGGCGCGAGTTCGAGGACGGTCTCCCGCGTGACGCCCGGCAGGTTCGTCGACGTGAACGGCGTCACGATCGTATGGTTGCGGACGATGAAGATGTTCTCCGCGCTCGCCTCCGAGACGTAGCCGTGGATGTCGAGGAGGAGGGCTTCGTCGGCGCCGTACTGGTTCGCCTCGACCTTCGCCATGATGTTGTTCAGGTAGTTCAGGGACTTGATCGAGGGGCTCAGGCTCTGCGGCGGCACGCGTCGATAGGAGGACGTGACGACCTTGAGGCCGCGGTCGTACACCTTCCCGAGGAGGTTGATGCTCGGCTGCGCGATGACGACGAGGGTCGGTCCCGACTTGCATTTCCTCGGATCGAGGCCGAGGTCCCCGATCCCGCGGGTGATGATGGGGCGGATGTACCCTTCCTTGATCTCGTTCCGGCGGCAGGTTTCGAGGATGATTCTCGAGAGTTCCTCCTTCGACTGCGGAATCTTGAGGTCGATCGCCTTCGCGCTCTGGAAGAGCCGGTCGAGGTGGCGGTCGAGCTTGAACACCCGGCCGTTGTAGGCCCGGATGCCTTCGAAGACCCCGTCGCCGTAGAGGAGGCCGTGGTCGAAGACGTTGACCTTGGCCTCGGATTGCGGGAGAAACTTCCCGTTGAGGTAGACAAACAAATCCATAGTCGGGGCCCCCGCCTACGTGTGTATCCTGCCTGTCACTAAAAGACTTTGGTCTCCATTCAGCCAGGAATCCGAATCAGCGGAACGTCTCTCCCGTCAAACGCTCGAACAAGTTGACATAGAGGTCGCTCACCTGCTTCGTGATGTCTTCGGGCAAGGGCGGGATGTCCGGCTCGGGCTTGTGCGCGGCGCGGGCGTCCATCAGGGCCTTGTGGTATCCAATCTTCCGGTAGTACTGTCGGACGAACTCCTTGCTCAGCTCGACCTGCTGCCCCTGCTCGTACGCCGCAAGGTCCCAGAACCGGTCCTCGTCCGCGGTGCCGAAGGTGTCGACGAGCATGAGCTTGCGGTCGCCGTCCATTGCGAATTCCTTCTTGCCGTCCACGTGGATGAGGCCGCGCGCCCTCACGTCCGCGTTCAACCGGGAATCGATCTTCAGGACCGCGTCGCCGAGGGCCTCGTACTCCGAGCGGCTCAGCTTCGAGATTGCGAGTGCCTCGTCCGTCGTCAACTCGCGGTCCACCTGCTCGAGTTTCGTCGTCACTTCGACGAACGGTTTTGGGAGCGCCTCTCCGTACGCCGGGACGTGGCCTCGCGGGAACCCGATGGCTTGCGGTCGGACCCGCCCCTCCTTGATCCGGTCATGGAGGGATCCCGCGACATAGTAGCGGGCGATCACCTCGAGGGGGATCAGGAAGTTCTTCGTCTTCGGGGTGATCCGATCGTACTCCGGGATGACTTGGACGCGGCGCACCCGCATGCGGTTGCCGCCCTCGAGCCGCAGAAAGTGGGTCCGGATGCCGAGGTCCTGGACCACCTGGAACCAGTGCGCCGCGGTGCGGCACAAGGTCTCCCCCTTGTGCGGGACCAGGGTCGGGATGATCTTGTCGAACACGCTGATCTGGTCCGTGAAGACGAACTCGAGCTCGTCCTCCGAGACCTCGTAGACCTCTTTCACCTTACCCTTTCGGAGGAACCGCACGACTCCCGCCCCGGTCGCCGCAGGCGAGCGCCCCTTCTTAGGGATTGCGGTCCCCGCCGTCGGAGGCGATGCCTGCATCCTCGAACCGGGCCCGCAGCCACCGCCGGGCCTCGTAGAAGTCGGAGGGCTCGTAGTCCACGTGGCCCCGCAGCTTGCCACGGGAGTTGATCCCGAGGCGCGTCCCGGCCTCCCGCAGGAGGGGGACGTCCATGAGGCCGTCCGCGATGGCGAGGATCTCCTCCTTTGGAATCCCCCATTTCGCGGCGAGGCCCCGCACGATCTCCCCCTTCGTCTGAGGGCTCACGCGGATCGTGACGTCGCCGGTGAAGATGCCGTCGTGATAGTGGAACTCGTTGCTGAACACCGCGTCCGCGTCGAACAGAGCGAGGGCGGATTCGGCGACCTCCCGCGGGCCTCCCGTCACGAGGACAATCTTGCTCTCCCGTCCGCGGAGCCAGTCGACGAACTCCTTGGCGCCCGGCATGGGCCGGAGCTCCCGCGCCGCCCGGAGAATCTTCGCCTGGCTGAGCCCGCGGAGGCGGGCCGCCCGCTGGCGGAAGCCGTCCTCCCAATCGATGCGGCCATCGATCCCCGCGCGCGTGATGGCGGCGACCTCCTCTTCCTTCCCCACGAGGGAGGCCAGTTCGGGGAGGAACTCGTTCCGAATCAGCGTGTTTTCCAGGTCGAACACCACGAGTTTCGTCCGAGCAACCCCGTGGGACGAGACAGGCCCGAATTATATGAGTCCTTGCCCTTTCGCTCGGATCCGATTTCAGGGATTGTCCGATTTTGGTCAGAAGACGTCCATGTCCCCACGGACCTCGAGGCCCTGGTCCGTGATGTTGTAGGGCTTCACGGATCGCGGATGTTTCAGGCGCCGCATCTTGATCACCTGGAGCACGAGCTGGACCTCGCCGTTCTCCCGCTCGTTGAAGCGCAGGCCGATGACCCCGTCGGATACGTATTCGACGAGCCCATCCCGGGAGGACCGCGGGTTGTCGTCCTTGACCTCCGCGGTGAAGACGCACGTCGTCCCGGTCGACTTGAGCTGCTTGCACAGGGCGAACAGCTTCTCCCGCCGTTCCTGGTCGCTCGCGAACAGCATGTTCAGCAGGCTGATCGAGTCGATCGCGACGCGGGCCGCCCCGCTCCGCTTGATGAACTCGGGCAGCTCGGTCTTGATCCGCGACACGGTCGCCTTCGCGTCGACCGGCTCCAACTTCACGATGTGGAGGGTTTTGTCCTTCAGGTACGGCTTCAGGTCCCATCCGAAGGACGCCGCGTTGGCGACAACGGAGTCGACGTCCTCCTCGAGGGAGATGAAGACGCCCTTCTCCCCGTTGATCAGGCCCTGCATGAGAAACTGCAGCGCGAACGTCGTCTTGCCCGTGCCGAAGGACCCGAGGACCGTGATGATGTGCCCCGCGGGGACCCCGCGTCCGAGCATCTCGTCGAGGCCGTCGATCCCGGTGAGGACGAAGCCTTCCTCGTCGGCCCCCTCGTCCGCGACCTTCTTTGCCGCCGCCTCTGTCGCGACCATGGGGACCCTCAGGAGATGCGCTCCATGTACACGACGACGAGGCCATGATTCGCCGACACCATCGTCGGGAAGCGCGCGATCTTGTCCCGCGGCAGGTGGGGCAGGACGCCCG
>DASQXV010000186.1:0-3853 GCA_035639595.1 Thermoplasmata archaeon | reverse complement strand
GACGGAGGCGTCGGCAAGACCTCCCTAATTCGTCGCTTCGTCGTGGACCAGTATTCCGACGACTACATCACTACGGTCGGCACGAAAGTATCGAAACGGAGCCTGAGCCTCGGCCACCCTGCCGCCGAGGTCGAGATGTCGATGCAAATCTGGGACGTCCTCGGGCAAAAGGGGTACGGCGGCGTGCAAGAGATCGCGATGAAAGGAGCCCGGGGAGTGCTCCTCGTCTACGACGTGACGGCCGACGATAGCCGCCGCAGCCTCG
Source organism: Thermoplasmata archaeon (assembly GCA_035639595.1). Lineage (GTDB taxonomy): Archaea > Thermoplasmatota > Thermoplasmata > RBG-16-68-12 > RBG-16-68-12 > RBG-16-68-12. The sequence goes on along the minus strand of DASQXV010000186.1, from coordinate 3,588 downwards.
AAGACTATTGGATCCCCGCTGTGTGGCGGCTGGCCGGTCGGGTGCCGATGGTAATCGCGGGCAACAAAGCTGACCTAGTGGCCAACCGGATCTGGGCCGAAGAATACCTGTATTTCCTGGGACAGAAGTATGTGTGTCCCGCCATGCTGACGAGCGCGAAGACGGGCGACCGCGTCGAGCAGGCGTTCAAGTCCCTCGCCGAGAACATCCTGGAATCCGCCGGGCATCCGATCCGTCGGGTCGCGATGGTAACTCCCCCGCAGGAACCGATCGACCGCTTGGTCCGCGTCACGGACAAGATCATGACCGACTTCTGCTACTACATGGGCAGCGTGGAGACCGGAATGCCGATCGTGAAGCGGCAGCTCGGCCTCGCGGGCCTCGATGTCCGCGCACCGACGGAGGACGCGATCCGCCTCTTGGTCGATCGCCTCGCGGACGTCGAACGGGACTTCAAGAGTCCGGAGGAAATCCGGGAGAACCGAGAGCGACGGCTCAGCTGGCTCCTCGAGGCGGAGTGACGGCGGCGCACCCGTTCAGGCTTTCAGCGGGAAGTCCTTTTCCCCGGCTCGAATCGCGGCGGTCAGCCAGTTCTCACGCGGCGGGAACGGACACACGTAGTCGTCGCTGTACGCGCAGTAGGGATTGTAGGCGAGATTGAAATCGATCACGTAGTCGTCGGTGCGCAGTTCCTCCAGGTCGAGATACCGGGCGGCGCCGTACGTTTCCTTCCCCGAGGTCGCATCCCGGAAAGGAACGAAGAGGCTTCGATCTTCGTGATGATGGCCGGGCTCCGGAATCGATTGGAAGGCCGCGAATCGCTGCTTCGTCCCTTCGACCTCGAATTCGAAGAGTCCGACGCGAGCCATCTCACGAGGGGTGCCCTTTGAGGTCGCCAGCACCACCCGCTGCGGCTTCAGGTCGCGGACCAGGCGCGAGCGAACTCGGTACTTCGGGTCTACCGGAAAGTAGGCGAGGCCCGTGAGGACGGGACGAAGCCGCTCCGGAATCGGAGACTCTCGGTCCTCCTTGAAGAAGAAGTCCTTTTCGCGTCGCATGCCCTCAATCGCTTTGGCATAATCCGCGCCCGATGAATCGACCATCTCGGGGCGGAGAACACACGCGGAGCGTAAACTTGTGCGGCTCACATCGAGAAAAGGTTTTCCTTCGCCTTCGCAAGGAGGTCTCGCTCGGTCTGCCCTAGGTGACCCGCCGGAATCCTCGCTTCGATGAGCTCGACGATCTGGTTCGCGGCGCCGATCTTCTGGGCCTGGGCGGCCTGTTTCACGAGGTCCGCCGCGAGTCGCGCTTTCAGCTTCGAGAGGCCTGCGTCCTCCGGAGCGATCGTGAGCATCTCCTCGACCAGCCTGAGCGACTCGTCGAAGCGGCCGGTCTTCGCGAAAGACTTCACCGCCCGTTCGAGCATCGCGAACCGATGCACGGTGCCGGGATCGAGGGGCATTGTCGCAGAGGAAGACCGGGAGGGCCTTATGCCTGACGGTCCCGCTCGTCCGCTCGTCGACCGGACGCGGCTCAGTAACGCGGCATCTCCGGTTCGATCCGCTCGGCCCACTCGTCGATCCCGCCGACGAGGTTCTTGACCTTCCGGAACCCGAGGTCCCGGAGGAAATTCGTGATGCGCGCGGAGCGGACGCCCGTCTTGCAATACACGACGATCTCATCCGCGGTGCTCAGCTCGTTCACCCGCGCGGGGACCTGGGCCACGGGCATGAGGACCGCTCGATCCAGATGGGCGATCTCCCACTCCATGGGCTCCCGGACATCGAGGAGGACAACCTCCTGGCCGCCGGCCAATTTGTCCTTCAGCTCGTCGACCGTCACCTGGAATTCCTCCCCGACCTGTTCCGACGGTCCGCGAAGGCCGCAGAACTCTTCGTAGTCGATCAGTTCCTTGATCGACGGATTCGATCCGCAGATCGGACAGGAGGGATTCTTCCTAAGCCTCAGTTCGCGGAACTCCATCTGGAGGGCGTCGAACACGAGCAGACGACCGATGAGCGGATCTCCGGTCCCCAAGAGGAGCTTGAGCGCCTCGACCGCCTGGATGGAGCCGATGATCCCCGGGAGGACTCCGAGGACGCCGCCCTCAGCGCACGACGGGACGAGGCCAGGCGGCGGCGGCTCTGCGTAGAGACATCGGTAGCAGGGGCCCTTTCGAGCGTCGAACACGCTCGCCTGGCCCTCGAACCGGAAGATGGAGCCGTACACGTTCGGCTTCTGGAGGAGGACGCACGCGTCGTTTACCAAATACCGCGTCGGGAAGTTGTCCGTCCCGTCGATCACGACGTCGTAATCGCGCAGGATGTCCAGCGCGTTGTCCGAGGTCAGGCGCGTATCGTACGTCTGCACGTCGACGTTCGGGTTGATCTGGCCGACCCGTTCCCGGGCGACCTCAAGCTTCTTGCGCCCGACATCCTTCGTGCCGTACAGGACCTGCCGGTGCAAGTTCGTCTCGTCGATGACGTCGAAGTCGACGATTCCGAGGCGACCCACCCCGGCCGCGCTGAGATATTGCGTCAGCGGCACGCCCAGGCCCCCCGCTCCAATCACGAGGGCGGAGGACTGCTTCAGCTTCAGCTGGCCGGCCATCCCAACCTCGGGGAGGATCAGGTGCCGGGAGTACCGTTTGATCTCGGTCGGGGAGAGGACGTCCTTCCTCTGGGAGGCGAGGCGGTCCATGAGGGAGACGCCGCCGGCGATGCTGGGGACGATCGAGATCGTATCGCCCGACTTGAGGGGGGTCCCGTCCTTTTCCAGATGCCGGATATCCTCCTCGTTCACGTAGACGTTCACGAAATTTCGGAGGCGGCCGTCCTCTCCAAACAAGTGACGTCGAAGCTGATCGTGCCGCCCGGTGAGGGCTTCCAGGGCATCCCGGACGCTGTGGGCCTCAAGCTCGACGACGTCCCGGTTCTCCGCGTATTGGCGGAGGGGAGTCGGGATCACGATCCGAACACGCGACACGATTTTGCCTATTACGGTGTTATACTTAAGGTTCACTTCAGCGGGGTCCCGGCGCCCTCTCCCTTGCCTCGACGAGGTCGCCCGTCCTCGGGTCGATCGGCTGTGATTCGGATCTCCTCCGGATCAAATCGCTGCGCGGAGTCGCCGAACCTCCACGCGGTCAGCTCTCGGGGCTCCCGATCCTGAACGCCCAGGATCACATACGTGTACCAGCTCGCGGCACGGGACCGGTCGTACTCGGAGGGAACCGCGGGATGATTCGGATGGGTGTGGTAGATCCCAATGAGGTCGAGGCCCTCCTTCCGGGCGTCGTCGTCCGCGTGGAGCAGCTCGAGGGGATCGATGCGGTAGCGTCGGCTCCGGTTCTCGGCGGCGATGTTCTTCGCCCGTCGTATCTCGACCACACGGCGAGGCTCTTCCGCGGAACCGATGAGGAATCCGCAGACTTCCTCAGGGAAGCCTTCGCGGCCATGGGCTTCCATCGCCCGGACAAGCGCCCTCGGAATTTCGATCATTCGTCGGCGCCCCAGTACCGCTCCCCGAGGTAGCGCTCGCCGGCATCCGGGAAGACGGTCATGATGCGCCCGCTCCGGACCCGTTCTG
>DASQXV010000185.1:0-5681 GCA_035639595.1 Thermoplasmata archaeon | reverse complement strand
GGGCGCGAAGATCGCGGGGCTGATCGCCGGCGGGCGGCTCGAGCACATCGGGGCTGTCGGGGACTTCGGGCTGAACCTCGGCACGGCCTTTCAGATCGTCGACGACATCCTCGACGTCGTCGGAGACGGGGACCGCCTCGGGAAGTCCGCGGGGACCGACGTCCGAGAGGGCAACGTGACCCTCGTCGCGATCCACGCCCTGAACGACGGGAGCTCGATCGACGTCCGGGCGCTCGCCCGCCTGATCCAGAAGCGGCGCAAGGCGGAACCGGAGGTCCGGAGGACCCTCTCCCTGCTCCGGGACTCCGGCGCGATCGAGAAGGCGCGACGCGACGCGACCTCCTTCGGGCGGCTCGCGAAGAAGTCCCTCGACCCGATCCCGGATAGCCCGACGAAGGAGAACATGGTCCGGCTCGTCGATTTTGTCCTTTCCCGCGACGTTTGAAGGAGGCGGTGGGGTGCCCTCGCCCTACGAGGCAATCGTGGTCGGCGGAGGCCCGGCCGGAGGCACGGCGGCCCGGTACGCGGCCCGACGAGGCCTCAAGGTCCTCGTGTTGGACAAACGGAAGGAGATTGGCGTCCCGGTCCAGTGCGGCGAGTACGTCGCGCAGAACGAGGAGGTCCGGTCCATCTTCCCCTCCGTGGGGGACCTGGAGGATCTGATGGAGGTCCCGTACCGGGTCCGCGAACGCGACACCCCGGTCGTCCGGATCTGGTCCCCGAAGGGCCGCCGCTACGACGTCCCGTTCCGGGGCTTCACGGTCCGCCGGGACCGAATGGATCAGGGGATCGTCGCGCAGGCCGTCCGGGAAGGCGCGGAACTCCTGACTGAGACGACGGTCAACAAGGTCCGCGGGGAGGAGGTCGAGACGAACCGCGGCACCTTCCGCGGGAAGGTGATCATCGGGTCCGACGGACCCCGATCGACGGTCGCGAAGTCCGTCGGCCTGGAGTGGCCCGTGTCGGCGCCCGCGATGAGCGCGACCGCCCCGGGGGACTTCGGCGACGCGACGGACATGTTCTTCGGGAACCTCGCGCCGGGAGGGTACGCGTGGATCATCCCGAAGGCGGGATGCGCGAACGTCGGCCTGGGGACGTGGCAGCACTTTCGCGGGAACCTCCGAGCCCTCTTCGACCGGTTCGTCGAGGCGCGTGGGCTCGAGCCGCAGAAGGCGACCGGCGGCTTCGTGCCCGTCCTCGGCCCGCCGCCCCGCACGGTGAAGGGGAACGCGATCCTGGTCGGGGACGCCGCGGGGATGGTCATGGCGACGAACGGGGGCGGGAACAACCTCGCGATGATCGCGGGCCGGATCGCGGGCCTGACCGCCGCGGACCACCTCCTCGACGGGACGCCCCTCGACGCCTACGAGTCGCGGTGGCGCGCCGCGATCGGTGGCCCACTCGCGGAAGGCGTCCGAATCAAAGGGCTCGCGGACCGATTCTTCGGCAGCGACCGCCTCCTCGAGCTCGCGATGATCCTCCTGGGACGGCGGCGGATGGAGCGCGCGATCCGGTGCCAGCGCCTCTGGCTCCCGGACGGCGCGAAGCCCTTATAGGCGGCTGCCGCATCGAGCGCGGGCGAATGGACTTCCAGTTTCTCGGCGGCGCGTCCGAGGTCGGCCGCCTGGGGATGGTCCTGAAGCGCGGCGGCACCTCCCTCCTGTTCGACTACGGGCTCCTGCCGCGGGACCCCCCGCAATATCCCATGCCCGCCCCTCCCGTCGATGGGATGTTCGTGAGCCATGCCCACCTGGACCATACGGGGATGATCCCCTGGATCACCGCCCGGCAGGAGCTCGACGTCGTGCTCACGCCGCCCACCGCGGACGTCGCGGACCTGCTCTTGCAAGACTCCCTCAAGATCGCGGACGCGGAGGGCTTCGACGCCCAATTCGACGACGGAGACTTGCGCGCGGCCCGCCGACGGTTCCGGACGATCGACTTCGGGGATAACGTGGACATGGGGGACTTCGAGGTGACGGCCCACCCCGCGGGTCACATCCCCGGGGCCACGATGTTCGAGGTGAACGGCACGGAGACGACCCTGTTCACAGGCGACCTCCACACCCTGACGACGGACCTGGTGTGGGGCGCCCGGCCCGTGAAGTGCGACACCCTCTTCATCGAATCGACCTATGCAGGGCGGCAGCATCCCGAGCGGCTCAAATCGGAACACGCGTTCCTCCGGAAGATCGAACAGGTGGTGAACCGCGGCGGCCTCGCCCTCGTCCCTTCGTTCGCGGTGGGCCGCACCCAGGACGTCATCCTGACCTTGTCGAAGGCCCGGCACGAGGTCTGGCTGGACGGGATGGGGAAGAAGGTCAATTCGATCTACGTCGAGAATCCGGAGTACGTGCGATCCGTGAAGGCCCTTCGGAAGGCCATGCGCCGGGTGAGCGTCGTCCGGAACCCGCGGGACTCGGAAATCGCCTTGCAGGGGGAGGTCATCGTGACGACGAGCGGCATGCTCGATGGAGGCCCGGTGCTCCGCTACCTGGAACGGATCCGAGAGGACCCGAGGAGCGCAATCCTCCTGACCGGCTACCAGGTCGAAGGCACGAACGGCCGGAGGCTCGTGGACGAGGGCGTGATCGACCTGTACGGCGTCACGGTGGACATCAAGTGCGAGTGGCAGAAGTTCGATTTCAGCGCCCACGCGGGCCACGACGACCTCGTGCGTTTCATCGAAGGCTGCGATCCGCAGCGGGTCGTGCTGATGCACGGGGAGAATCGGCAGATCCTCGCGGACGCGGTCGAAGGCCGCGAAGTCCTCCTTCCGAAGGAGGGCGAATGGCACTCCCTATGATGTCGGACGGGAGCCGATCGCGGGTTAGAGTCCCACGCTTTTCGCGATCATCGCCCGAAGGCCCCTGCCGACGTACTTCAAGAGGCGCGGGTCTTCCTTGAGGAGGGCCCATCCGACCTTGGACGGAAAATCGATGTCCCCCTTCTTCTCAATGAGCCGGATCATCGGCGGGCTGTCGAAGATGTCGAACAATTCCTCGAATTGACGGTCCGTGAGCTTCGAGAAGCTGTCGTGGATCGCCAGATCCTTTCGGAGTTCTTTCCCGATGGATCTCGTCCATGCGCGATGGTAGGCGTGCAGCATCCTCGCCGAGACGTCCCCTGCCTCGAGGGCTTCGATGGCCGTCCTCGCCGCGAAGTCGGAACAGGTCAGGGCCGTGAAGATGCCTCCGCCGGAGACGGCCTTCGCCTGGCACGCCGCATCGCCGACGATCATCACGTTGTCCGCGTACGTCCGTTTCGGGAAACCCAGCGGGATCCCGCCGGCGATGTAGAGGATGGGCTGCGCCCCCTCCGTGTATTGCCGGACCTCGGGCCGCCGCAACATCTTCTCCAGATAGGCGTACGCGTTCCCCTCGCCGACGCACAGGCCCACCCGGGCCGTGTCCCCGCTCGGGATGATCCATCCGAAGAAGCCGGGTGCGATTTCGTTGCCGATGAACAGGGTCACGAGCCCGGGATCGCCCCGGACCCCGGTCATCTCGACCTCGAACCCCGGTAGGATCTTCCTCGGGCGCAGGATGTTGAACCATTTCGCGACGTTCGACCGGACCCCGTCGCAGCCGATCAGGAGTTTGCACGTCAGCGTCTTCGCGGTCCCCCCTTGGTCGATGACGACCTCGACGCCTCCGTTCTCCCGGCGGGCGGCTTGGGCTTGGGCCCCGAGGAACGTGTGGGCTCCCTTGCGTACCGCGTCCGTCGCGATGGCCCGGTCGAACATCGCTCGTTGGACCACGACCGCTTCGGTCCGGTGCCCATCGAGGACGAGCCGACGGCCCGAGGGCGAGTAAAGCTCCGCGCCATGGACCTCGCCGATGATCGTCTCCTTGCACTTGACGTAATCGAAGACCCGCGGCGTCACGAGCCCGCCGCATTGGATCGGCTCCCCGATCTCTCGGTGCTCCTCGACCAGGGCCACCTCGTACCCCGCGGCAGCCACCTTCCCCGCGAGGTATCCGCCCGCGGGCCCCGCCCCGATCACGACGACGTCGAAGGAGCGCGCCGTCGTGACCACGTTCCGGCATCACTCCTTGAGGTTCATGATGATCTCGAGGAAGTTCTCGAGGTGCTTCGAGAGGGACGCGTTGTCCGTGTAGCCGCACGCGGACAGGTCCGGGGCCGCGATGAGGGCGGAGGCCCCGTCGATGATGACGTCCGTGGCGATGAGCCCCTTGCGGTGGACGGACGAGGCCCCCTCCGGGATCTTCTGCCCGGGCTCCGTGATGATCGTGAAGCGGATCCCGCGGGCGATCGCCTGTTCGATCTTCTTGCCCATGCTCTCCCGGATCTCGGAGAAGGTCGGGGTCGCGATGATGGACGTCTCCGCCGCCTGGTCGATCAGCTCGCCGATCTTCTCGAGGACCCGAGGCTTCGTGACGATCGTGTACACGAGCTGGGGCTCCCCCTTCGAACGGAGGACCTCGTGGAGCAGGTCGAGCTTGCCGAACGTGTCCTCGAGGTGGTCGATCACCCGCCCCTTGACCTTCGACGGGGCCTCGGGCTTGAAGATCGTCGGGCGTCCGCGGGTCGAGATCGCGAACCCCTTCGCGCACAGGCTCTGGAGGACCTTGTAGGCCGACGTCCGCGGGATCTTCGCCGTCTCCGCGATCGTCTCCGCGCTCCCGTAGCCGTGGGCGACGAGGGCGATGTAGCCCCGCGCCTCGTACCCGGAGAGGCCGATGGACTCGAGGGTCTTCGTGGCGCGCTCGAACTCCTGGTCGAGGTCCACCCCTTGGGAGAGGAGCTTCGACAAGTCTTGGGGAACCACGAGGGCGACGATACCCAAGGGCGCCATTTTATCTTTTCGAGGGCCCGGAGAGCGCAACTTTATCCGCGACGTGCTTTCCTTCGGGTGGGATGAGAGCCGGGCGAACTCCCTCGCTTGCGCTCCTTGCAACCCTCCTCTTCCTCTGGGCCGCCCTCGCCGGCTTCGTCCGGGCCCAGGGACCCTCGGGACACCTCGCGGTCTCGACGGACTACGAGCTGTTCGGGACCTCGCAGCTGCGAGGCGGAGGCCATGTCACGTGGACCCTGAGCGGGGACAAGGCCACGGACCTACGCGGGAAGATCCTCCACTTGTTCGACACGTACCGGACGATTCCGCGCGGCTTCCCTTCCGGGGGGACCGGGACGAACGGGAACCAGGACGGACGGCTCGACGCCGCGGAAGGGGTCGTCTACACGAACCTCCTGGAGGAGCGGCTCGAGGCCGCGGGCCGCGGGACGACGGCGCAGTACTTGCAGCTCTATCCGTTCGACCTGCGGGACAAGGTGGCGGACGAGGCCGCGTCCTTCGTCCGCAGCACGACCGGGCTCGCGAACACGACCCAGGCCACGAACGCGGATGTGGAGATCCGTTTCCTGTTCCAAGCGAATTCGACGGCGGACGGGAGCGTCCCTCTCGCGACGTCCGACCTCGCGGACGCGCTGTACTCCGGCTTCTCCTACCGCGCGGCGCAATCTCCGACCCTCGCCGCGTCGGGTCCCTACCCGGGCACATGGCCGTTCCTGCCGGGCGGCGGTTGGCACATCGTGAACGCGACGGGCCGGCCCGCCTTCTGGAGCGGGCGCCCCGCGTTCTGGGCCGGCAACGATTCCACGGGTGGGTACGAAGCGAACGTCAACGCCTCCATGCTGACGTCGGTGGATCCGTTGCT
>DASQXV010000184.1:0-6143 GCA_035639595.1 Thermoplasmata archaeon | reverse complement strand
CCGCCGCTGGACGATCGTCCCGAGGATCCGGTGCCCCGCGGAGGCCAGGAGCGCGGACATCTCGGCCACGTCGGGGTGGAGGGAGACGAGCAAGACGTCCATCGAGGCCGCGACGGGAGGGGCCCGGCATAAACCCTTTCCAGTGGAAGTCGAGGGGTGGGGCCGTCAGGGCCAGCGTTCGGCCATCCCCGCAGCAACCTTAAATAAGGTTAACGCGATGCGTCGGGCATGCAGCTCGGATGTGGCGTGACAACGAAGGAGATCCGCGGGAGGCCCTACCTGTACTTCTGGCAATACGAGGATCGCGGGGGCCGCCGGGTCCAGGTCTTCCGCTACCTCGGCCGCGGACGCTCGGAGGGCGCCCGTCGTCGCCTGGAGGAAGCCTTCGACGCCTACGTCGAGCGGCTCACCGCGGAGATCCGCCGCCGCCGTGGGGAGATCCTCGCCCGCGCGATGCCGGACTGAGGCGAAGCCCTTTAGGGTTCCGCGCCCCATTGGAAACGGCCCATGCGCGTCCGCCTGCGGTTCTTCGCGACGTACCGCGAGATCGTCGGTTCGGGGCAGCTCCCTTGGTCCCTCCGGGACGGGGCGACGACGGGAGAACTCGTGGACCAGGTCCTCGCGAAGTATCCGCGGCTCCGAGCGCACCGGGACTCGATGCTCGTCGCGGTGAACGAGTCCTTCGCCGCGCCGGACGTTTCCCTCCGGGAGGGCGACGAGGTCGCGCTGATGCCCCCCGTGAGCGGGGGCTCCGGCCCCATCGAGGTTCGTCGCGGGGCGATCGACATCGACGCGGTCCTCGACTCCGTCCGGCGCCCGGACGCGGGCGCGGTCGTCCTGTTCCTCGGGACCGTGCGATCGGATCCGGGAGTGCGGGCCCTGGACTACGAAGTGTACCGGCCCATGGCCCTCAAACAAATGGAACAGATCCGGGACGAGGCGAGGGCGAAGTTCGGGGTCCTCGAAATCGCGATCGTCCATCGCCTCGGTCGGGTCGCGCTCGGAGCGCCGTCCGTCGCGATCGCAGTCTCCGCGCCGCACCGCGCGGAGGCCTTCGCCGCGTGCGAGTGGGCCATGGATCGGGTCAAGGAAATCGTGCCGATCTGGAAGGCGGACTCGTCGCGGGCTCCCGCGCGACGCCGGCGATGAGGGCGTGCATCGCAAAAGATGGCCGGGGCCCGAGGCCCCATGCCTTCACCCCGATCGGGGCTAAGGGGATTCACGCGTCGCGTCGGTCCGCGGCGTGTCCGCGCGAGGCCGGCCTGTCGGCCTGGTCCGGCTTCTCCGCCTTCGGTTCGCCGCACGGACCGCGGCCGTGGCTCTCAAGGTCGGCCTTGGGTCCTTGGCCCTTCGCCGTCTCCGTCGCGGAGGCGGCTTTCTCGTGCCCGTGGGCCGTCCCTGGGTTCTCGCCGAGGCCGGCGCAGGCCGGTTTCTTGTCCGGCCCGGGCGGGGTTCCGACGCCGCTCGAGGAGACCGCGGGTCGGAGCGCGTAGATGGCCAAGGCCGCCGCGAGTACGACGACCAAGGTCACGCCGACGAGCTTCTTCAGCTCTTGTTCCATGCGTTCCCTTCTCCTTGTTCGCGGTGCATCCCGCGTTCCCGTCTCAGCCGGGGGCATCGTACATAACGGTTGCCGCGTCCGAGGCCCCGGCTTGACAAAAGGGGGGGACGCAGGCTACACGCGTGAGGGAGATGTCGGACGGGTCCGCGGTCTTGACAAAGACGTGACGAGCGCGACGGAGAAATAGCGCCATCGGCCATCCCGAGGGCGATGGCGAAGATGGTCGACATCGGCGCGAAGCCCGACGTCCGGCGGCGCGCGGTCGCCGCAGGATCGATCCGTCTGAAGCCCTCCACGATCCGCGCCATCCGAGACGGTCGCGTCGAGAAGGGCGATCCGCTCGCGACCGCGGAGGTCGCGGCCCTCCATGCGATGAAGACCGTGTGGCAGGTCCTGCCTCACTGCCATCCGATTCCGATCACCGCGTCGAGCGTCACCTTCAAACTCGGCGAGGACCGGATCGATGTGACGACGACCGTGGAGGCGACGTACAAGACCGGGGTGGAGATGGAGGCCCTCTACGGGGTGGCCGTGGCCCTGCTCACCGTGTGGGACATGGTGAAGTCCATCGAGAAGGATTCGGAGGGGCAGTATCCGAGCGTGCGCATCGAGGACGTGAGGGTCGTCGAGAAGGTGAAGTCGACGGGCCGCCAACCGCTCATCCTATCGTCACCTCGGCGAGAAGGCCAGGATCCACGTTCCCGCCAGAGACGAGGGCGACGACCGGCGGCGTGAGCGAGTCCAGGTAGCGGATCCATGCCGCGAACGCCGCGGCCCCCGCCGGTTCGGCGACGATTTTCGACTCGAGGGCGAGGCGTCGCATGGCGCTCCGGATCTCCGTATCCGTGACCACGAGGGCGCCATCCAGGACGCGGCCCAGGATCTCGGCCATCGAGGGGAGGATAATCCCGATGCCGATGCCGTCCGCGATCGTCTTCGGGCGATCGATTCGATGGGATTGATGGGTCCGCAAGGCCACGGGAAGCGGCGCGGCGCCCTCCGCTTGGACGCCGTAGACATGAGCCTGGGGCACGAGCCCCTTCACCGCGGTCGCGATGCCCGTGACGAGTCCACCACCGCCCACGGGCACGAGGACCGTCCGGACCTCCGGGACGTCGTGCACGATCTCCAAACCGATCGTCCCCTGCCCCGCGATCGTGGCCGGGTGGGCGAACGGATGGATGAACGCGGTGGGCCACGACCGCCACGTCTCGTTCTCGTGGGCGTCCACGAGTTCCGGTCGGGCGATGGGCGTGACGTCGGCCCCTTGGGCGCGGATCGCCTCGACCTTCCGGCCCACCGCCCCTTCCGGGACGCGCACGGTGCACGGAAGCCCGAGCCGGTGGGCAGCCCAGGCCACTGCGAGGCCGTGGTTGCCCGAGCTGATCGTGCTGACCCCGCGTTCGCGGTCCGCCGTCGTCAGTTGGGCGATTCGGTTCCACACCCCGCGGATCTTGAACGCTCCCAACCGCTGGAGGTTCTCCAATTTGAGCCAGACCGGATCGTCGGCTCCGGGGAAGCGGACGGTGGGCGTGGACCACGCGACCTCCCGGATGACCGGAAGGGCGGACTCGACGTCGCGGAGCGTCACGTCGATGTGTTCCAAGGGTCGGTCGACCGATTCGGCGGGAGGCCGGCCAGGGCGTTAAAGGTTCTTCGGGCCGCCGAGAGCCTTCCCCTTTAAGCCCAGCCCTCAGCGTGAAACGTAGCCCTTTATGAACGAACTTGGAGTAACCGCATGGGGGTCAATATGGCCACAAAGAGTGTAGGAATGGGGGAAGTGCGGAAGACGATCGCCAGTTCGCTCGGGGCCGCGTTCGGTTTCGTCATCGCGCTGGTGTGGAGCAACGTCGTCCTCGGCGGAATCGCGCTGACGGGCGCGCCGATGACCGCTCCCAAGGACGCGATGGGGCTGGTCGTGGGGATCGTGGTCGCCTTGGTCTTGACGATCTTCATGATCTTCATGATCGTGACGGTCGGCCGCTGGGGCGGGAAAGACTAGATTCCCTCCGCTGCGATTGACGTTCGCCGCCGCCGGGGCGAAGCCCTTTTATCGCGCCCCGGTCATGGATTGCGACCCATGAAGGTCGTGATCCTCGACGGGTACGTCGACGAGCCGTCGAACTTCGGCGTCCCGCCGTACATCTCGCCGTATCCGCGGTACGTCGCGGGGGCGATCCGCGACGCGGGCCACTCGTGGGAGTACGTCACGATCGACGGGGCCCGGAAAGGCCGTCCGCTGAAGGGCGACCTCCTCGTCCTGATCTCCGGCCCGATCGTCCCGGGGAAGTACCTCCGGAGCCTGCCGATCAGCGAGCGGGAGATCGTCCACCACGCGAGCGCTTTCGAAGGGCCGCGGGTCTTCGGCGGCCCGCTCGCTCGATTCCGGTACTACGACGAATCCCTCGTCGAGCCGTTCGACTGGATCGCCCTGCGGGACCTCGACGCCGCGGTGTACGACCACCTGACGACCGGCGAGTGGACGCACCGCGACAAGACGCTGGAGGAGTGGGACCGCTGGGCCCTCCTCGGCGCGGACGTGGTCCGCGAGCATCCCGACTTCCCGGATCCGCTCACGGTCGAGCTCGACACGTCGAAGGGCTGCGTCCGGTACGTGAACAAAGGGTGCTCGTTCTGCATCGAACCGATGTACGGCAAGCCGAAGTTCCGGGAGCTGTCCGGCGTCCTCGCCGAGGTCCGACGCCTCGCGGAGCTCGGGGCCGTCAACTTCCGCCTCGGCGGCCAGGCGGACTTCTTCAGCTACCAGGCGATCGGACTCGGCTCCTCCCCCACCCCGCGGATCAACGGGCCCGCGATCCGGTCCCTCCTCGAAGGGATCCGGGCCGCGGCGCCGAACCTGAAGGTCCTCCACACGGACAACGGGGACCCGGCGATGATGGTCGCCCACCCGGAGGAGGCGAGGGCCACGATGCGGGACCTTGTGCGCTTCGCATCCCCCGGGAACCTGTTGTCGTTCGGCCTCGAGTCCGCGGATCCCGCGGTCACGGAGGCGAACAACCTGAACATCGACGCGGAGGGATGCCTCGAGGCGGTCCGCATGGTGAACGAGGTCGGCCGGGCCCGCGGCGCGAACGGCATGCCGACTCTCCTCCCCGGCCTGAACTTCGTCGCAGGCCTGGACGGCGAGACGAAGAAGACGTTCGAACTGAACCTCGAGTTCCTGCGCCGCCTCTTGCAGGAGGATCTGTGGATCCGGCGAATCAACATCCGCCAGGTGCGGCCGGTCCGGAGGGAATTCGAGCCGACCGGCTTGTACCGCGAGTTCCGCCGGTTCAAGGAGAGGGTCCGCACGGTCGTGGACCACGAGATGCTGCGTCGGGTCGTGCCCGAAGGAACCGTGCTCCGCGACGTGTTCCTGGAGATGGAAGACGGCCGGGTGACGTACGGCCGCCAGATCGGGACGTATCCGATCCTCGTCGGCCTTCCGTACCATCCCCCGCTGGACCGGTTCGTCGACGTGCGCGTCGTGAGCCACGGACAGCGCTCCCTCACCGCGGTCGAGTATCCGCTCGACGTGAACCGCGCGCCGCTCGCGGCCCTCTCCGCCCTCCCAGGGATCGGGGCGAAGCGCGCGGCGCGGATCGTGCGCGCGCGACCCTTCGATTCGCTGCCGGCGTTCGCGGCTTCCCTGGACGATCCCGGGGTCGTGGATCGCGTCGCGCCCTTCCTGGGGCTGGCGATGTAGGCCTCCGAGAACGCGTCCCTCGCAGGTGGACCGGAGCAACCTTGTTTAAGGTTGCATCGTATGCGCGAACTTTTAGAATCGCCACGGCCTCTCCGACGCCTGCGATGGCGGTCCCGAAGAAACACAAGGAAAACGCCCCCGCATCGATCAAATGCGGCGTGGTCACGATTTCCGACAGCCGCACCCCGCAGACGGATGATTCGGGCAAGCTCATCCGCGATCTCTTCCAAAAAGCGGGTCACCCTGTCCTCTTCACGACGGTCGTCAAGGACGAGCCCAAAGCGATCCTCGACGCGGTCGAGCAAGCGTCCGGGACCTGTGAGGCTATCGTCACGAACGGCGGGACGGGGCTGGCGAATCGGGATGTCACGATCCCCACCCTGTTCCCCACGTTCGAGAGAATCCTACCCGGGTTCGGGGAACTCTTCCGATCCCTCTCCTATGCGTCGATTGGCAGCGCGGCGATGCTCTCCGGCGCCGTCGCGGGGGTCTACCGCGGTCGGCTCGTCTTCTGCGTTCCGGGATCCCCCGACGCATGTCGGCTCGCGATGGAGAAGCTCATCCTGCCCGAGCTGGGACATGCGATTGGGGTCCTGAGACGATGAGGCGCGCCGCCGCCGAGGGTTTCCGGTCCGAGGGCCACGTTCGGCATGGGATGCGGCCGTTGCAAAGGCTCATTTCCTTCGACGAGGCAATTCGCATCGCGATTGATGCCGTCCGGCCCATCCCGCGGACGGAGATTGTGCCGCTCCCCGAGGCCTTGCACCGAGTCGCGGCCAAGGACGTGCGGTCGGCGATCGACGTTCCCATTGCGGATCGCTCCGCCATGGACGGCTACGCGGTCGTTGCGGGGGACACGAAGAGAGCGAGCAAGGA
>DASQXV010000183.1:0-3473 GCA_035639595.1 Thermoplasmata archaeon | reverse complement strand
GGCGGTTCCGTGTACTCGCGGGCGCAGACGAAGGCCCTCGCGGACCTCGCCGCGGACCACGACCTGATTGTCGTGAGCGACGAGATCTACGAGAAGATCCTGTACGAGGGAGAGCACGTTTCTCCCGCGTCCCTCGACGGGATGTTCGACCGAACCGTCACGGTGAACGGCTTCTCCAAGACCTTCTCGATGACCGGATGGCGCCTCGGATGGCTCGTCGCGCCTCCGCCCCTGTTCAAGGAGATCGCGAAGGTCCAGGAGCACACGATCACGTGCGCGACCGCGTTCGTGCAGAAGGCCGGGGTCGCCGCCTTGACGGGGCCGACCGCTCCCCTCGAGGCGATGGTGAAGGAATTCCGGGCGAGGCGCGACCTCGTGATGAAGGAACTCGCCCAGATTGACGGCGTGTCCACGTACCGGCCGAACGGCGCGTTCTACGTCTTCCCGAAAGTCAAGACGACGATGGACAGCGCGACCCTGGCCGAGCGGATCCTGAAGGAGACCTCCGTGGCCGTGACCCCGGGGAGTGCCTTCGGGGCGGCGGGCGAGGGCCACCTTCGGATTTCGTACGCGGCGTCGAGGGAGACGATTACGGAGGGCGTGCGCCGCATCGGGAAGGTCCTCGAGGGAATCTGATTTTCCTCGACCGCTTCGGGATCTCCGCGTCCTTTAAGTTCGGGCCGGGATTTTCCTACCCGGTGGAACGGATGGGCGAACCGACGGATGGATTGCAACGCATCACGCCGATGATCGCGTACGAGGACGGCCCGGCGGCGATCGAGTGGCTCGTCCGCGTCTTCGGATTTCACGAGCAAAATCGGATGACAGAGCCGGACGGTAGGGTCAGCCACGCCGAACTCGAGTTCGCTGGCGGCCGGATTTTCCTCGCGACGCCGACACGGGACTATCAGAGTCCCAAGCGGCATCGCAAGACCTGCGCCGCGGCGCGGAAGTGGTCCAAGGTCCCTTGGGTGATCGACGGACTGCACGTCGTCGTGGATGATGTCGACGCCCACTTCGCTCGCGCAAAGTCCGCGGGCGCGACGATCCTCTCGCCCCCGGAGGACTCGCCCTTCGGCCGGCTCTACCGTGCCGAGGATCTCGAGGGCCACCGATGGATGTTCATGCAGCCTCGCTGATCCCCTGCAGGGCGTCCCCCGCGATTATGCCCAGTTGGGCATGACGGCCGCTACCGGGTCCGCTCATCGAGCCACCGGACCACGGCGTCCTGGTGGGCCTCGCGCGCGTCATCGAGGGGCGTCTTGCCGCCATCCCGTGTCGCCTTCGGATCCGCCCCGCCGTTGACGAGCATCCGCACGATCTCGAGGTTGCCATGGGCGGCGGCCTTGTGGAGCGGCGTGTAGGTCCCCTCGCTCCGGACGTTCGGATCCCCGTGGGCCGCGAGGAGGATCCGCACGACGTCCGCGTGGTCCCCGGCGACCGCGGCGTCGAGGGCCGTGTTCGCGAACCGGCTCGGCCCGCGGAGGTTGATGTCCGCCCCGGATTCCAGGAGCACCTTCACCGCCTCCGAGTGGCCGAAGAACGCCGCGAGGGCGAGCGGCGTGAAGCCCTCGGGGTTCGCGGTGTTCACCCGGACCCGGGACTGGCCGAGGATCGTCTTCAGCCGGCGGGCGTTCCCGGTCGCCGCGGCCTCGTAGAGGGTCAGGGCGTCCTCCGGAGTCCGCTCGAGCAGGAGGCGCAGGACCCCGGCCGCCCCATGGTACACGGCGGTGAGGACGAGGCTGCCGTTCGGGGTGCGCATCCGCAGGAGGAGGGGATTCCGGTCCAGGATCTCGCGGGCGCGACCGACGTCGTCCTTCTGGGTCGCCGCGAGCAGGTCCGATTCGTCCGTCAACGACGCGCCTCCGCCTCCTTGGATGGGGGAGCGGGCCAAGAAGGTTGCCGTGCCTATCCGACGAGCTGGGTCTCCCCGCACGACGGACACATGACCTCGATCGGTCGCCGGCTCGTCGTGAGCTCGATCGGCTGGCCGCAGTGGGCACAGGCGACGGACATCGGGGCGGGGCCCGGCGCGCTCGGCGCGGCCGGGGGAGGCGACGGCTCCGCCGGTGGGGCCGAGGTCGTGACGCCCAGCAACGGGGCCGCCGGAGGGACCGAGGCGATTCGACGCCAGAGTCCGATGACGGCGACGAAGATCAGGAGGAACAGGAGGGCCAGGAGGGTCGCGAACAGGGGGATCCCGCCGACTTCCGTGGACCAGAGGGGGTTCGTCGAGCCGATGTGGAGGGTCACGTACTGGCTCGCTCCCGTGGACGACTCGAACGCGACCACGAGGACGTCGCCGCCGCCCAGCCCGGAGGGGATCGGGAGGGACAGGTCGACCTCGGGCTCCGTCGTGATCGCCCGGGCCCCGAAGGACGTGCCGAAGGGCGGCCCGAGGGTGAGGAGCCAGTCGAACTGCCGGGGGAGCTTCGACAGGCCGCGGGCCGAGAGCGCAAGGTGCGCGCGGATCGTCTCTCCGGGCGCGTAGGCGGGCCGGTCGAAGGACACGGCGAGGAGGATCCCGGCCGCCTGATCGATCGTCACCTCGGCCTGGGTCCGGTTCGCCCCCTCGCGGGCCGTCACGAGGAACGCATACGAGGGGCTCGCGGGGATCGGGGTCCGGAAGGCGAACGACGTCGCGTTCGTGTTCCCGCTGCGGACGATCGTCGAGCTGCTGTCGTCCACCTCGTAGTCGTACGTCGGGCGGCGGATCACGTTCGAGAGGACGGAATACGAGGCGACGATCGTGTCCCCCGGGAGGAAATCCCCGCGGTCCAGCCGCAGGGCCATCACCGCGAGGTCGACCCGCGCGGCCTCGGATCCGGAGGCATTGCCGCCTTGCCCGTCGTCCGCCGTCGCCTGGACCGTGATCGACGCGCCGGGGTAGTCGAGCGGGATTCGGTACTGGAACGTCTCATTGCCCTGGGAGGTCGCGTTCAGGACGCGGAGGAGGGGATCCCGGACCTCCCAGCCGAACGTGTAGTTCGCCGGGATCGGCGTCCGATAGACGATCACTCGGGCCTGCACGAGGTCTCCCGTGAGGTACGCGGCGCGGTCGAGGTCCACGGTCACCGTCATCGCCTGCGCCGGGGCCGCGGGCCCGTTCGCGGCCGCCCAGGAGGGCCCGAGGACGAGGGCCAGGACGGCGATCGCGGGGACGAACGCCCGGATGCGGCGCCTCAGGGTCGAGTGCAAGAGGCCCATCCCATCGCCCGCGGGGGGACGCGGACCCGTCGTCATCCTGTCCGACGTACTTAACTATTGTTCTGCCGTTTGTCCGACGGGCTCGGGGCCCCGGTCCCGCGGCCCTGGAGACGCGCGTGCAGCCCCTCGGCCCGGGTCCGCCAAGGCGCCGCGTCGCCCCCGCGTCCCTGGGCCTCGTACATCCGGGCGATCTCCTCGCACCGGGTCGCGAGGGAGTACGGGTTGTCGAGGCGGTTGATCACTTCGACGGACCCGAGGAGATGCTC
>DASQXV010000182.1:0-5400 GCA_035639595.1 Thermoplasmata archaeon | reverse complement strand
CTGAGAGCGGCTCCCAGCTCGGTCCGATAGCGGGTCGGCTCGATCGTGCGGTGCTCGACCTGCCAGGTGCCCGGCCCGAGACGGTCCAAGAGGAGGGATTCGAGATCGCGCATCGCGCTTCCTTCCAGGATCGACGACAGGTTCGGGAGCCTGCGATCGAAGGGGAACACCTGGACCAGCATATGCAGTTCCGGGATGATGCAGGCCGGTTCGAACGTCCGCCAGTGGTCGGGGACGGCGCGAGGCCCATCGGAACCCGTCATTTCCAGCCAGGTCCGCTCCGCTTCGCCGTCGTCGGCGTAGAGGAGGCCGGTGACCCACTGCCTCCTTGGACGTGTCGCGTCCGGCCCCTGGATCCGGAGTTCGTATTGCAGCACACACCGATTCGTGGATTGACGAAACCGGAATCGAAACGGGCCGCACGATTCGATCCGCCAGACCTTCCCTGGCACCGGTTTGAGATGCTTGCGGAACACCTCGAGCATCGCGTTCGGGTCACACGCGACGGTCAGTTGGGGAAAATCGGTGTCGACGGGAAATCCATCCATCCGGGCGGCCTCGGTGTCTCCGTTGGGCGGGAGACGGCCGTTCGACTGCGGCGGCTCCTCCGAAAGGGCCGGCGGCCAACTGTTCCTTCGGGAGATCTTGCTCATCCAGATCGAGGCTCCGCCAACCAATCGATTCCCCCGTGTTCTTGACTCGATGACACAGGGCGATGCACCTCCTCGTCGTCGACGAAGGACCTCGGGTGCGGGGCCGTGGCACCCCGGCCAACCTCCGCCCGATCCGGCAACCGGAGGGCATTGCTCCCGAACGATTGGGCCTTCGGACGCCGCAGGCCTTCGGGCGGAAGGATCATCTCGCCTGCACCATCGACGGCTCTTGCCTGAGAGCGGGTCCGGGACGCGTCCGATCCTCGGCGAGCCACTGGGAAAGATAGGCGGTCAGTCGCGTTGCGCCGTCGAACGACGGGATGGTATCGCGGACGAGTCGCGCATGGGCCTCCCGATCCCGGGTCAGCGCCCAGCCCAAGGCGGCTTCCAGCTTGTCGATGTCCAGATCCATCGGATGGATCCACCTCGCCAACCCGTGCTCTGCGAGCGCCTTCGCGCGAATCAGCTGCTCGACCTTGTGCGTGGCCCTCGGGACAACGACCAAAGGAGTGCCGGCGACAAGCGCCTCGCACACGCTGTTGTATCCTCCCATGCCTACGGCCGCATTCGCGGCCGCCACGAGTTCGAGATTGTCGGCCCGAGAGACGACCCGACACCTCGCCGTCTCCCTCGAACGCAGCGCCACCTGGTGATTGGCAGGCATTAACGGCCCGGTCACGAGGACCGCGTTGAGATCGGGATTCCGGCCCTGCATCCGACGGATGGCGGACTGCGCGGCCGCGAGGACCGGGTAGCCATCGCTCCCGCTTCCCGCCGTGGCCACCACGAGCGGCCCATCCAATGGCAACCCGTATCGGGCGCGCACGGCGTCCCCCCGGAGCCGGGACGGCTCCCGGACGACGTAACCACAATACTGAAGCTTTGCCCGGACGGAGGGCGGGAGGGCATAGGCATCGGCCACGTCGTAAAGGGCCCGCGAACCATACACCGCGATTCCATCATACAGCTGGTCGAAGGCGTCGTAGACGCCGAGTTCCCTCCACTGCGCCCGAATCCGTTGCGGATCGTCCATGATGTCCCGAAGCCCGAAGACGAACTTCGTCGACGGGCTCTCTTCTTTCAGCGCCCAGAGGCCCTCGCGAAACTCCCCCTTATGGCCGAGCGGCTCGTGATCGACGAGGACGAGATCCGGGGACAGTCCCAGGACGGTCTCGCGGAGGATCCGAGAGCGGACCTGGTGGAAGTGCTGGCTCGCGGCCTCTGCCTCCGTTTCCGTCTCGGGCTCGTCGCCCACCGTGACGCGGGTCGGCAATTTGATATAGTCACACCGTTCCGGCAATGCGAACTCCCGAGCGATTGGCGACTCCGTCGCGATGTAGCCGACGCACCTAGGATACGTCGCCAGGAGGTGTCGGGCGATCGTCAACGTCCGGGTGATGTGACCCATCCCCTTGCTATCTTGGGAGTACAGGAGAAGGGTGCGGGTGCGAGGGCCCTTGTCCCGGGTCATGGGACGACGGACACCCCGCTGGCCGACGGACCCAACAGCTCCGCCGCCAACGCGGGTATCCGGGTGAGACCGTCCAGGTCGATACGGCTTCGGGCGTCCGGAGGCGGACCGAGATCGCGGGCGATCCAGTTTGTCAGAGCCTGACCGCTGAGATCGTCCGGGTGAAGCATTTCAACGAGACCGAGATCGTGCAGGCGCTGGGCTCGAATCCATTGTTCGGGCTCCGGATCGACGCGGGGCACGATCAATGCGTGCTTGTCAAACGACAGCTCTTCGCACACCGTGTTGTACCCTCCCATGGAGATCACCCGATCCGCACGTTCCATCAGATGTATCGGGTCCGGCACGAAATCGAGCACCTGGATCCGACGGTGCCGCTGGGCTTTTTGGCGTACCCGCTGCCGTTCCTCCCACGGCATCAACGGGCCGGTCAGGAGGAGTCCGGTGCTCCCGGGAGGCAGGTCCGTTTCGAGGAACGCGTCGGCCAGGGCCTGCCCGTCGTATCCCCCTCCCACGACGCAGAGCACGAGCTTGCCCGGTGGGACGTGCGCCATGAGTGGGCGGGCGGAGGCCCTGGCCAATTCAAGGCGCGGTCGCTGGTCGAGATACCCTGTGTAGCGAGCCTTGTCTCCGACCGGTTCCGTGAGACCGTATTCGCGGACGGGATCGAACACGCTGGGATCGCCATAGATCCACACGGCGTCGTAGTACGTCCGAATCGCATCCAGATTATCCCGGTTCGCCCACATGCGCTTCACGGTCTCGCGGTCGTAGAGCACGTCCCGCAGACCGAGGACGAATCGAGTGCCCACCCGATCCCGCAACCGTTCGATCGTGGGCCCCAACTCGCCGGCGACTCCGAGGGGTAGGCAGTCTGCAATCAGCACGTCGGGCTCGAAAACGTCCAACGCTCCACGGATGACTCGGGTCCGGAGCGCGATGATCTCGTCGTCGGACACGTCCGGCAGGAACCGCGGATTGTAGGCGCCGTCCGGTTCCTGACGAACCGCGGGAAGGGTCACGCAGTCCACGCCAGGCGGCAAAACGAGCCCCCCCGCCTGCCACGCTTCCGCAATCATCATGATTGAGGGTTGGAGCGCGGAATTGCGGAGCGCGTGAGCAATCGATGCATTCCGCCGGATGTGACCGAATCCAACCATGCCCTGCGAGTAGAGGGCCACCCGGGGGGGCCGTGTGACCCCGACCCGGAGTGCATCCACCGACGGTAGGAACGGGCTCGCCCTCCTCGAGCCCGAAGGGATTCCGACTCGAAGGCTGGCGACCATCCACCGACCTCAACCGGGGTTCGCTCCGGGCATCCGATGACTATTGAGGGACACGTTTTTCAGTGAGGCCTATTGGGTCATACATAATCAACAGGCACACACTGGTCCTTTGACGCCTGTCGAAGAGAATTCCGACCGGAATGATTCAGTCCTCGATGACTTTCACGCTCTCGCCGCCATGGCGCGTCTCTCGTGGACGGACTTCGACCATGAGCGGCATCTCGAGTCCGCCGCCGGTCATGATCGCGACGCCGATCGGAAGACGCGAAATCTCCTCCGCCATGGCGGTCGTCAGGCCCTCGACGCTCGAGACGATCGCCTTCAGGTCGTTCGGGTTCGTGACCTTCAGGATGACCTGCGTGTTGCACTGGCTCAACACGTTCTTGTCAACCTTCGCCGCCCTCTGCGTGATGACGACGAGGCCGAGTCCGAACTTACGCCCCTCCGACGCCAAGGTCCGGAAGATCTTCGACGACGCGACCTGACCGACCTGCGGACAGAAGTTGTGGGCTTCCTCGACCACGAGCATCATCGGAGGGATCCGGCCCAGTTTCCGCAGCTCGAACATCGCCGTCGCGAGTCGGTTCACGACGAGCTCCTGAATGTCCGGAGGCACCCCTTTGAGGTTGATGATCGTCGTCTTGCCCTTGATCACGAGTTCGTCGATCCGCGTCCCCTCCTTCGCGAAAATCTCGACCTCGCTCAGGTATTCGAGTTCGTCGATCAGGGAGGCATTCTGGGGATCCTCCTCGCGTTCGAGGACCCGGACGATATCCCGAATCGTGTAGTCCTTCGTCGCCTGCCGGAGGAGATCCAACGCCTTCCTCAAGGCGGTCAGGTGGGTCCGGACCCTTGCGGAGCCGGTCAGGGACAGGATGTCCCGGGCGTCCAGGTTGCTCAGGGTGAACTTGAGGGGACGGCTGCCGGGGTTGATCTTCGTGTCGGGGGAGAAGACCTGGATGAGGTCGGCGTAGGCCCTGGGCTCCACGTGGAACCGCGACGCGCCGTGGGCGACCTTGCCCTTTTCCCGCAGGGATCCGTATTCGCCGTGGGGATCCACGATCACGCAGGTCACGCGGTGCTTCATCAGTTCCTCAATCAGGACGCCGGCGATGTAGGATTTCCCGCCCCCCGTCTTGGCGAGGATGGAGACGTGCTTCTGGACCATCGCGTTGATGTCCAGGTAGACGGGGACATCGTGGCCGGCCAGGAGGCCGGCATACGCCCCGTGCTTCTTGTCCTCCGTGAGGCCCAGGACCTCTTGGATCGTGTCCGTTTCCGCCCGGCGCACGGGTTCTCCCGCGCGGAACGGAGTCCGAGGGACCTGAAGGAGACCGCGATCGTCCCGATAGCCGATCACGCTGACCTGGGCGGACACCCGCTCCTCGACGTCGACGGGTTCCCCTTCCCCGACGAGCTGGGCCCGGTCCAACGAGAGATCTGTCTTCCGCTGAATCTCCTCCACGCGGCCCAAGACCGTCCCGCAGGTCTCGTGGAGCACCTGGACGAACTCGTTCCGCTCCACGGGCTCGACCACGGAACAGCGGAACGAGGTGGTGCCGATGTCGCCGTAAATCACGCCGACGAAGCCGTCGCCGCGGTGGGACGAGGTCCTATGGGGGGCGGCGGACTCCATGCGTGCATCCCATTTGACGGCGCGATAACCGGAGGACCGCATAAATAGCTTTGTCACTTGGAATCCGACGGATAAAATCGGCATCTAGTTCTTCACGATTTTCGGGGCCACGCCGACCTTCTGCCGGATCTCTCCGAGCTTCAGGGCCATCTGGTGGTCGGCGTTCGTTCCGTCCCTCGATTCCCCTCGTCCTTGGGAAGGGCCAGCCGTTGGGAGTCGATCGGCTCGATCTGCATGACGTCCCCGACGTGCAGGCCCATGGCCCGAGTCTCGGTTCTGAGGCCGTCCTCCGCCGCGAAACGGGAAGGCCCGCGGTTTTAAGCCATTAGAGGTTGGTTTCCGTCCCGTGGCGGG
>DASQXV010000181.1:0-2862 GCA_035639595.1 Thermoplasmata archaeon | reverse complement strand
CCGTCCGAGAGGCGGACGCGCCAGTACCAAACTCCGTCTGCAAGGGCCGGGGGCTCCCACTCCGTCCCGCTCGACTCCGTCACCCCGCTCGTGACGTTAATCGTGGCGAACCCGGGATCTCGGCTCACCTGGACCTCGAAGGCGGATTGGCTGTCCCCTTCGGGATCCGAGGGTGTCCACCGCAACGGCGATGCGGTAATCCAGTCCGGACCCATCGGAATGAGGTTGGTCGGGACGGGACCTTGATCGGGCGCATACGTAACGGTCACGTCGTCGACCGTTGGAGTGGCCGTGCGCTTCGGGGAAGTCAAGGCGAGTCGATACTGGACGTATTGTCCGCGGAGGGGGGATGAAGGCACGCCGGAGGCATCGGCGGGAACCCATTCAGACCAAGAGGAATCCGGAGTTGCGGTATCGCCGGTCCGGAGGGCCGCTGAGATAGAGGTCGTCGAGGGGGCTTGCACCGTCTCGGCAATCGACTGCCAGGTCGTAAGCCGCGAGCCCGAATCGAACACACGAGACTCGTACGTTCCCTCCGGCTCGTAGGCGGTGATGTTCATGAAAAGGCCGATCGCGCCTGTGGGGCCGTCACCGCCCGCATAATACAGACGCGGTCCAGACGGATCATTCAACGGCATCGGGGCGTTGAGGGTTGTCGAGTCGAACGCAGGTGCGGGGTCAGGGATGAAGACCGGGTTCAGCGGGAACTTCGTCCAATTGAACCCGTCTGACGAGACCGCGAGTCCAATCGACCCTGTAGCGCGATCCGTGCCGCCGAAAAGCATGGTCCACGGGGACCCGGGAATCACGGCGGGCGTGGTCGTGTCGGCCGAATCCCATGCACCGGCCGGTCCGAGGTCGATGACTGGGTTGCCCGCGTACGGCGTGAAGCTCGTGCCGTTCGCCGACGTCGCGACGCCAATCCTTGTATTCGTGCCGTCCCACCCGGAGAAGAACAGCCAAAAGACGCCCGCGTCGTCTTGGACGACCCAAGGGGCGCTTGTCATTCCGATATCCCAATCCTGATTCCGCGGCAGTGCCACCCCCGTGACGCTCCATGATATGCCGTCCGTCGAGGTCGCGTGGTAGATTTGAGCCCAGAACGTGAACGGGCCTCCGCTCCAATAGCCAGCGGCGAACCACATATGGTACGTCGAACCGAACTTCAAGACCGATTGTCCGGCGACGCTGTCCCAATAGTAGGGGGGAGTGAGCACATCGATGATGACGCCGTGTTTTGTCCAATGAATTCCGTCCGATGACGTCGCATAGAGCATTCGGTTCCGCGGTTCGTCGGTGAGCCCGGAGTACCACATCTTGTACGTCCCATCGGAGTCCAAGAGGACGAATGGGTAGCGAGCCGCAACGGAGTCCGCCTCGCCGGGAGATCCATGCGGTACGACGACGCCGGCCTTCCCGAACACGCTCCCGTTCGTTGCCAGCTGCAGGTCGCCTTCCGGGGTCACGACGACGTTCACCAGGTTCCCGGTGAGGAAGTCCTCCGGCGAGGATTGCGTCCAGGCTTTCGCGGTAACGCTCGGGGCCGCGAGGACGAATGCAGCGAGGAAGAATCCGTTCACGAGGACCACGATCAGGATCGGGGCCCAAGGACCAAATCGAATCAATCGCTCGTCTCGGTGCAAGTGTGGCACTGCCGACAAAGCAACTCCCTCCCCCGTACGCTCGTTCAAGATGAATGTCATGGGCGATAAAGGTGCCGTCTCCCCGCAGTGGCCTTCGCCCTCGATGAGCGCGAATCGACTCAGGAGGAGAAACGGCTAGCGGGGCGGCAAAGATCACAGCTGAGCGACAGGCTACAGGCGGATTCGTCCATCCAGCGCGGCCATCACCGGCCGGATAAGTCGAGGATGGCCTTGACCGTTTCGTCGGGCTTCGTGATCATCGGCCAGTGGCCCGATTCGATGAGTTTGTAGGGACCTTCCAGCTTCCCCCACTTTCCTTGGATGATCTCATCGACCGGATCGCCGCTCTGGGTACAGAAGATGTACGCGCTCCTTGCGCCGTCGAAGTTGCTCGAGAGGGTAATCGGATCTTTGGCATAGTTCAGCGGCCAGGGAGTTGCCTTCGCCAGCATCCATTCGCGGTCCTCGCCTTGGACATCCTTCCCGATGTTGTCGATGATCTGCGCCGTCAGGGGGACCCCGTGGGTGCCCGGGGGCGGGGGTCCGAACTCGCGAGCCGGGTCGAAGGCGGCCTGCGGGGTCCTCACCTTGTCCGGCCTCACGGCATCGAGGTAGAGGAGCCTCCGGACCGCGTCGGGGGCGCGGTCGGCTACCGCCGCCACGACCTTTCCTGCAAAGCTGTGACCTACGAGCACGACGTCCTCCAGATCGTTGTACTCGATCGTGTTCAGGACGTCCCGGATGGCGATCTCGATGCCCAGGTCCTTGGACGCCAAATGGACCCGGTCGCCCATGCCGGTCAACGTCACGGGGACGGCGGAGTGACCGCGTCTCTCCAATCCGGGCACCACCTTCTTCCATGCCCATGCCCCGAGCCAGGCGCCAGGGACCAAGACGAAGGTCGTCGGCTTCATGGACTCCCGCCTCGATCGCGGTCCAGCATGAAGAAGGTTCCTCCGGAGTCTCGCTCCGCACCTAGCGACGGATCGCCTTGGCCAGGCCCGGATCGCGCCGGACCTTCGGACCTATGCGAATCTCCGTCGCCTGCAGGTACCTCGCAAAGGCGGCCAAGCAATCCTCGATGGCGTCCAGCAGGGACCCATCCGCCCGGTCCACGCCTTCTTCCCACCACCAGTTCTTGACCGTAAAGGTCCGGCTCGCGCGGTCAACCTCGGGGTCCATGCGTGCGACGAAACGGTCGCCGTACAGCACGGGGAGC